>CAYSPB010000315.1:0-9272 GCA_964432695.1 uncultured Nannocystaceae bacterium
CCCAGCTTGATCTCGGGGGAACTCAGTGCTGGCGTGCTCGCGCGAGACTTCGCTTCGTAAGGCGTGTCCTCGGCCAGGCTTCCCCGTGCCGCGTTGCACCCCAGGCTGCTAGCATCCGCCCATGACGTCGTCCTCGATGTCCCCGACCGCGTGTCTGCTGTTTGCTCTCGCCATGTCTGCGTGCGCGGGCAAGAGCGCCGAGTCCGACGCGCCCCCGAGCAGCGAGCCTGAAACCCATTCCGCACACGGTCACGCGGTTGCCATGCTCGAGCGCGAAGAGGGCTCCGAGATGATGGTCGAGCGCATCGAAGACGAGGACACCCACTGGGTCGATCTGCCGAACTTCGGCGAGTGCCCTTACGAGGAGGGGGATGTCCCGCCATACGAAGCCAAGGACGACTCGCACGTGCCGGGGCTGGGTCCTACGCGCACGCGCGCAACCAACATGGACGCGGGCAACGAGACGATTCACAACGAGGCACTGCTTCAGCGCCTCGACCAGGCCACGAGCGAGGTGCTGACGTGTGTCGGCATCTCCGCCTGCTACGACGAGCGCGCGCTCGAGCCGGGGTCCATCGAGCTCATCTTCGAAGTGGCGCCCAGCGGAAAGGTCCGCGGCGTCGACGTCGACCTCACCGAGGGCCTCGACCACACCGGCATCCGCGAGTGCGCGCGGCTGTCGATTTGGGATACGAAGTTCGCCGCGTTCGATGGCGCCGACATGATCGTCGACTACCAACTCGACATCGACTGACCGGGCGCGAGCGTGTCGTCGATGTCGTGACGACGAGCCGTGTGCGACACGGATGCCCTGGTGCAGACCGGCTCGGTCCGTTCGCACGGCTTCCCAACGCTGGAACACTCGTTGCACCACGCGTGACCATGCTTCGGCTTGGCTTGATTGGCTCTCTTTGCGTCGTTGCCCTCGGGGGCTGTCAGGAGCTCGGTCCGGCAGCCCATTGTTTCGAGGCATACGAAGATGACGAGTTTGGAAATCCCTACATTCGCAACACCTGTGAGTACGAAACGCCCTGTGACGACGTGACGCTGCTCTGCCCCGGCAACGACGAGTCTGTCGACTGCGGGCCCGACACCGCGATCGTCGAAGACCCAGATGCGCTGCAGTGCATGCTCGACGGCCTGGCACGGGGTGAAGACGGCGTCTATTTCGTGTCTCGCACGGCTGAAGCGGAACCGGGATGGGCGGTCCGAAGTCAGAGCCTCTGGACCCGGGGCAAGAAGGGATACTTCGTTTCGGGCCACATCGTCGACCTCGGGCGAACCAGCGGCGGCGTCCGCTACGTCGAGCTCCGCCCACGCCGTCACTTCGCGGCTTGCCGCGATGCAGCGACCGCCCCGGAGCAGCTTCGATGCGTGCTGGACCCGTGGCGCGAGGTCCTCGGCGTGGTCATTGAACCCCGCTGAGGCCGATTGCACGACCGCGTCCGGGCGAGCCCAACTCGTCGAGGCCACGCGCTTCGGAGGAGCACCGACGCCGACTTGGTCAGATACGGGGTGCGCAGCCGCGCGGCTGGTCGCCGAATCACGTGGGCTTGCAGGCGATTGCGCGGCGTGCCGCGCCTGTCCATCGGAGATGCTGCACTTGCTTCGCGACGGGGTCCGTGGCCAGATCAGGGCGTGCTGGGTGACCCGAAGCGTCTGCGGACGACCGCAGGCACCGGCTTTTTGGTGAGCTGGAAGCACCGGCTGCGTACGAATTCCGAGCCGGCCGCCTCGGACCTCGTGGCGCGGATTCTCTCGGACCCCAGCAACGTCGCGGCGCTGCAAGCGAGTCTGGGGTCTGGCGCGACGATGGAAGAGCTCGCTGCGTGGCTCGTCACCGGCTTGACCTCCGGTGCTTTCGAACTGCTGACGACGCGGGTCCAACCGCCCACGCTCGATGAACCTCCACAGACCGACCTCATCGACCTGCTGCCACCAGATGAGCCGAAGCGTGATCTCGAGTCGCTGACGTTCGAAGTGATGGATCAGCAGAGTGCATCCGTTTCGGTTCGCTATCAGGTATACGCACCGAGCGGAAACCCAGCGGGTGCGCTCGCAGGCGGTGAGCGTCGCTTCGTCGGCGACCTCGAAGCCGATGCCGGTGTCGAGGTGGAGTTCTCCGGCATCATGTTGTCGCCGCGGACCGAGGACGCCCCAGGCGTCGAGCCTTCCACGGGTCCGGACGCGCCGATGCCGAGCCCGACCGGGGGAGACCCATCGACGCATGCACCGCTCCCAGCGGGTCCCGGTCCTCGGCCCGAGCCCGGCCCGAATCCCAACTCGAACCGGACCACGGCATGGTACGAGCTTCGCGTCGTCGACGAGCTGGGGCAGGGGCTCGCGTCTGTGCCGCTGGTGTTCGTGTGTGACGGTGCATCGATTTCCGCAACGACCGATGCTTCCGGGGTCGCGCGCATCGACGCCAACTCTGGCCGTGGCACGGTCACGTTCGAGGACGCCGCAGCCGTGGTGGAGATGCTGCGCGAACGCTGGGGGCAGGCTCGCGAGGGCGACTGGATGGACGCTGGGGAGGCCCATACCTATCTTGCGCCCGCGGCAACGCTGCCGACCGTGCAGCTCTCCTCCGAGCAGCGGCACACCGTCGTCTTTCAGCCCAAGGTTACGCTGGCGCGGATTCGCGGCATGCTCTTCGACACGAACCGGGCGTTCTTGCTGCCGAGCGCCCTCGGCCATGTCCCGCGGCTGACCGCGTTGTACACGGACCATCCGGAGGCGTCGCTCCTGCTCGTAGGGCATACCGACGCCACGGGCGAGCCCGACTTCAACGATCCTCTTTCGCTCGAACGAGCCGAGTCCGTGGCCGCGTTCTTGCGGGACGACCCACAGACGTGGCTTGGTTGGTACGACTCGGGTGTGCCGTGGGAGAAGCGGTGGGGTGGCCACGAGGACGCGATGATGCTGGCGTCCGTCTTCGAGCGATCGGGCGAAACCGTGCAGGGCTCGCCGCTCCTGCACTTTCAGCGAACGCGAGGGTTGGCGGACGATGGTGTCGCGGGTCCCGTGACGCGCGAGGCCTTGATCTCCGAGTACATGTCGCTCGACGGGACGACGCTTCCCGACGGGGTGTCGCTCGAATGCTACGGGTGTGGCGAGTCGTTCCCGGTCGACGGGAACGATGCCGCAAACCGTCGCGTGGAGCTGTTCGTGTTCGATCCGCCGCTGGGCGTAATTCCGCCGCGCCCCGGCGACGTCAGCCCCACGGAGGACGCGACCTATGCGCAATGGCGGCAACGCGCAATGGAGACGATCGAGCTCGATGCGGCCAATCGGGTGCACGCGATCGTCCTCGACGACGCGCTATTCGGCGTTTCGGCGGCGGTGACGGTCGAGGTCATCTACGCGGGCGGCACGGTCGAATCGCTGGAGACCGACGCCGAGGGTCGGCTCGCAATTCAGCCTGGCCGGGGCGCACATGCGGACCTTCGCTACACCGTACGGGGACGCAACGTCGAGAGGAGGGTGTTCACGTCCCTCGACGACGTAGCGACTCCGTCCGGCGCGTGGCAGCGGCTTCACCACCTGGGCTACCTACGCTTGCCGGCTCCCTCCCGCGACGTCGAGGACGTTGAAGTGCTCGAAGACGCGATGCTCTCGTTTCAGCTGGATTACGGTCTCGAACCGAGCGGCGCCCTGGACGACGACACGGTTGCCATGCTTCTGCGGGCGCATGACCAGGACCTTCGACCCTGGCAGGACCGGGATTGGGACCTGCCGGAGACGCCCGAGGATGACGCCGAACGTCCCAAGGAGGAGGTCTCCTAGCCATGCGTTCGTTGGCTCGACATCTTCGCGTTGCCTGGCTCGAGTACCAGGATTCACGCGATGGGGCCGCCTTCGTGCACGGGTCGACGTCACGGCTCGGATTCGAGAATGCGTTCGCATCGCTGCCGCGTGCGAGCGGATCTCGAACCAAGCGTGCCGGCGCAAACGTGCCAGCGAGTGAGTTTGTCGTTCGGTCGTTTCGCCGCGGGCGTCGCCCGATGCGCGGGCTCGTTGGACACCCGGGCGAGGGCGACCAGCCGTTGTTCGAGCGCTGGGTGACGAGCCCCGCTCTCGACGGGGATGCCTTCGTGGCAGACGTCGCTGCGCCGGCGCCCATCGATTGGCTCGTGGTCAGCGGCCACGGTTCCAACGGCGGCGTGTGGGGCGACGGATCCGGCGACTATGCGGAGATCAACCTCTCGTCCGCCTTCACGGCCCATCAAGCCGAAGCGCGGTCGGGACGCTTGAAGTGCCTGATGGTGCCCTCTTGCAACAACGTACACGAAGACCTCGCTCCGGCGTGGCTGCCGTTGTTCAACCACGACCAGCCTGTCTACCTCGTGCTCGGCTACCACCTCTCGTACGCCGGCGGTGCGATCGGTGCGTGGGTCATGGCCAAGTTCGTCGACAAGCTGGCTCGGAACCCGTCGATGCCGCTGGTCGAAGCCTGGCAACACGCCAACGAGGCCGTACGCCGCACGCAGCCCTGGGCGGCCTTGGTCGCCAAGGGGGCGGAGGGCATGAACCTCGAAGACTGGGCGAACGGCACGCTTCCAACCCTGAGCAAGGTGACCGAGCTCCTGCACTTCAACGCGGACCATCCTGCGGGAAAGCCTGCGAAGCTGGTCGATGAGAACTACGAAGTTCGATGGGTCATGGACGACGGGACGGCCATCGACATGAAGAACAACTTGCCCGGCAACGCGGCCGTGGGGTTGTTCGACGGTCGCCCCGGTCGCATCTCCATTCGCGCGAAACGTGCGAGCAAGGCGTTTCGCGCGGGGCAGGAGGTGTTCCTCTTCGTGTACCGATATCGTCCCGACAAGGCGGTCTCCGTGAACGACCTTCTGCACTTCGATGCCGACCTGCTCGCCCCGCATCCGGACATGGGCCAGCCCGTCGTGACGCCGGTTTCCGGGAAGGCGCAGTATCGCGATGACATCCTTGGCTTTCGCATCGTCTGCCCCGCCGACGCGGATGTGCTCGAGCTTGGCTTCACCGTCGAGTCGAGCGCGACGAAGGCCTTCAAGCCCGATGGCCCTGGAGGTACTTACGGGCGCTTCCTGCTGGAGTTCTTCCACGACTACGAGTTCTATGAGTTGGTGGACGAGAACCGGGAGATCATTGCGGAGCGTCTCGACGGCAAGTCCTACGCGGCCACCGCAGGAGCACTGCTGCGGCCATGAGCGCGGTCGCTCGTCGCGCGTGCCGACGCGCCGACCCGCCGGCTGAACCGACGGTTGGCCCGTCGATTGGAAGCGGGGCTTTCGCGGTTGCGCTGCTGTGCGCCTGCGGGTTTGCGTGCCAGCCTTCGGGAGGCCGTGACGTACCGTCTCCAAACGACGGCTCCAGGCATGCTCCGGCAATCTCCGTCGTCGAGTCCGCTGTGCCGGCCCCTGGCCCGAGCCACGCAAACGGCGAACAGCCTGCTGGCGACCCCGCGCCGGACGACACACTCTCACCAACGATCGAGCAGCGAGAGGCACACGTCGTCGTTCAAGTGCCCGGCGGGGCCGAGGATGTCGTGGCGATCGCCGGGGGAGCGGCGTTCGTGCACGCCGGAACGATCTGGCGGGTCACGGCGGAGGGACCGCGCCTGACGTCGTTGGTCACCGTGAGCGACCCGCACGCGCTTGCCACCGACGGGGCCGTGCTCGCCTGGTTCGGTGCCGAGGACAACGGCGCGCTCGACCTCGTAACGCTGGACCGAAAGCCCTTTCCCGGCCTTGCCCCACCGCCGCTGCGCCAGGACCTCGCGTTTGGCGAGGCCTGGTACGCCCGCGTGTCCGATACACAGCTGTGGCGCGTGGAGGGGATGCACGTCGAACGACTCGACGCTGGGTTGTCACGCGCATGGATGGTCCGAGGCCTTGCAGCGGGGGCGGGCGTCGTCGTCGTCCCGGTCGTGGACCCTCCGGGGCGTGCGTCGTTCTTGTGGCGGGTAGACCGTCGAGGTAAGGGCACGCGGCTCGACGTCGGTTCGATTCAGCCGCGTCTGTGGGACGTGCAGGCCGATGGTGACGTGCTCTTTGCCCGTGACGACACCGTCTTCCGCGTCGGCGTGGGCGCAACGAGGCCCAAGGCGATCGTCGCGGTTCCGGGAATCACCGCGGTGTGTGGATGTGGCTCCCAGGTCTGCACGCTGTCGGCCGCCTCACAGGAACTGGTTCGTCACGACGGCCGAGCAACCCTCCGCTGGTCGCTCGAGGGCAATCTGAACCCAGACGCCGGTCTGTCCTGCACGGCTGCGTACGCGGCCTGGGCTGCCGACGAGCAGGTTCGCGTCGTGACGCTCTCCGCGCCCTGAGCTCGACGGCCTCAGCCGCCGCTGACGGACAGCGCCGGAAACGGATTCGGCATGTTGGCCCACGCGGTGCTCTCGGCCGCCGCAAGATGGGGCGCGAGCAGGCAGGCGTCCAGCTTGGCGCGGAGGGCTTTCTCGTCGAGATGCTGGCCGATAAAGACCAGCTGCTGGTTTCGGTCGCCGTAGCGGGCGTGCCAATCCGGCTGCTGGTCTGGGCGGTGGCCTTCGGGGTGTTGCCAGCGGTCACGCGGAACGGCCGCCCACCACATGCCGATGGGATCGATGCTGCTCACGCCTCCCGCCTGCGCCCACGCAAAGGCGACGCGCGGGTCGGCGGCGATCCAGAAGAAGCCCTTGGAGCGAAGCACGCCTTTCCAGTTCGCGTCGTCGTGGAAGAAGGCCCAGAGCTGCTCCGCATCGAACGGCTCGGCCGTGCGGTACGTGAAGCTCGAGATGCCGTACTCCTCGGTTTCGGGCGTGTGCTCGCCGGCAAGCTCGCGGATCCATCCGGCGGAGGCTTCGGCCTTTTCGTAGTCGAACAGGCCGGTGTCGAGCACCGTGTCCAGCGGCACCTGGCTGCGCGTGGCCGGGACGACCTTGGCGCCGGGGTTGAGCGCTTCGATGATCGCCTTCACTTCGTTGGCCTGCTCTTCGGTCACGAGGTCGAGCTTGTTGAGCACGATGACGTCGGCGAACTCGATCTGGTCGATGAGCAGGTCGGTGACGGTGCGGTGGTCGTCTTCGCCGAGCGATTCACCGCGTTCGGCGAGTGCGTCGGCTGCGTTGTAGTCACGGCGGAAGTTCGCGGCGTCGACGACCGTCACCATCGTGTCCAGCCGCGAGACCTGGCTGAGGCTCACGCCGTTCTCGTCTTCGAACGTGAACGTCTGCGCTACCGGGATCGGCTCGGAGATGCCGGTCGACTCGATGAGCAGGTAGTCGAAGCGCTTCTCCTGGGCCAGACGAGATACCTCGGCGAGTAGGTCGTCACGCAGGGTGCAGCAGATGCAGCCGTTGGACATCTCGACGAGCTTCTCTTCGGTCCGCGACAGCTCCGCGCCGCCGCGTTCGACGAGCGCGGCGTCGATGTTCACCTCGCTCATGTCGTTGACGATCACGGCCACGCGCCGGCCCTCACGGTTGTTGAGCACCTGGTTGAGCAGGGTGGTCTTGCCTGCTCCGAGAAAGCCGGAAAGGACGGTGACCGGAAGGCGAGAGTCGTCGGCGTGCGTCTGCGTGTTCATCGAAGTGCGTCTCCGAAAGGCACGCTCGTTTTAGTGCAAGCAGTTTGCATGTGCAATGCGAGCACGAACGCCGCGGAATCTGTGGGTGAATCGACGGGGTCCGGGGCGTAGGCTCGCGCGGATGATCTACTCGCACAGCAACGAAACCCAGACGCGGTGGGACCGTGGGGAGCTTCAGGTGCAGCTGGTCCAGCCGAACAACCCTCGCCCGATCGGATTTTGCGACGGGACCGAGGCGGACATCGCGGAGCTTCGGGAGATGGCGATGGCCGAAGGGGCCGACGGGTTCAACATCGACCGCAAGGTGCTCAAGACAGGTCGCGAGATCTGGACGCTGCGCGGCGACGGCTGAGCCGCCGGTACAATGCGGCTGTGCGGCCTCGTCACGTCATCCAGTCTCAACTGATCTGTGCCGACTATGAAGCGGCCTACCCCGAGGTCGTATCGGGGGAGGGGGCATACGTGGTCGACCGCGACGGTCGGCGATACCTGGATGCGAGTGGGTGCACGGCGGCGGTCACGAACCTCGGCCACGGACATCCGCGGGTTGCGGAGGTGCTGAGCCGACAGGCGCAGACCCTGGCGGTGCATCCTACCCACGTGTTTCACAGTGAAGTGCTGGAGGGATATCTCGGGCGGCTTTGCGACTTCGCGCCCGCGGGGTTCAACCATGCGTGGACGATCTGCGGCGGCACCGAGGCGATCGAAAACTCGATCAAGCTCGCGTACCAGTACCACCGCGCCAAGGGCCGGAGCACGCGCACGCGGGTGATGGGCCGGCACGGCTCGTATCACGGCAACTCGATCCTCGCCCTGGACGTCGGCGGACTCAAAGCTCGCCGCGACTTCTACCTCGGCTTGATGGGCGGGCAGCACCTGCATCTCGCGCCGTGTTTTCCGTGGCGACGTCCCGCGGGGATGTCCGAATCCGAGTATGAAGATGCGCTCATCGACGAAGCGTGCCAGATGCTCGAGCAGCACGCCGATGAGGTGATCGCGTTCGTGGCCGAGCCCGTCGTCGGGGCAGCGCTGGGCGCTGTTGCACCGACGGATCGCTACTTCGAGCGGATGGCAGCGCTGTGCCGCGCCCACGACGTGCTCGTGATCGCAGACGAAGTGATGACCGGTTTCGGGAGGACGGGCCGTGCGTTCGGGTGTGAGCACTTCGGAACCCACGCCGACATCCTCGCCTGCGCAAAGGGGATCAGCGGCGGTTACATTCCGATGGGCGCCGTCATCGCCCACGATCGCGTGCTCGAACCCATCGTGGCGAGCGGCCTGCCATTTCAAAGCGGGCAGACCTACTCGTGCATCCCGCTCGTGGCAGCGGTCGGGGAAGCCGTGCTGGACGTCATCGAGGACGAGCAGCTGGTCGCGCAGGCGGCACGCGTCGGTGCGCACTTGCTCGAGGGGCTACGGACGCTGCTCGGGCGCCGCGGTGTCGGAGACGTTCGCGGCGTCGGCATGTTCTTGGGCATCGAATTCGTCGACGACCCACAGACCAAGGCCCCGTTTTCACCCGCGTTGATGGTCGCCAAGCGCGTCCAAGCCGAAGCGCTCGAGCGTGGGGTCGTCACCTACGCCTGCCGCGGAACAGTGGAGGGCACCCGCGGTGACCACATGCTGTTCGCCCCGCCGCTGGTGATGACCGAGGCGGAGGCGGACGCGTTGGTCGCCGTGATGGGGGCGTCGATCGACGCCGTCATGGCAGCCGTGTA
>CAYSPB010000316.1:0-9245 GCA_964432695.1 uncultured Nannocystaceae bacterium
CCAGCCACGAGAACGGACGCAAGACGACGCGGTCCTCGAGCGGTCCCGCGTTCCAGACCAGCGTGTCGGTGAGGCCGTCGGCGTGGCAGCCGTTGCACGACCAGAACCGACCGAAGTCGCGTCCGGCACCCGTGAAGAACGCCTGGCCGGTCGCGACCTCGCTCGAGCGCGGGTCGGTGGTGACGACCTGGCTGCGCGGCGCACCGCCTGCCTCGGGCACCGCCGTCACCGAGCGTCCCTGGTGGCCCCACGCAAAGACCGAGCCGTCGGCCGCCGTGATGGCGCGCGGTCGGCCGGGTGCGTCGACGACCTCGAGCACCTCGAACGAGTTCGCGTCGATGCGCAGCAGCACGTCGTTGCCCTCGATCGCGACCCACACCGCGCCGCCGGCTTCGACGATGCCCGAGGCGCCGACCCACGGCGACTCGATCGTGGAGAGGTTGGCCGCACCCACTTCGGCGCCATCGGCCAGGCTCCACGCGACGAGCTCGTACACGAAGCTGGGGGCGTTCTCGTCGGCCAGGCTCACGGCCGTGTCGTTGATCAACCGGGTCGCGTACACGCGGCTGCCGTCGGCCGAGACCGCGAGCTGGCCGATCGTGGAGGCCACGTCGTTCCACACGCGCACCTCGCTGCCGTCCTCGGTCGACAGCGCGACCACGTCCCGCTCGGCGTCGACGGGGTCGGCCGCGTAGGGCGGGCGCTCGGGCTGCCCCGAGCGGCGCGGCGCGACGAGCAGCGTGCCGCCATCGGGCGTGAGCGCGAGCGTGTTGGCGTCGGCCATGGCGGTCCATCGCTCGATCACCGCGCGGGTCTCCAGATCGACGACCGCGACCATGCCCTCGGTGGGCAGCGCGACGTAGGCGGTGGCGCCATCGGGCGAGACCACGACGGACGCCGGCTCATCACCCACCCACACCGCGTCAACCAAGCGTCCCGACGCGGCATCGAGCACGCCGAGCGTGTCGGCGCCGCGCTGGGCCACGAGCACCTCGTCCCGCGCCTCGGAGGCGGCTACGGCGACGGGCCAATCGCCGACGGGGATCTCCGCTTGCACCGCCAGCGACTGGGGGTCGAGCTGCAGCACGTGCGGGGTGAGCACGCTGGCGACCCACAGCGAGCCGCCGTGTACGGCCGCACCGTTGGTCGGGTACAGGTTGTGGTTGGTGAACGGCGCCCGCTCGACCACCGTCATCTCGATCGGGTCCTCACCGTCGGCCGCGAACACGTAGTCGCCCGCAGCGTCCGCGGTGAAGCGGCCAAAGCCATCGGCGCCATCGACGACCGCGTTCTTGCTGCCCTCGGGCGCCTCGGTCACGCGCCACGTGACGGTGCCGCAGGCGTCATCGGCATCTTCAGCCCGCTGCGGCAGATAGACGGTCGATCCAACGACGACGCGGCGCAGTCCCTGCTCCGCCAGCGGCGCGTCGAAGCAGCCCGTGGGGGTGCTCTGCGTTCCACACGCGCAGCACAGCGCGGCGAGGGCGATCGTGAGACAAACTTTGGACATCGAGCGTTCGGATAGCAGTTCAGAATGCCGGCCGACGAGAACGTCGGCACGGACACCTCACAAAGAAGGTTGCACTTCCCACTTTCCGAGCGCGACTATCCGGACGTTGGCGAATCGTCTGAATTCTCGGGCGTATCGTCCCCTACGGGGTCGTTCACGCCCGGCAGGACGCGCTCGGTGGGCGGCGGATCGGCGGGAGGATCGGGCTCGCTCGGCACCTCTGCAGGCGCCGACGGTGGCGCTGCAGGCTGCGCCTGTGTGCCGTCGGCCGGGGGCGGTGTCGGGGCGGCGCCGCCCAAGGGCGAGGCGGTCTTGGTGGGGGCCACGCGAGCTGGCACTTCGGCGGGAATGCCCTCCACGTCGGCCCGCGCGCGGTAGGCCACGTAGGCCTCGAGCAGCGCCCGGTAGAACAGCTCGCCGATGACTTGATGGCCCTTGAGCGTGGCGTGCCCGAGGTCGCCGCTCATCAGACGCGGCTTGCGGTTGTACCAGCGGCCTGCCGAACCCTTGCCGCCCATCGCCGCGAACGTGTCGAAGAACGCGCAGCCCCTCGACTCGGCCGCCTCTCGCTGGGCCTGGACCATGCGCGGCACGACGGCACGCGACACGATTTCGGCGCCCTGACGCTCCCCGTGATCGAGCGGCGCCATCACCAGGCACGCGGCGTCGGGCTTGGCCTTCTTTACCCGGTCGATGACCGCCCGGTACTCGTCCGCGTAGGTCGACATCTTCACCTTGCGGATCATGTCGTTGCCACCGAACGTGAACACGACCAGGTCGATGCCCCGGTGCTGCATCTGCGCGGCGAGGTGGGCCTGATCGAACTCGTTCATGCGGTTGGTGAACGCGCCGACCAGCGCGGCCGAATCCCACACGATGCCGGGCCCGGGTCGCTCCATCGTGACGCCGAACAACCGCACCTGGCCCTCTCCCACCGCGCGGACCGAGAGCTCGTGCGGCCCGTCGGGCACTTCGATCGCGTGCCACCGATCTTCGAGCTGATCGGCGGCCGTCTCGACGATGATCTTCTCGCCGTCGTCGACCTGCAGCCGCAGATGGCCGCCCTCGGGCTGACCGGCGTAGTACAGCTCGAAGCGCGAGACCTTGCCGCTGCTGCGCTCGGGGTGCGGCGCGAACGAGCTCTCACCGCCGCCCCACGAGCTGAACGTGGTGCCGCCCAGGCCGTAGAAGCCGTCGCTCCGGCACTTGTGGATGATGAAGCACTTCTTCCAGTTGTCGTTGTGGCCGAAGTCGACTTCGCGGTGCCGGTACGAGGTGTTCGGCGGCGCCATCAGGTGGAAGCCATGGCCGCCGTCACCGAAGCGGTTCTGCATGCGCCGACGAATCGCGCCGGGAATGCCGTCGATGCCGATCGCCGAGTCGCCCCAGTGAATGACGCGAACCATCGCGCCTTCGATCGAGGCGTCGGTACGGGCGAGCTGCTCGAAGAAGCCGTCGAGTTCGTTCCCCTCGAACAGCTCGAGCGCTTGCGTGGCCTTCTTGTCGTCGCCCTCGCTCGCGACGTAGGCCGGCAGCGTCTTCACCGTCTCGGCGGCGACCACTTCGCGCGGCGGGTCAACGACGGGCTCGGGGTCCTTCTGAGCCAGGACCTCTTGGGCGACCTCTTCGACCTCTTCAGCGCGCTCCTCCTCGGCCGCGATGGCCTCGGCTTCGAACGGGCGCCCGATCAGGTTCCAGAACGGCACCGGCTCGCCGGGCGTCCACGGTCGCGCGAACTCAAGCTGCGGCACCAGGTACGTGGCGATCACGCACGCCGCCACGGTCGCCATGGCCGGGCCCACCTGCCGCAGCATCGGCAGCGCCATGGGCACCGCCTCACCGAGCTTCTGTTCCTTCTTGAGGACGCGTGGGTTGACCATGAAAACCTTTGTTAGAGACCGTTTGGGGGGGGAGCGAGGGCGGCTTGGCCGGCCGCTGCGGCGGGGGCCTTTGCGAAAGGCGCCCTAAAACTGAAAATAGATGAAGGCGCGCGGCGAGCCTTCCATCAGCCGCATCAGCGCGTAGAACAGGCCCGCGGCGGCGAGACCCACGAGCGCGCCCGGCACCTTGCGGAAGACGTCGCGCAGGGTCTCGTCGACCCACTTGACCGGGGTGAAGTGGTACGCAAGCCCAAGCACCAGGCCCGCCCACACGCCAGGGCTGGCCAGGCCCGGCCGGACGCCGAACGCGTCGAAGGTGAGCATGGCCGAGATGAAGGCCCGCGCCGTCTCGAGGTCGGGTGCGCGGAAGAAGATGCGCGACACCACCACCAGGTGGAACGTGAGCAGCACGTGGACGAACGTGAGGCCGCGGCCCTTGGGCATCGGCAGCCACGCCACGAGGATGAACACCACCGTGAACACCGCGCCGAGGATCGTGCTCTGCACGAAGTCGAGCTGCAGGATGAACCGCCCGAACGTGGCCACCGCGATGCCGCCCAGCACCGTCGCCAGCGGCCACAGCACCACGCCGCGCACGGTCAGCTTGCGGTCGCGCATGCGGTTCCAGCGGTTGAACACCACCGCGCCCGCGTGAATGTTGGCGTAGATGACGAAGTTCCAGCTGGCGCCGTGCCACATGCCCACGAGGAACATCGTGATCCACAGCGCGTAGTAGCCCCCGCGCGAGCCCAGCCGCGAGAGGATCTGGAAGAACAGATAGTCGCGCAGCCACGCCGAGAGCGTAATGTGCCAACGACGCCAGTACTCGGCGATGTCCTTGGACTGGTAGGGCCGGTTGAAGTTCTCGGGCAGCGTGAAGCCCAGCATGCGACCCAGGCCGATCGCGATGTCGGAGTAGCCCGAGAAGTCGGCGTAGATCTGCAGCGTGTAGGCGTACAGCGCGATCATCAGCTCGACCGACGTGAACGTGCCGGGCGCGTCGAAGATGCGGTCGGTCAGCGCGACTGCGATGAAGTCCCCGAGCACGACCTTCTTGGCCACGCCCTTGAGCACGCGAAACGCGCCCTCCTCGAGGCCCTCACGGGTGAACCGGGGTCCGCGCTGCAGCTGCGGGAGGAACTCTTTTGCCCGGACGATCGGGCCGGCGACCAGCTGGGGGAAGAACGCGACGAACAGCGCGAAGCGGGCGAGCGAGCTCTCGGGCACCAGGCGCCCGCGCCACACGTCGATCGTGTAGCTGAGGCTCTGGAACGTGTAGAAGCTGATGCCCAGCGGCAGGATGACGTCGAGGCGAATGACCGCGATGTCGACCCCCACCACGCCGAGCAGGTCCGCAAAGCCCGACAGGAAGAAGTTCGCGTACTTGAAGTAGGCGAGCAGGCCCAGGTTGCCGGCCAGGCTCAAGTAAAGCCAGGCGTTGCGAATGCGCTTGGCCTTGGCCTTGACCGCGGGGTCCTTGGACTTGGCCTCTGCGTCGTGGCGGTAAATCGCGCGGCCACAGACGTAGTCGAGACAGGTCGAAAAGACCAGCAGGCCGGCGAAGTACCAGGGAGCCGGCGGCGGGGTCGTCTTGGGCCCCGCAGCGTAGAAAAAGTAGCTCGCGACCAGCAGGAACAGCACCCGCGCCGTCGGCCGGCTCGACAGCGCCCAATAGCCGGCGAACACCGGCAGCGCGAAGAGCAGGAAATCGAACGTGGGGAACAGCATGGGCGCCGCGGATCCCCGCGACCATAGGCAACCGGATCCGGCCGGTCAAACCTGTCCCCAAACGCACTTGTTCACGGTTTCGCCACGTTGAGCGCGTACGATGGGGTCCGGCGCGAGGATGCGCCGATGCTGAAACGAGATCCCCTCGCTCCTCGCCGAAACCGGCGACTGCTCAGGGGGAACTAAAGAACGCTGGAATCGAGTCACGCCTGTGTCCATGTCGCGCCTGCACCGTCTTCTCGCCTGTTCCGTGCTCGCCCTCACCTTGGCCTGCGGAGCACGCGGCGGAGCCAAGACCGAAACGCCCGAGCTGCCTCAGCCCTCGCGTGAGCTCGATCTTTCGTCCGAGGCTGGCCTGATCGAGTTCGAAAACGGCTTGCGCCTGCTCGTCGTCCCCGACCGCTACACGAACCTGGTCGAGTTCGACGTCCGGCAGCACGTCGGAAGCCGCGACAACCCGAAAGGTAAGGAGGGTCTCGCTCACTTCGTCGAGCACCTGATGTTCCAAATCGGCGCCGATGGCCCGCAGAGCACTCGACTGATGCAGGAGCTACCCCGGCACACCCTGTTCTTCAACGCGTACACCTCGGCGGACGAGACCCACTACATGCACAACGGGCTTTCCGGCGAGCTCGAGAACTACTTCAAGTACACCGCGCGGCGGCTGAGCTACGACTGCTCGGAGGTCTCCGACGCGGCTTTCGAGCGAGAGCGGGACGTGGTCCGCAACGAGCACCGCTGGCGATACGGAGGAGCGTTCGGCGTCATCCTCAAGCAAGCCCACGCCCTGGCCTATCCGCAGGACCACCCGTACCACTCCACCGGCGTCGACATCGATGAGGACCTCGCCTCGATCACACCTCAGGACACCTGCGACTTCATCAAGAAGCACTACACGGCCGGTCAGGCCGACGTGATCATCACCGGCGACGTCGACCCGCAGGAGGCGCTCGCGCTGGCAAAGAAGTACCTCGCGCCGCTGCCAAAGCTGCCCGACGCGAAGCGCAAGCCGGTTCCCGTGCCCAAGACCGACGGCCGCACCGTCGAAGTCAAGGCGCCCGTGAAGACTCCTACCGCAATGGTGCTCTTCCGGATGCCCAAGCAGTTCACGCCGAACTTCCTGGCCTCGCAGGCGTGCATCGAGACGATGGCCATCGCGCTGTCGTTCTTCGTCGACACCGGGCCGCTGGGCGTCGTCAAGAACTGGGGATTCCAGGGCCTCGGCGGCAAGGAGGCCCGCTTGGTGGGCATCACGGTCGAGACGAAGAGACCCGAACAGCTCGACCGCGGCATCGACGAAGTGCTCGATGCCGTCACCCGAGGCTTCGCCCCCAAGCTGGACGACAAGGCCTACCGCGGCGCCTACGACTCTGCCCGGCAGCGGGCACGCCTGAGCGTCATCGACTCCGTCGCCACGATCACCCAAAGCGGTGACGCGTTCGCCACATACCTCGAGGAGCCCGGTTCCAACCCGGGCTTCTACGGAGCCGACATCGCCGAACTCGACAACCTGACGTCCGAACAGGCGCAGGCCGTCGGCCGCAAGATCTTCGCCCGCGAAAAAGCGCTGGTCATCAAGGTCATGCCCGACGGCAGCGAGCCGGAGATCGAGCGCGCCAAGTTCGACTACAAGCCCGAGGAGGAGGAGAGCCACGGGGTCCCCGAGGACATCGACCCCGCCGAAGCGCGACAGCCGATCAAGCTCATCGACATCGCGCCGCCCGAAGGCCAGTCGCTGGAGTACGAGCTCGACAACGGCATGAAGGTCGTGCTCGTGCAGAGCAGCGGCATGCCGGTCATGGACGTGCAGCTCGTCGTGGCTGCAGGCACGCTCGACGCCCCCGAGCAGCCCGACCTGGCCGCGCTCGTTCGGCGCACCTTTGGGGCCGATCGCGAGTCGACGACCGGCCGCAACCTGATGGACTTCTTCGACAAGGCCGGCGGCGACTTTCGCAGCTTCACGTCGGCGGGCGCCACCACGTTCGCATCCCGCGGCTTGTCGATTTATCTCGACTTTCTCATCGCCGGACTGTCGGAGCAGACCGTCAACGCCGCCTACCGGACGCGTGCCCTCGAGGGCTGGAAGGCCTTCAACAAAGACATCCTCAAGAAAAAGCGCTGGCAGCAAGAGGCCAGGCGGGTCAACCGCTTCTACGAGGAGGTGTATGGCAAAGGGCACCCGCACGTCCGGCCGCGCATCGCCAACCCCAAGGAGCTTCGCGACATCAACATCCGCGACCTCGAGGCGTTCCGAGCCGAACACTATCGAGCTGGCAACAGCGCGCTCATCATCACCGGAGGATTCGACATGGAGCTGGCTGTCGCCTACGTCGACCGCTTCTTCGGGTCACCCGAGCTGCGCAACCGATCCAACGCGTGGCTCGAGCCGTACGCCGAACCCGAGGCGCCGCCGGTTCCCGAACCCAAGCCAGGTAGCGTGCGCGTGCTCAGCGAGGTCGATGCGGAGCGGGTGCAGACCGACGTGCAGATCGACTTCGGACTCGCGGAGGTCTACGGAGACGACCACGCCGCGTTGATGGTGATGGCGGAGATGCTCAACTTCGGGGTCGGCCGCGTTCGCATGGAACTGGGCGCCAGCTACGGCACCTACGCGCGACTCGACACCGACCGACCCCGCATCAGCATCGGGGGTGCGATCGACAGCGCCCGGGCCGGCGAGGGGCTCGCGGCGATCCAGGCGGCGATCGAGGAGCTGCGTACGCGGGAGGACTTCGAGCGTCGCTTTGCGTTCGCCCGACGCAACGTGCTGCAGTCGATGATCAACGCGCAGGGAGATCCCAAGTCGTTTGCGAACACGCTCGCCCGCGCCGTACGGAGCGGCCGGACCTACGCGTACTTCCGCGATCTGGCCGAGCAGGTCGCGACGCTGAAGCCGGAGGCCGTGGAGGCGCAGATCGACCGCGTCCTCCTGCCCGAACGCTCGGTCACGATGATCCAGGGCCCAAAGGCCGGGGTCGAAAACGCGATCACGGGGGCGAAGCTGACCGGCGCCGTGGCGCTGCCCGACGTCGTGCACGATGAGGACTCGTAAGCGTCGCGGCACACGGGCCCGCTGCGGACCCCCCTTTGGGTGAGGTGGGTTCTCCGCGCGCCCTCCGTCGGTGGGGTTCGCTTTCGGCCTCGGCGTTTTTTCCCGCTTCGCGTCCCTTCGGACGCTTCGCTCTGTCGCCTGCGTGGAGCTTCGGGAGACGCGTCGGGGCAGGCGATTTCGCGGGGGCTTCGGATCGGTTGCGGAAGCACACGGGCTTTTTGCGCACATCGTGTGCAGATGTCTGCAACGTGGGTGTGCACCGAGCGTCATAGGCTCCGATGGCGCGCGCAATTCGACCCTCGGTCATGATTTCCAAGAGCAAAATGCCGCTGACGGCCATGCTCTTGGGCCTGACTGCGCTGACCGCGTGCTCGGATGACGCAGGGGCGGTCGAAGAAGCGGACGACGCGCCGGCCTGCATCGGCAAGTGCGACGGCTTCGACAGCATCACGGGCGCGCTTCCGCTCGCGCCACACGCTGCAACCTGGGACGGCCGGGTACTTCTCGCCGACGTCGAGGGCGCCTGCCGCGTGGTCGCCGTCCGTCCGGAGGCAATCGATCTGCGTGACGAGGGCGGCCTGACGTTCGGCCCCAACGTGTTCTCTGAAGGCGTCGAGTGCCCCACCACCGTCGGCGCGCCGGCCCTCGCCATGGCCACGCCCGACGGACAAAACCCCTACCCCAGCGACGCCGACGGCAATGCGGATGTTGCCGGAGGCCACCTCACCTACGCGGTCGCCCTGGTCGAGAGCACCGACGCCGAGATGCTGGTCCGCCGCAGCGGCACGCTGATCGTCGCCGACGATGAGGTCGTGGCCGCGCACTGGGCGGACGACGCGGATGCACTGGGAATCGACGGGCTCAACCCCACGCTCTCCGCCGACGGAGGCCTGCTGGTCTTCGAGCGCGACGAAACGCTGTGGTTTGCGCTCGCGCAAGACGACGGCTTCGGCGAACCTGCCCCCCTCAGCGAGCTGCACCTGCACGCCAACGAGGTCGTGCGCGGCCTACCGCTCGCCGTTCGATACCCACTCGCCGAGCAGGCCCTGCGCACCGCCGACGGAACGGTGCTCGC
>CAYSPB010000317.1:0-9223 GCA_964432695.1 uncultured Nannocystaceae bacterium
TACACTCTTTTTCAACAACAGCACGCTCGAGAGGGAAACGGCCAACCGCATGGCCGCAGTCTAGGCACCCTGCATCAGGGAGCAACGAAACTCGGATGCGTCGCTTCGATTTGCCCACCTTGGGAAGCGACGTTGCCCAAGTTGGGCAGAGCCCTCTCGCCTCAGAAGCACGCGGGACGAGCGGTCACGTCGTACGGCTCGCCCGTGGGCAGAATCTCGCGCAGGTACTCATACTCGTCGACGCAGAACCGCGAGGGTCCTTTGCCTTCGAGTTCGGCGCGCTCGTTGAATGGGCGGTCGGCGTCCATGAGGCGGTCGGGTTGGTCGCCGCTGTTGTGGAACGCGGGTCCGTACGGGTCGGCCAATCCGAGGCTGTGGCCAACTTCGTGGGAGATGGTGCTTCCGATGAGGGTGCCAAGAGCATGGATCGCGCACGCGATTTGCTCGGGACGGCCAGCGACAGTAGGGCAGGCCGTCCCGTCGACGGACGGCAGTTCGCCGGTGAGGTCGGCGGCGAGCACCGGACGCCCGCCCGCGTCGGGCCGAAACGGGTCGAAGAGGCGATCGAACTGAGCGTCGGGGCGGACGGGTTCGGCGAACTCGCCGGGGTGCTCCGAGTATCCGAAGAGCGACTGAAGGAATACCCCCCCGAAGCCGGGAAAGCCGTCTTCTTGGGTTTGGGCGTTCGCGCCACCGATGCGGTCGTACAGGCGCTGGTTCTCGGTGTCTTTGCCTGGGGTGTTGTCGTAGCCGAGCAGGCCCAACCCGTTGGGGTCGGTTCCACCGATGTCGACGCGCACGTACAGCGCGTAGTCGGTGGGCTCCTGTTCGCGGACTTCGACGTTGATCGTCTCGAAGTCGCGCCGCAGGACCTGCAGCGCGCGGGCGCGGATGGCCTGGTCGACGGCGCGCAGCCCGAACAACCGCAGCCCTTCGGTGTAGGCAGGGGCGAAGTTCACCCACACGACCTGGCGCACGGGCTCCAGGCGGAAGCCCAGCGGCGTGGCGGCGCCTTCGACCTCGGCATCTCCGAAGCTGATGATCGGCGTGACGAGACCGTCGAACGCCCCGGACTGATAGCGGGTGTCGATGAGGCTCGCGAGACCGTCCTCTTCGTTGACGACGTAGCGGATCGTCCGGCCGTCTGCGTATTCGGGGAAGAGCAGCTCGTCGAGCTCGAGCGGAACGCCGGTGTCGTCTGGGGTGAAGATCCCGTCAAAGCGCAGCACCGTGTTGCCACCCGCCTCGCCGCCGAGGAACCCAGCGCCATCGATCGTCACGAAGCGCCCCAAGCTGGCCTGCTGCGTGTCGACGCCGAACAGCGCTGGCTCGACGAGGTCCCAGGTGACCGCAATGGGCTCGGCCTCCTCGAGCGCGCCGGCGGCATGCTCGTTCTGCAGGGTGACGGTGCCTTCGAAGCGCCCCGGCTCGATGCCCACCACCGACGGTACGAACGAAAACGTGCCCGCCGTGCGGCGCAGAGGGTCGTCCGGGATGACGGGAAGCCAGCGAGGCTCGATGGTTGCGCAGCCAGGGGCGTTGGTCCGGGCGAAACAGCCCTGCACCAAGGCGACCGACGAGCCTTCGTTCGCGAGCAGCAAACCGTCGCCTTCCACCACGAGCGGCTCGTTCGGAAAAATGACGCTCGCGGGTGTTTGCAGGGCCAGCGTGGGGCGCAGCGTGGTGTTGAACTGCAGCGCAACCGATGCGGCGCTCGAGCGGTAGAGGCGGCCGTCGACGGCGCTGCGAACCTCGACGGTCGCGTTGCCCTCGAAGCGCGCCGCACCGCCGCCGGAGAGGCGCGAAAAGGCGTCGGCGTTGACGTCGGCCTGAAGGGTCGTGAAGTCGACGAAGGTCGCGGGCAGCCGGACGACTCGGGGCTCGATGCCGTCGCCCGTGTCGACGTCTCCTTCGAGCAGCAGGGTCGACTCGCCCCAGGGGTCGTCCACGAACGCGTCCCCGACGACGACGAGGGTCGAGCCGGGCAAGACGATGCCTGGGGCCACGTCGCGTAGCGTGAGGTCGACGAGCGCTGTGTCGACCTGCGTGCGCGGCTGGACGTCTTCACACGTCGCCACGCCCAGCGTGAGTGTGACGAGCCCGAGCCGCGTGCGTGCGGTCATCGCCTCCCGGGGGGCAGGGCGGCGTACGGGGGCATGACGGGATAGCCGTGCGGCGGGTAGGGCGGGGGGAGCCCACCGTGACCGCCGTGGCCGCCCCCGGGCTGGGCCTTCGCTTCCTTCGCGTCTTCGACGAGTCCACCGCTCAGCGCGAGCAGGACACCCGAGAGAAAGTAGGGCAGCTTGGTGAACAGCGCGTTGGGCAGTAGGTCGACGGCCAAGAAGGCGCAGATGATCGAGATACCGTCGAGGTACTGCCGCGGGCCCATCGGGACTTTCCCCGCGCGCCTGAACGAGATGAACAGCGGCGATAGGATCATCCCAAAGAAGCCGATGAAGCCCATCACGCCGCGGCCCCCCAGCGTGATGATCCATTGTCCGTCGGTGAGGCAAATGTCCTTGCCGCGTTCGTCGTAGATTCGACTGCGTCCATACCCTCCCCACCCGAACGTCAGGCGTTCGGACGCGCGCTCATACAAGATGTCCTCGTTGTAGAAGCGCACGTGCAGGGAGTCGGCCCGTTCTGGGCTGTACTGGGCGAGCCAGTCGATGAAGGCGAACACGTCGACCATGCTGCCTCCGCGGACCGGGGGATAGAGCAGCACCGCGATTCCCAGGGCTACCGACGCGGTTGCTGCGAGCTTGCCGCGGGAGAGCAGGACGATCGGCACCGCGGCCAGCGTGTACACGAGCGCCGCCATGTTGTGCGACAACGCGAGCACTATCATCAAGAAGACCATCGCGCCGATCGCGGGAAAGCCCATGACCTTCTCTTTGCGCTTGTGCAGGATCGCTGCACATACGACCGCCGTGAACAAGAACGTCGCGACCGAAAGCCCGGAGTTCTGGAACAGAACGGGCTTGAATCCGTCGCCACGGACCACGCCTGCGATACCCGTGGGATAGTATCCGTAGACCCAGCGGTGGATCTGCGGGGAGATGCGGGCTTCGAGCAGCGCGCCCGGAGCGTAGAGCAGGGCGATCGTGACGATGCCCTTGCACAGCGTCTGGGCATCGGCCGCCCGCTTGAAGACCGCGCGACCCAGGAAGAACGGCACGAACACCGCGAGGCTGTCCCGCACGAAAACGACGAGAACGTCCGCGATTTTGTGCCCGCTGAGGATCGTCGGCTCGAGGACCAAGTTGCCCTCGCCGTCCCACCAGTACACCCCGAACTCGAGGGTTTCTCGGTTCGTGAGAATCGTGCCCACCCCACCGAGCAGCGCGACCACGAAAAAGAGGTCGACCCCACGGAGTGGTTTGGAGCGCTTGATGCGGTCGCGATGCACGATGAAGGCGACGGCGACTCCCGTCACGCCTGCGATTTCGTATTTGCCCAGGGGCGGAATGAGGGGAGCATCGAACGCCACCAGCTCCGGGAGGAACATGACGCCGATGAAGAAGGCCCAGAAGACCGTTTTCGTCGCGTCTTCCTTCTTCGCGCTCACGGCCGCGGCAATGCAGGCCGGTGGGTAGATCAGCAGGGCGACGAATGGCCGCACGTCGGGCGGGGAGGCCACGCGCACATGATACCAAGCCGCGCCGCGGAAGACGCTTGCTTGCCGCGAACCCGGTGAGCTAGCGTCCTCGACGATTCATGGGCTCGGATGCCTCACATCCCGCGGACGGGGACGCGTCCGTTGCGCCACAGTCCCCGGACGACGCAGCTGAAGCAAACGAACCCCCGTCGCCCTCCGATGATGGCAAGGGGCTGGGCAAAGCCGCCGCCAGAGGCACGATCTGGGTGTTCGGCGCGTTCGGGCTGCAGCAGGCCGCGCGCCTGGGCGGCAACGTGTTGCTGTCGCGCCTCCTCTTTCAGGAGGCGTTCGGCATCATGCGCGTGCTCAACGTCGTCGTGACGGTCGTCGGTATGCTCTCCGACGCGGGCCTCCGGGGCAGCATCATCTTTCACAAGCGCGGAGACGAGCCGGACTTCTACAACACCGCGTGGACGCTCCAGTGCCTGCGCGGCCTTGCGGTTGCCGTCGTTGTTTCGTCGCTTGCGGTCCCGCTGGCGAAGTTCTACGAACTCCCTGACCTGGCGGTGCTGCTGCCCGTGGTCGGCCTGTCGATCGTCTTCCGGGGCGCCCAGTCGACCGCTGTATTCACGCTGTCGCGGCACGTGAAGCCCAAGCCGTTCGCGCTGCTCGATGTCACGGTCCGCATCTCGGCGCTGGTGATCACCGTCATCCTCGCCACGTTCTGGAAGAGCGTGTGGGTGCTGGCCTTGGGTATGGTGCTCACCAACGTCGGGCACGGCTTCTTCACGCACTTCCTCATCAAGGGCTACCGGAATCGGTGGCGCTGGGACAAGGCTGCCGTCCGCGACCAGGTCAGCTTCGGCAAGTGGGTGTTCATCAGCTCCGCCCTCGCCGCGCTGTTGGGGCAGGGCGGGTCGATGGTGGTCGCGAAGCTGCTCACCGTGAAGCTGCTAGGCGTTTACTCGATGGCCTTGATGCTCAGCGAAGCGCCCGTGCAGGCGCTCAACGCCGTGGCCCGCAGCGTGCTGCAGCCGCTGTACGCGAAGTTCGTCTCAGGCAACAAGAAGCAGTTCCGAGGCCGGCTCCTTCGCGTGCGTGCGGCGTT
Source organism: uncultured Nannocystaceae bacterium (assembly GCA_964432695.1). Classification (GTDB taxonomy): domain Bacteria; phylum Myxococcota_A; class Polyangia; order Nannocystales; family Nannocystaceae; genus CAJXVA01. The sequence continues at coordinate 4,707 of CAYSPB010000317.1, forward strand.
GCTGGCACTATTTCTTCCGCTCCTTTGGATTCCAGGGGTGTTCGGCCAAGAGATCGTCGACCTGCTCTTCGACGAGCGCTTCACCCAGGCGGGGTGGATGCTGCGCGTGCTGATGATCGGTGTCATCGGCACTTCGATCATCTCTACGGTCGAGCTGCTGTTCGTTGCCTCCGGTGAGTCTCGAACCCATCTGGTCCACAAGGCCTGGGGTGCCGGGCTCTTCATCGTGGCGTTGGCGATCGGGTGGACCCTCGGTGAGTTTCCGGGCCTGCTCATCGGGTACTCGGCGGGTCGCGCCGCGGGCTATGTGCCCATGGCCGTCCTGCTGGCCCGCCGCGGCGCGTGGCAGCCCAAGCTCGACGGCCTCGCCTTCTTGGCCTCCGCCCTCGTGCTGGGGCTCGGATTCTACGTCCATCCTCTCGTGATTCCATGACCGACTCGGTTTCCAGCCCTGCCCGCCTTCCCGATTTCCTCCTCATCGGGGGGATGAAGTGCGGCAGTACGTCGCTTCACGACCAGCTGGTCACGCATCCTCAGCTGGCCGAGCCGCAGTTCAAAGAGCCGGGCTTCTTCAGCCGCGACGAGCGGTTCGCCCACGGCATGGAGCGGTATCTGACGATCTTCTCGGAAGCGGCGGCCGACCAGCTGCTGTTCGAGTCGTCGACCTGCTACACGCGGCATCCTCACTTCGGGGCCGTGGCCCAGCGGATTCACGAGCATCTTCCGGACATCAAGCTCGTCTACATCATGCGGCACCCGGTCGACCGGCTGTACTCGCACTACCGGCACGCGATGCTCGAAGGGGCTGGCCACGGAGAGCCGGTCGTCTCGCTCGAGGCTGCGCTGGCGTCCTCCGAGGAGTACTTCGACACCGGTTGCTACCTGCGGCAGATCGAGCAGTACACGGCGTTCTATCCCCGCGACCGGTTCTTCTTCCTGACGCTGGAGGAACTCAAGACGGACCCCGACGCCGTCCTCGGAGGCCTCCAGCGGTTTCTCGGCATCGACGTGGTCGAGGGTCTCGGGTCCAAAAAGGGCCCCTCGAATCAGATTGAGGCGCGGGCGACCAGCAGCAACGCGAGCGGGCTCAAGGAGAGGCTGCAGCGCAACCCGGTGGTACGGCTGATCAAGCAAGCCGTACCGGTGCCCGTGCGGGCGCGGATCATGCGTGCCGTCATGGAGTCGCCCATCGTGCGCGCACGCATGACGGCCAAGACCGACGCGTTCATGGCGCAGCTCTCCCCGCTCACCGACGAGATGCGAGCGGAGCTGCTGGCCCGCTACGAGGCTCCGAACCGAGCCTTGGCGGAGTTCCTGGGGCGTGACCTGCCTGACTCCTGGTCGTCCTGACGGACTCCGCACGCGTCCGGGCGGTGGTGCTATCGTGGATTCGGGTTTCGGACCATGGTCATCAACGCTCTCGACAAGGACGCGCTTCGTGAACAGTTCCGCAGCGCCAAGCCGTTCCCACACATCGTCATCGAGAACTTTCTCGAATCCGAGTTCCTCGAGACCGTCGTCGACGCGTACCCCAGGTTCGGGGAAGCGTGGGAGGGTGCGCAGGGAACGGGCAACGCGTTCAACGCCCTGAACGAGAAGTTCAAAGTCCAGGTCTCCGACCCTGCCTCGTTTCCAGGGCCCGTCAAGACGCTGCACGACGCGCTCGCGTCACGAGCGTTTCTCGACGACCTGGCCTACATCAGCGGCATCGAGAAGCTGCATGCCGATCCCGCGATGAAAGGTGGCGGCATGCACCTGACCGGACCTCGCGGACGGTTGGATGTGCACATCGACTTCAACTTTTCGAAGGAGCTTCAGATGCACCGGCGTCTGAACATCCTCGTTTACCTCAACGCGGATTGGGAGAAGGCGTGGGGGGGGTCGGTCGAGCTTTGGGACACGGCCGTCGAGAACTGCGAGGTCTCGTTGGCCCCGGTGCTCAACCGCTGCGTCATCTTCGAGACCAGCGACATCAGCTTTCACGGGGTCGAGCCCGTCACGTGTCCGCCCACCGTCGCGCGCAAGTCGTTCGCCGGCTACTACTACACGCAAGAGGCCCCCGAGAAATGGGACGGCACCATGCACAGCACGGTCTTCAAGGCACGCCCAGACGAGGCGCTGCGCGATCTGGTGTGGGGCAACGTCGACCGGCTCGGTCGTGCCGCGTATCGGCGCTTTCAGCAAGGGCGTCGTCTCGTGAAGAAGCTGCGCGACCGCTAGCGCCCGAACTACAGCGGCCGCACGGACACGCCGCTGAATCTCTCCCCGCGCGTCGGGTCGAAGGTCAGCGGCGTGGCGCCTCGAGGGAGTTGCTCGAGGGAACAGTTCGCTACTGGAACGTGTCGACGCGCAGCTTGCCGTTGGATTTGTACTCCGCGTCGGCGGCTCGCGCCTCGGCCAGACCACTGGTCCGCAGAACCCACATGCGCTTGATCGCCACGACGTCGTCGTTCTGGCGCGCGTGCACTTCGATGATGTTGTTCCCTGGCGTGAGCGGAACGTCGGCCGTGAAGTCGAGCGTGCCCCCGTCGGGATTGGGGCTGGCCGTGTAGAACACCTTTTCGCGGTCACCGAACAGGTTGCGCGAAGGGTTGTAGACGGTGATGAACACGTCGCGCAGCGCTTGTGCATCCACCGCGGTGCCTTGCAGCGTGACCGATTCGCCGTCGGTTTGGGTCACCGAACCCTCGAGCGTGATCTTGGGGGGCGAGACCTCGAAGACCTCGGTCGCAGCCGGTGGCTTCGCGCTGCCTTTGGCGTCCGTCACCTCGGTGGCCTTGGCGAATGCCATCAAGCCATCATCGAGTTCGACGCGGAACCACTCGCTGTTGCTGGCCTTCATCGGCATCTTCGTGCCCGCGGGAACCTGCGCGACGACGCGGTCGGGCGAGAGCGGACTGGCATAGAGGTCGATGGCGCCGGCGGCCGAGACCACGCCCTTGCCCTTGCTGAGGCTGACGCCGCGCTCAGGGATCGGGAAGCGAATCTTCTCGGAGAGTGCTTCGGCGATCTTGTTGTCGGAGACCGTCAACTGCAGCGGGACCTCCCCCTGAGGCGGTCGCTCCTTGACCTCGAAGTCGAGGTCGACGATGCGGCTCTCGCCGGCAGCGACCTTCTTGAGCTCCTTTCGGCCTTCGTGCAGGAACACAGCCTCGCCCGCACGGTTGCGCAGCGTGACCCAGGTGTCGAGTGCCGGGCCCTCACCCTGGTTCGACAGGGTGACGCGGAGCCGTACGCGCTCGCCGACCTGCAGCGCTCCATCCCCGTTGCCGACGATGCTCTCGCCGAAGGACGGGTCGTCGATGATCTGGTAGCCGTACGCGAACTGCGGGCGGGGCAGACCTTCCGCGCTCACGTCGATCGACGTGGTGGATCCCTCGGCCATCTTGGCCGCGTGCGCCTCGAACAGGTGTAGGTCGATCCGGTCGGTCCGGCTGAGCTCGTGCTCGGAGACGGAGAGTTTGAGGCTGTACGTCTTGCTCTGACCAGGGTCGATACGGCCGAAGAGGAGCTCGCGCTCGTCGAAGTAGCGGTAGTCGCTGTCGGTGATCGCCCGAACTTGGTAGGCGGGCGCGTCCCCCACGTTCTTGACCGTCGCGGTGACCGTACCGCGTTCGCCACCCTTGATGACGTTGCCGGCTTTGTCGGTCTTGAGCGAGACGAGCAGCTTGGCTGCGCCCGCGGCCGGCTTGGGTCCGACGGACCAGTCGACGTCGCGGACGCCGAGGCTCGTGGTGATCTTCTCCTGCTGGCGTGCCTGCTGCTGTTCGACGAAGTCGCCCATCTTGTTCAGCAGCGTCTTGCGGTCCGAAGACGGGGCCCATGAAACGAACTCCGCTGCCATCCGAATCTCAGGGTCGTCGAGGAAGGAGGGCTTGGCTGCCTTCTTCTTCTCAGCCTTCTTGCCGTCGGTCGCTCCCGGCTGGACCGACCCCGCGTCGAGGAAGTGCAGCGGGCCGTATGCGATGCTCTGCGCCTTGGCGTTGGAGGTGAGGTGCGCGGCCAGGGACTCCTCGCGCAGCAGGTCGAACCGGCTGCGTCCGAAGTAGTAAATCTGGTCCTTGCCGATCCACACCGGGATGGTCTCGAGGTCGGGGCTCACGCCGACCGACTGAATCGAGACGTCGCCGGGGGTGAGGTATTGCGCGATCGTCAGCTTGAGCGCGAGTTCTTTGTCCCCGGCTTTGCGCTCGTGAAGCACCTGGACGCTTCCTTTGCCGAAGGTGCGCCGCCCCATGAGCACGCCGCGGCCGAGGTTGCGCAGGGCGCCAGCCACGATTTCCGACGCGCTCGCAGAGCCTTGGTCGACCAGCACGACGAGCGGCTTGTCGGGGAAGTCGTAGCGGTCGTCGGCACGGTTCTCCTCGCGGGGCGAGCTCTCTCCTTCGGTGGCGACGATGGTGCCCGAATCGAGGAACGCGTCGGCAACCTCGACGGCCGCGTTGAGCAGGCCGCCGGGGTTGTCCCGGAGGTCGAGCACGACGCCCTCCACACCCGCTGCCTCAAACTCGTCGAGC
>CAYSPB010000318.1:0-9192 GCA_964432695.1 uncultured Nannocystaceae bacterium
CAAGGCCGCCGACATATTTTACAAGGCGGCGGAGATTGCCCGCCGGCGAGGGACCAAGGATCGCGCGCTCAAGCTGCTGCGCCGCTGCCTGAACCTGATGCCCGAGCATCGACAGGCTTCCGCCGCGCTGGAGAATACGCTCATCGACGCCGAGGACTGGCTCGCGCTCGACGAGCTGTATCGCGAGTGGCTTTACCACTACGACGGCGAAAACGCGGTACCGCTGCAGCTGCGCCGCGCTGAGTTGCTCGAGGAGAAGCTGCACCGCCGCGAAGAGGCGCGTCAGCTGTACGAGGACGCGAGCAAGTACCAAGCGCCCGACGGCGTTGCGTGGGACAAGCTTCGCCGGATCTACGAGTCGTCTCGGGACTATCACGCACTCGCGGCCCTCTTCGACACGCAGCTCGATCACGAGCCGGACGAAATCCCCACCGAGACGCTGCTTCGGGCAGCCGCGGTGTATCGCGACGAGCTCAACCTCGAAGAGCGAGCCGCCGTGTATTTCTACAAGGTCCTCGAGCGCGAGCCGTTCAACGCCGTCGCGTTCGAAGGCTACAAGGAGCACTGGCGCCGCAAGCACAACTGGTCGCACCTGCGGGACCTCATTCTGTATCAGATCGAACAGGCGACCGAGTACGAGGACGAACACTCACCGCTGTCCGACCCGGCCTTTGCGGAAGAGTTCGTCGAGCTTGCCGACATCTGCGAGCGACGACTCGGCGACATCGATGGAGCCCTCGACGCGTGGGGCCGCCTCGCCGCCGAGTACCCCAGCGACCCACGCCCACAGAAGCACATTGCCCGCATCGAGAAGCGCGCGCGCATGTGGGACAACATGGTTCGCGTTCAGGAAGCGGAGCTCGAACGCGCGGTAGACCCGCGCAAGCGCCTCGACATCCTCAAGCGCCTCACGCAGGTCTACCGCGACCGACAGGTCAATCCTGAACGCGCCATCGAGCTGTACAACGAGATCCTGTCGCACTCGCCCAACGACGTGCAGGCGACCCGCGCACTGACGGCGCTGTACGACCGCGCCGGCGACTACGACCAGGTCGTGGAGATGCTGCGCGAACAGTACGAGCGCAGCCGCAGCAACACCGAGCGAGTCTCGCTCCTGCGCCGCCTCGCCGAGCTTTGGCATCACGAGCTGGAATCGCCCGACGAGGCGATCTGGGCGTGCGAAGAGATCCTGCACCAGGCACCCGCCGACCGCGACTCGATGGCGCGCCTGCAGCAGATCCTCGAAGAGCAGGAGCAGTACGAGGCGCTTTACGAGGTGCTCGAACGCGAGCTGGACCAGTCTGGCTCGGCCGAGGGCCGCGCAAAGATCATGCGGCGCATGGCACGGCTGGCCGAGCACGACCTCGGCGACGACGACCGAGCCGCTCGGTTGTGGACCGACCTGGGCACCACGGAGCCGACCCTCGAGATTCTCGACAAGCGCATCCTCTTGTACGAGCGCTCCGGTCGATACGAAGAGTTGAGCACGCTGCTGCAAACGGGCGCCAACGGAGCGTCCACCCCCCTCCCCCGGCAGATCGACTATCTGCTGAGGCTGGGCCAGCTCGCCGAGAGCCACATCGACGACCCCGACCTGGCGCGGTCCAGCTTCGAGAACGTGCTTCGCTCGCGCCCCGACCACCGCGGGGCCCTCGAAGCGCTCGTGCGCCTGTATCGCCGCGACGAGTCGTGGCAGTCGCTCGTCGCGGTGCTGGGCAAGCTGCAGGAGCTGGCCGAGACCGAAGAAGACGAGTTCCGCATCGCGTGGGAGCGTGCCGAGCTGCTGTCCGAACAGCTCGACGACCCACGCGGCGCATGCCAAATCCTCGCCGACCTCAAGGACGGGCCCGCCGTGGGCAACCACGAGGTCGCCAGCAGCAAGCTCGAGCTCTACGAGCGCTCGCTGCAGTGGACCGAGGCGGTCCGGCAGGGCGAGATCATTCTGCTGTCGACCGACGAGGCCGACCAGCGCCGCGCCCTCTACGTGCAGATCAGCAACACGTGGCGGGACAAGCTCGGTGACACCCGGGCGGCCCTCGGGGTGTATGCGCGCTTCGTCGACGAGTTCTCCGGGGACATCGACGCGTTGTGGGACCTCAGTCGGCTGCAGCTCGAAGTGTCCGAGCCCGAGACTGCATTGACCACCCTCTCGCGCCGGCTCGCGCTGGCGCAGGAGGTACCACTGCGGACCAGCACCCTCGACGCGATGGCCGACATCGCCGAGGACGAGCTCTCCGACGGGGTCCGGTCCCTCGAGTACCTGCGCCAGGCGCTGGAGTTCGACCACTTCAACCTCGAACTCACCACCAAGGCCCGCGAAACCGCGAAAAAGCACCAGCTGTGGACTGCGCTGCTGCGGCTCCATGAGGAACGGTTCGGATACGCCGATGCTGAAGAGCGCCTCGAGCTGCAGATCGAAGTCGCGACCGAAGCCGCGGAGGTTGCAGAGACCAAGCTGCAGGCCTTCCATGACGCGTTCTCCTGGGCCTCGCGTGGCTACTTCGTCGCAATCGGTCACGAGCTGCCCGCGTTCGACCTGCTCGAGCGTCTCGAACGACTCGCAGAGACCTACGACCAGTGGTCCAACCTCGTCGAAGTCATCGAACGGGAAATTGCGCACTACGAAGACCGTGGCGCCGTTCACAGCGGCAGCTACGACGCGGTCAAGCGCTTTCTCGACGCGTCGACGATCACCGAAGCGCACCTCGACGATCCGCAGCGCGCCGTGGGGTTCCTCCAGCGCGCGCATCGTCTGTCGCCACGGGATGAGGCGCTCGCCAAGCGTCTCGAGGACACTGCACGCAAGTACGACCTGTGGCAGGCCGTCATCGAGCTGCACGGTGGCCAGCTGGAGCGCGCCGTCACCGACCTCGGTCGCTACGACGCCTGCGTCGCGATTGCGAAGGTGTATGAGGAGGAGCTCGGCGACCCTGAACAAGCCTTCGGCTGGCTCGAGAAGGCGGTCCGCGATCTCGGCTCGAGCGACAGCAACCTCTCCGCCGACGCGTTCGATCTGATGAACGACCTGGCGCTGCGGCACACGCTGTGGAGCCACCTCGCCAAGCACCATCTCGATTCGGCCCAGCTCCGTGACGACGCCAACGACGTCCATGGGCGGATCGAAGCGCTGCGTAACGCGGCTCGGACGTTCCACGAGCGCCTCAGCGACCCCTTGGCCGCATGTCGCGTCCTCTCGGTTGCGCTCGGTGCCGACTCCTCGCAGACGGACTTCCTCGACGACATTCGCGAACTCGCCCAAGAGGTGGACGAAAAACGAAGCGGCGACCTGCCGGCGATCGGCGCCCTGACGCTGCTCGGCGTCCTGCAGCGGCTGTACATGGACACCACCGACGCTCGCGCACGGGCGCGGCTGCTCGTCGAGCGGGCTCAGATCCGCGAAGCGCGAATGGATGACGCCAAGGGCGCCATGGCCGAGTGGTTCCGCGTGCTGCATCGCGATCCCGAAAACGACGAGGCGCTCGTCGAGGCGGAGCGCCTCGCGGAAGAGAACGACCTTTGGTCGACCTTCCTCGTTCAGCCCGCCTACCAGCTGGAGCAGTCGCGCGACGCGGACACACGGCTGACGCAGTACAAACGGTTGGCCCGGCTTTACGAAGGCCCCCTGCAGCGCCCCGAATACGCGCTGAGGGCTCGACTGTGCTCGTGGCGTATCGATCCCGCACTGCCGCCGCGCGTCGGCGACCTCGACGGCGACCAAAAGGCCATCTGGCGCCTCGCCGAGCAAACTGGCGCCTACAACCGTCCTCCGGTCCCCAAGGACGTGCTGCTCACGCCCGCCTTGCTCGCGCCCGAATACCGCGACCTTCAGCTGTTCCACAGCTGCGGCATCGACCCGCGCAGCCTCGATTCGCTGCCCGAACCGTTTGCGCCCAAGGTCGAGATCGCGGCGCCGATGTCGGTACCCACCGGACACACCGAGGAGGTCAACGTCGAAGCGCTCGCCGCCGAGGAGTCCGGACGACCCGACCCCGTCCCGCCCAGCACCACGACCGAACTCGACATCGAGGAACTCGACATCGAGGAACTCGACATCGAGGAACTCGAAGAGGACATCGACGAAGAGGGCACGGTCGCCACCGATACGGGCTCGCCGCAGATCATCGCCGCGCCGGGAGACGCAACGCGCACGCAGGCCATCCCTGCGCCCAAGCCTCCCCCGCCGCCGCGCAGCCCAAGCGTCGGCCTTCCGCCGGTTCCGAAGCTGACCCGGCCAGTGCTCCCGCCCCGCCCGAAGGTCGCGAGCGCCTGGGAGGAGGTCGCGCTCGCGTACGCCGACGTTCCGACCGCTGGTCGCGACGAGCAGGCGAAGGTCGCCCTCGTTCTCGCCCGCGTGTGGGAAGAGGGCGCCGGCGACCTCGAACGCGCATTCCGCTCCCACGAACGTGCCCTGGTGTGGGTCCCCGAAGATGAGGTCGGTCTTCGCAGCCTGCGCGACCTCGCCGATCGGCATGCCGAGACCGATCGGCTGCAGCGGGCCTACGAACTGCTGCTCGGCGAAGCGGCGGCGCCCGAGCACCGCATCGCAATGGGCGTTCGTCTCGCGCGCCTGCACGCGTCGCGGGACGATGACGACGCAGCCGAAGTCAGCTACCGCGGCGTCCTGGAGATCGCGCCGACCCATCGTAACTCCCTGCGCGCGCTGTGCAGAATCTACGAGTCGGCCGAGCGATGGGCTGACTATGTCGGCGTGTTCGCAGACCTCCTCGAAGCCGAGAACGAGGAGCTGGAAACGCAGGACCGGGTCGATCGAACGCTCGAACTCTCGCGCATCCTGTCCGAGAACCTGGACCGAAAAGACGAGGCCATCGAGCGACTCGAGCTGCTCGTGCGCCAGCACCCCGGACACCAGCCGGTCCACGACGCGCTGGTCGAGCTCCTCACACAAACGCGTCGCTGGCAGCCTGCGATCGAAGCGATGCGCATCGCTGCGGATGCCGTGGGCGACGAGGAGTATCGCTTGGGCAACCTCGCCCGCGTTGCGGTGATCTACGAGCAGAAGCTCGGCCTTCCCGATCGCGCCATCACGGCATGGGCCGAGATCGCAGCCCACCACGACGACCCCGAGGCGCTCGCCAAGCTGCAGTCGCTGTATCTGGATACGGCGCGGGCCGAGCTCGCGCTGCCGATCATCGAGCGCCGCCTCGGCTTGCTCGAGCAGACGCACTCCGACGACAAGGCCTCACGGATCTCGCTCCTGGTGGCCAAGGCTCGGGTTCTTCAGGAGGGTCTCGGCGATGACGAGCAAGCAGCCGCCACGCTGGAGCAGCTGCTCGTGGAAGCACCCGACAACGACGACGTCGCCCTCGGGCTCAGCCGCCTGTACCGCAAACAAGGACGCCTCGCCGACGGCATCACGCTCCTCCGCGCGCGATGGGACGCCGCCAATCGAAACGAAGCCGACCGCTTCGTAGACCTGACCCGCTCCCTCGCCGACGTACTCGACGAAGAAGGACACGACCCTCGCGGCGCCCTCGACGTGGTGCTCGACGCCCTAGAGGCGCACCCGCAGAACGGGCGACTCCTCGTCAAGAAGGTCGACTACGCACGCGCCGTGCACGACCTCCCCGTGCTCGCCGAGGCGCTCGCGGAGCTGGGCACGCCCGACGGCACGCTCGAAGCCGCCGATCTCTACCGTGGGCCCCTCCGAGACAGCGGCAAGGCTCTGCGGCTGTACTCGCGCGTCCTGGCCGAGTCGAAGAAGCAGCCCGATGACCTTGCGGTCTCTCGCCGGCTCGCCGCCTCGCTCGAGGGACTCGTCAAGCTCCGCATCGACGACGGCGACATCCCCGGCGCGCTGGAGTTCATGGACCGTCAACTCGAAGAGATGACGGGCCCCTCGATCCGCGCCCAGCTGCTCACCGACATCGGCCGCATCACGTACCGCTCCACCGGGGACGTCAACGCGGCGCAGGACCGCTTCGACGCCGCGCTACGCGAAGACCCGGACTCCGCCCGGGCCAAGCTGGGCAAAGCCGAGGTCCTGTTCGCCTCCGGAGCCGTCGGCGAGGCACAGCGACTGCTCACCGACGCGGTCGACACCCTGTCGTTGGGTACCAAGAACACCGAAGAACTCGTCGAGGCACTCATGCTGCTGGCGCAGGTGCTCGAACACGCCGGGCGGGCGGGCGAGGCCTACCGTCGCCTCACCGCAGCCACCCGTCACGACCCCGACAACCTCGAGATTCGGACGGCGATCGTCCGCAACCGACTCGGTGCTGCCCGCTACCGCGATGCGGTCACGGCCGCGGACCAAATCGAACAACAGCTCGCCGAGGGCATCGAGCGCAACGATTCGAACAACCGGCTGATCAGCACCATCTTTGCGATGGCGGCCAAGGCCGAGCAGGAGATGCGCCAGCACGACGCGGCCCTCGAGCGGTACCGCAAGGCGATTGCGATCGACCCCTCCAACGCAGACGCTCTCGAGCCGCTCATCGCACTGAGCCAAGAACGTGGGCTGCTGCTCGAAGCGGCCCGCTACGCGGCCACGTTCGCACGCCAGTCCACGGACGTGCCCGTTCGCGGCCGCTCCCACCTCGAGGCGGGCATGCTCTTCCACGACGCCGCCTCGGCCCTCGCCGACGGCGCCGACCTCGGCGAGGCCGTCAGCGAAGCCGACCTGCGCAAAGCCGCGTTCGAGAACCTGCGTCAGGGCCTCGAGCTTGCAGAGAGCGACGAGAGTCTGGTCCTCGACCAAGAACAGCTCGAAGTTGCCTACCGCGCCTCCGCGGAACACGATCCGGGGACTGCCCTGCGGTGCCTGCAGGGTCTGCTCGACCACCCCGACCTCGACAAGGAACATCGTCGCGACCTGCTGCTCGAAGGGGTTCGGCTCAGCCTCAACGCCGACGAGTCGTTCGAGCAGGCCGCGGCATTCGCCGAGGAAGCTCGCGCCCTGGAGCCGACCTCGGCTGCGGCCGTGCTCGCGCAGGCCCGCGTGCTGGAAGCCACCGATCGGGTCGACGAACTCGAACCCCTCGTCGAGACCTACTTCGATGCGCTCGACGCCGCCGACGCGACGGACGACGACGTCGCAACCCGCGTCGAGCTCCTGCTTCGTCTCGCCGAGCTCCAGGAGTCGCGACCGGAGAAAGCCGTCGCTGCGCTCGAGCGCGCGGCCGCCATGGACCCCGACGCACTCGACGTCAGCGACCTGATGCACTTGGGCTCGCTCTACGAGCAGGCAGGCATCACCGGCACCAAGGTGCTGACCAACCACGCCAAGCTGCTCGAGTACGACCCGCTGCATCAGCCCAGTCTCGAGGCGCTTGCAAAGCACTACACCCGGACGTCCGACCACGCCCGAGCCCACGCGCTCTTCGACGTCCTGCGCCTCATCGAGCCCGAGCACGAGGGCGCTGCGGGTTTCTTCGCCCAGTTCCATGAAACCGGCACTCCGCTCGATGAACCCCCTGCCCTGCCAGTCACGGTGGACATCCCGCAGGGTGGCGGCGTCGGAGCAGCGCTCGAACAGCTGTGGGAGGGCGGCGGTAGCGTGCTCGCCGAGCAGCTTCCCCGTCTCGAGGTTCCCCCCGATGCGCGCATCTCCCCCGTGGGCGACTCGGTCCTCAGCCGATGCTGGCAGGAGACCCTTCGTCTGCTCAAGAACAGCAAGGTCGCACTCGTCGATGCCAACGCGGTCGCGCTCGACCCAGACGACACGCCCGACGGCGTGGTCCGCAGCGGCTACTTCGAGGTCCGTTGGCAGAAGCCGCCTGTCATTCTCGCAACCCCGCGGGCGATGCAGAGCGAACACCACGATGCGCTGAGCTTTGCACTCGGCCGCGCGATCTACTTCACCCGACCGCAGGCCATGTTCGCGACGGGCCTCCGCCGCGAGCGGCTCGCGTACCTGCTCTCGGCTACGATGCAGGCGTTCCACCCCCGCCACAGCCGCCGGAAGCACCACCAGCAAGCCGACGCGGCGGTTGGTAAGCTCGCTCAGGAGCTCGCGCGCAAGCTCCCGATGAAGTCGGCGCGCAAGATCACCGCCGAGTTCAAGGAGCATGCCGACGATACGTTCCACAGCTCAGCCTGGCGCGGCGCGATCGCGATGAACGGCAACCGCGTCGGTCTCGCGCTTTGCGGCAACCTCTCCGCGGCGGCACATGTGCTCTCCCCCGACTGCGGCCACGGCAGCACGCTGCGCCAGGCGGTGCGCGGGTCCGACGAGCTTCGTGATCTGATCGCCTTCGCCTGCAGCAAGACGTACACGCAAGCGCGCGCAGATCTCGGCTTCCGGATCGAGGCTCGCACGCAGGACTGAGCGGCCTACGGGTGCTCAGCACGAAAAAGGCCGCCGCGGGGTTCTCCCGTCGGCGGCCTCGTGCGTTCGAGCGCGTGTTGCTTACGGCTGCGCGCCGCAGGCGATCCACTGCTCGACGGTCGCGATGGTCGCGGCGTCGAGCGGCGGGGCTTCGAGCGGCATCAGCGAGTTGCCAGGACCTGCCCCCGGCTGCTCGCCGGTGAGCTTGAGCAACAGATAGCTGTTCTCGGGCTCGTTCGGCACGACGAGGTCGAAGCCGTCGAGCAGCTGCGACTGCAGGCCGTCTTCGTTCACGATGCCGTCATACGCGACGTCCGACGTGAGCGGCAGCGTCGACCACTGGCCGCCAGCCTCGTGGCAGCCGGCCGTGCAGCTCATGTCCCAGATCGGCTGAATGTCGGTCGCGTGCGAAAGAGGCGTCGTGCAGTCGACATCGCTGCCGCTGCCGGTCGAGCTCTCGTCTTCGCCCTCGGATTCAGTGGTTTCTTCGCCCGTGGAGGCGGTGCCGGCCGTGGTCGGATCGTCGGTGTCGGTGCTACCCGCAGTCACCGTCGTCTCGGCGCCGGTGTCCATCGAGTCATCGTCGTCGCAACCGCCGAGCGTCATTGCGCTGGCCAGGATCGCCACCAAGCCAAGCTTGTGCATCGTCTGCATGTTCTCTCCGTTCCCGTGCGTGTGCATGGAGTCCCTCGCCTGGATACCCCATTTCAGGACGGCGTTACAGCAGAAGTACCGTGGCGCCCCGCACGGCGGGCGCAGTGGAGAGTGTCTCCCTCCAGGTCGGAACCCTTCGTTCCGAGGCCGCGGAAGATTCCGGTGCTAGTCTCAGGTCATGTTGGCCTGGTTCGTTGGCGCCATCACCACTTTGGCGGTCGCTCCAACCTCCCTCGGCGCTCCCCGACCCA
>CAYSPB010000319.1:0-9179 GCA_964432695.1 uncultured Nannocystaceae bacterium
CGGAGCGCCCGCGCCCCTTGCCGCGCCTCATCCACTTCCCCATAGGGAGGAGGTGCACGACGATCAGCCACAGCGCGCGACCATGCTGTCGCGGATCGAGTTCGGAGGCGCCCCGCCAGCCGACGACGCGTGGCTGCACGGTTGCAGCGACGCACTCCGACGTCTTCGCCAGCATGCGACCGCCTTGATCGGCGCCGGGTGTCGCCTCATCGTCGTCACCGGCGCCCCCGGCGTGGGCAAGCGCCGCCTCGGCCGGTGGCTGATGCGGCGCATCTTGGGCCCGTACGCGCCGCGACTCGAGCTCGGTGCGGCCGACGTGACGGCAGGCATCGAGTCGAGTGACGTCGCCACGCTCGTGCTCGGGGTCCATCGCCTCGGGGGCGCAGCCGTTCAGGCGCTCAAGGCCCGGGTCGCGCGGGGCAGCGCGCCGGTCATCTTGACGACCGCGCAGCCGCTGCCCGAACTCCGAAACCGGTCGCTCGAACACGAGCAGCTCTTCGGCCGGATGACCGACGCGGTCCTCGACGTCCCTGCCCTCCAAGCACGGCCCGAGGACGTTCCGGATCTGGCCCGTGCCGCCCTCGACGAAGCCGTGACTCGGCACGGGCTTCGCATCCGTGGCCTCAGCCCGACCGCACTCGTCGCCCTTCAGCGCCACGGACTGCCCGGGAACGCCCGCCAAGTTCGGGCCCTCGTCGAGCAGGCCGCCCTTGATTGCACCGGCGACTGGGTCAGCACCACCGACCTGTTCGGTCGAGCCGAGCCGGTCCACGACTCCGCCGAGCTGCACATTCGCCTGCCGGGCGTCTCGCTCCGAGAAATCGAGATCAAGGCGCTGTCGCTCGCGCTTCGGCTGGCCGATGGCCGCATCGTCCGCGCCGCCGAGCTTCTGGGCATCACGCGCCACGCGTTGCGCCGCAAGCTCGAGAAGTACGGCATTGATCCGCAGGCGGCTGCGAGCCCGAGCGAACCCGACGCGTTCATCTAGTGCCTTGCATCGGCGGACACGCGCACGGCCTGACGCAATCCAGACTACGCCATCGACACGATGGCACGACAACACGCGCCGTGCGACCGGCCGGTCCCTTGACCAAAGCCGCGCGGGATCCGACGGTGCTGGCATGACGCTGCACTTCCGCAAGGTCGAGGGGCTGGGCAACGACTTCCTGCTGCTAGACCGGACCGGCGCATCGTTTGATGCGGTGCTTGCCGAGGTCGATCAGCTGCGCCCGCTCGCGGCTGCGTTGTGCGACCGCCGGACCGGTGTCGGTGCCGACGGGCTTCTGCTCGTCGGCCCCGGGCCCACTGGCGAAGACGGCTCGATGATCGTCATCAACCATGACGGCTCCCGGCCCGAGATGTGTGGCAACGGCCTGCGCTGCGTGGCCCAGCATCTCGCTGGCGACGACCCGCGCAAGACCCTGAACGTTCATACCGATGCCGGCATCAAGCGGTGCGATGTCGCCGGAGGCGGCGGGGATGTCGTCGAAGTCGCGGTCGACATGGGGCCAGGCGCGGACTTGGGCGACAAGACGGTCGCCGGCGGCCGAACCTTCCGCGCGGTGTCGATGGGCAACCCGCACGCGATCGCCTTCGTGGACGATGATCCCGAGACGCTGTGCCGCGCCGAAGGTCCGGCGGCCGAGGTCGACCGCGAGTTTCCCGAACGGACCAACGTCGAGTTCGCGCGTATGCACGAAGAGGGTTGCACCCTTTGGGTATGGGAGCGTGGCTGCGGCATCACCCATGCCTGCGGCACCGGGGCATGCGCGACCGCGTGCGCAGCGGTGTGGGCCGGGCTGTGGCCCGCGGGCGTGCCGATGGCGGTCGACCTTCCCGGCGGGCGCCTGTGGATCACCGTGCCCGAACGCGCCGATGCGGGCGTGGGCATGCGTGGCCCAGCTCGCGTCGTGTTCGACGGGTCGATGTCGCTGCCCGCCTGAGCGAGCAGCGCGCAAAACTCAGCAGCTACAGGACGCTTCGCCCTCGGCGATGTCCACACACAACGAATCCCACTCGTTGGTGCAGCAGTAGTCATCGGCCTCGCACACCGCAGTCGCGCAGTCAGAGCAGGTCGCATCGAGCGCGCCGCCGGCGATGCACTCGTCGTGGGCGCAGCCCTCGCCGACGCACTCGCCGCTGCAGATGCTCTCCACGAGGCCCACACAGACGCCGTCCCACGCGGTCTCGCAGCAGTACGGATCGTCGTCGCAGATGTTCGAGACGCAGCTGTTGCAGGAGGGGTTGAGCGCTTCGCCCTCCTCGCACTGATCGTGACAGGTCCCCGTCGTGCACTGGATGTCCACCGCGTTCACGCAGGTCTGGTCCCATTCGGCCTCGCAGCAGTAGCTATCGAGCGCGCAGATGGTCTCCGCACAGGCCCCACACATCGGGTCGAGCGGCGAGCCGACCTCGTCGACCGCGTGCTCGCACATGCCGGATCCTCCACCGCCGCCGCCCACGGAGCAGTCGTTGAGCAGGTTCGGGCACGGCACGCACGCGCCATATCCGGCCGCGACGGGCTGGCAGAACATGTGAATGACGTGCTCGCTGGGTCCGAACAGCTGGTCGAGCAGCAGCGCCGTTGCCACGGCGCCGAGCGGACCGAACGCGTCGCCGGCCACTTCATCGATGTCGAGGTCGTTGCAGTCGTTGTCCTCTTCGCACGGGACGCAGATGCCACAGCTGATCGAAGCGTTGTCGGTTCCGACCGTGAGCTCGGCGCACCGGGACATGGGGTACTCGACGATCGCATCGTCGATTTCGTCGAAGCCGGTCAGGTCGCGAAGCAGCTCACCAACGTTGTACTGGATGCCGATGCCGGCGCAGTCGGGGTCGTCCGAGCAGGCGTTCGT
This sequence comes from uncultured Nannocystaceae bacterium, assembly GCA_964432695.1. Classification (GTDB taxonomy): domain Bacteria; phylum Myxococcota_A; class Polyangia; order Nannocystales; family Nannocystaceae; genus CAJXVA01. Next base: position 2,856 of record CAYSPB010000319.1, read on the forward strand.
GACCTGATTGAAGGGCTCGGGCAGCACCACGACACCTTCACCGAGGTCCGAGCATCCCGACGCCGTGGGACCACACTCGCCGCGGTCATCGTTGATCGGCTTGATGCAGCTGGTGTTGTCCCCTTCGCAGCCGACACAGTCCGCATCGTCTTCGCAGGTTCCGGGGCTCTGGCCCGGGATTCCGCACTGCGCCACGCAGACGCCTTGATCCGTGCAGAACTCTCCTTCGGGGCACGGGATCGGAATGGAGCTAGTGTTCGAACACTCGGCGCACTGGTGGTTGTGGCACGCGTTGAGTGGCGTCTCGTCTTCGTCCGTGGTCGTGCACTCACCACATTCGTCGTTCGAGCTGCACTCCGTCGGGCACTTCGCGACGCACTCGTTGCCCACGCAAATCTCGGTGGACTGACAGGCGTCAGCCGCATCGCCACGGCACTGGACGCAGCGTCCAGCCGAGCAGATTTGATGGTCCGGATCACATGCTGCACAGTCGGGGTCGTCGTTGCACTCGATGGTGGGCTCGCCCTCGTCATCGACGTCGCAGGTGAGTCCTTCCGGCACGCATGAACCGAACTCGGTACACGTCTCCCCATCTTCGCAGCCCTGCCCGGTGTCGGGATTGCAGGCGACGCAGCGCTTCTCGGGCAGATAGCAGGTATTGCGTCCCTCATCGCAACCGCCGCACTCGAGGTCGTCCTCGCAGTTGTGCGCGAGGCAGATGTCACTCTGTCCGTCGCTGTCGCTGTCGCTGTCGGGGTCGGTGCCCGTATCGGGATCACCGTCCGTGGCAGTCGAGCCGGCCGAGGCCGTCATGCCCAAGGTCGCGCCCCCCGGACGCGCCCCTTCGTCTTCGGGACAGCCGAGCAAGCCAAGCGTGAGCGCAGCCAAGGGCAGCGCGCGAGTGATCGAGCGGAACGTGGACATCGTAAAAATCCAGATGTGGCGAGGGGCCCCTTCCGCCCCTCGCGATGCGACGAGTGTACCCGGGTGCCGCATCGAGATCACGATGCGGGCTGACCGCGGCCGCGCGCAAACGCAAGAAGAGCCGCCGACGAACGTCGATGACCCTTCGAGATGTAAGCGATGAAACTATCCCTGGCAGCCCTGAATCTCGCCGTCGCCCTCGCCGCGCGCGAGGCAGCTTGCCGCTGCACGTTCGACGATGTCGAGCGTGGGCAAGTAACACGTGCCGTCGTGGTCGGTCTGACTGATCCACTTGATGAGGCCGGTTCGCCACGCCCACAGAACCGCACCGCGAGCGCTGCTGCTGCCCTCGGAGAAGTCGTCGTTCCAGTTGAAGAAGCGACCCCCCCAGTTCGTGTTGTCCCGAAGCTCGACCATCGACGGCGGTGGGTCGGCCATGATCGCCTCAAAGCGAATCGCACTGGCCAGCATGCACTTGCGGCCCGCCTCCGTGCCCTCGTTATAGCTGTACGTGGGGTTGTGCCCACCAGGCCACTTCTGCCAGAACTCCGTGCCAGCCAGGTTGAAGCCGCTGTCGACACTCGGGTACTCGTACGCGAGGGCGTCGCCGCCGATGGTCACCGCCTCGAGAGTCACGTCGCGGGCCTGCGCGTAGTCATCAACCGGTACATCGGGGTCGATGGGCTCTTCTCCGCACTCGAAGCCATCGCACTGCGCCTCGATCGTGTAGCCGAAGCGACCGACGAGGCTGTTGCCCTCACCCGAGTCGACGGGCAGCGCGAGCACGGCGTACTCGACGTTGCGGCCATCGAAGGGCAGCTCGGTGGTGGTTTGGCCGCCCGCACCGGTCGAGGCGACCGAGATGGTGTTGGTCGACTTGAGGATGCTGACCGTGTCGAAGTAGCTGATCGTGACCGGGGTGGGCTGTGCCATTCCGTCGGCGGGCTCGTCGCCATCTTCGAACTCGCCCTGCCCCTCGACGATAACGAGGTACCAGCTGCTGTCTCCGGGCTCCTGGTAGGCCAAGAAGAAGCGGATGTCGGTGGTCTCGTCGCCGCTGGCAGTGATCTGCAGGCTCTCTTCGAACGCGTCGAGCGTGATGAGCGGGGCCTGCACGCTCATCGCGGCGTCGGTGAGATCGGTGACCTCGGTCGTGCCGTTCTTGGAGTCGGGCCCATAGGCCACGATCTCGGTCAGGCGGGGCTGCACCGTGCGGCCTTGCAGCGCGTCGGCCTTGCCCGACGTATCCGTACTGTCGTTGAGCGATACGGAGCCCAGGCCGCCCTGTTGGTCGTCCGACGAACCGGAGTCGCAGGCGATGGCAGCGAGGCTGAGAGCAACGAGGAGAGCTTTGGTTTTCATGCGACAGGCTTCTTGCTGAGCTATTAGTAGGAGTTGAGGAGTTATCAATAAGAGATGTGCGTGCATGTATGAGCGAGGTTCCCGTGCGTCAACGAGAACCAGCCTACGGACGTTTGGCGAGAAGCTTGGTGGCGCGCGCCGCCCAGGCTTCCCCGAGCGCTGGTACCCGTAGAAGGGCTTCCAGCTCGGAATTTTCAGGATTGGCGCCGAACAGCAGCGCGACGCCACGAGCGACCGTCCAGTCGGCGTGCGGCCGCGCAACGCACTCCACTGCGTCTCCCGCACGCACCGTGCCCGTATCGAGCACCCGATAGTACCAGCCGATTCGGCCCTGAGCGTGGATCTGCTTCACCAGGCCGGCTTCGCCCATGCGGTGGTTGAGCTTCCAGCAGGGATCGCGTCCCTGGGTCAGCTCGACCAAGGCCGTGCCCAGGCGAAAGCGATCGCCAATGCAAACGTCCGCTTCCGTACAGCCGGTCGTCGAGACGTTCTCTCCGAACGGCGCGTCTTCGTGCAGCGCGGCGTTGTCGGGATAGACGCCGCGCCAGTGCTCGACGTGCTCGGCGGGGTAGTGGTGCACCGCGTTGTCGGGCGAGTTGTGCCCGTCTTCGGCCCGAGCGTCGCCGCCAAGACCGGCGGGCGCCACCGAGACCGCGCCGGACTGCGCCTGCTTGGCGATGGCCGAGGTCTCGTGGGCGTAGGGCACCACGGTCCCAACGCAGACCCGCTCGACGCGGACGGAGAAAAGCGTACTCATGTGCGAGTCGAACGTGGGCCGTTCAGCGGACGTCGGCGTCGGCAAAGCTGCTCGAGAGGAACGCCATCAAGTCCGAGAGCTGCTCGTCGGTGAGCGTCTCCCCCCATGCAGGCATGCTGCCGCGGCCTTCGATGACCGTGTATAGGAGTTCCCACTCGGTCTTCTGGGCGAACAGAGCCTCGAGTTTCGGGCCGAATCCGCCCTGCCCTTGTTCCCCATGACAGTCGGTGCAGGTCTGCGTCTCGGTGGCACCGCGGAAGACCGCCTCGCCGGCTTCGACATCACCCTCACGCCCGAGGATGCCCTCCAAACGCGCCCAGCGGCCGTCGGTGACGTTCTCAAACTCCACCTCGCGCCGGATGAGTTCGGTGAGGTCGTCCATGCGGCTGAACGCCCACGAGTAATCGGTCGCGAAGGTGTCGCGACGCTGGGTTCGGCCGTTGAACGGGAACAGGTTCGTCGAGGTGACGTTGGCGCCTTCGTCCTCGATGATCGCTTCGAGTTCGAAGCCGGTACCGTCTGGATTCACCCGCGTCCCGGCGTGTTGGTGGCAGCCGATGCAGTTGGTTCGGGCGTTGCCGGCACCCTGCTCGATGTACGGGTTGCTACACCACGTGGGCGCGCCCTCGGTCGAACCGGTCGCGTTGATCGCCGCCTGCAGCGAGGGGAAGTCGGGGAAGCGACTGGCCGCGTTCGCGTCGCCCTCGAGGTAGTCGGTCGCAACACACATTTTGTAGTTGGACCAAGCGGGGCCGAGCTCGTCGAACGACGCGGGACGGTCGGCACCGAAGTCCTCGTCGGGTCGGTCGCTCCACCACAACGAGACCCAAACCCAGTGACGCGTTTCCTTGGTGGCGACGTGCAGCCCAGTCAGGCGATACAACGCACCGCCGCGGGTCTGAATCGTATAGATGTCGTCGGGGGTCGGGAACGATATTTCTTCCCCGTCGGCCGGCGGCGGATACGTGCGATCGCCGGTCGCGTTCCACAGCGCGGTGCGTCCCTCGCCAATACGACCCTGCAGGGCCTCGGCGTCGGTGTCGAACGCGGGCAGCTCGAAGTCGAAACCAATGCGACTCCACGTCATTTTCACGACGGCCGTCCCCCCCACCGCGGGCAGTCCAAGCTCTTCGTACGGCGCGCCGGCGTCGATTGGGAACTCGGATGCAAAGCAGGTCGAGAAGTTGTCCGGCGCCTCTTCGCAGGCCTCGCCGGGCTCGCACCAGGTGCCACCGAGCGCATCATCGGCGCAGTCGAGAACCTGAGCGTAGTTGCCCACCATGTGCCGGGCCATTGCTGGGCTGTAGAGAATGCGAGCGATGCCGCCGCCCGCTCCGCCCGCGCCCGAGAACTGGCTCTGGCGCTGCTGGGCGCAGCGGTCGAGGAACGACTCCTCGGACTCGTCGGCGAACGGCTCAAGGTCGCATCCGAACAGCTTGTCGACCTCTTTGGTATAGCGGCGTAGGGGCCAGCTGCTCAGGCGGTCCTTCTTGGTGTTGTTCTCGTGGAACGCCTCACCGATGACCTGGTCGGACAGGCTTGCGCGAACGAACTTCTCTTCGTCCGAGAGGCGGTCGTACGCCGACGCGAAGATCGTGTTGAGGTCTTCGATGCCGTACCAGGTCTGGAACCGGGGGATCTCGGGAATCTCGGAGCCGTCGTCGAGCTTGAGGTTGTCGCAAACCGGGGCACACGTACCAGCATCGTCGTCCCAGCTGCAGATGGCGTGGCCCGCCGACTCGCGCGCCTCGCAGGAGGCCTGGTCTCGCTCGCGTCCGCATCGATCCAGATCACGGTCCTCGACGCCCGCGGGACAGTCCGGACGCGCGCCAAGCTGGTCGGCAAGTCCCATCAGCGGAACCGGCTCGATCGCCTTGCGGGCGACTTCCCACCCGAACTGACGGCGGGCGGAAAAGTTGGTCCGGAGCTCTTCTTCGAGCGACCCGGAGTCTTCGACGGCACGCTGCGCCGCCGGGTACGCGTTCGGAGCTCCGACGAGCGAACGGCCGAAGGCGTCCTCTTTGCCCGAGGCTCCATCCGCAACGGGAAAGCCGAGGTCCCCTGATGCGCCCTGAGAACCGTCGGTGGTGCATGCAGCAGCGGCGAGCAGGCTCGTGGTCCAGAGGGCCAAAGCAGCAGCGCGAAGGGTCCGGAAGTGCGTCATCGTGGGTGCGTCTCGGTCAGGCAAGGAGGAGGAAAATCGGGAGCCCCGGCCTGCGTCGGCCGGGGCCGTCTGGGCTACCTCAACACGGACTACTCGCAGGTGGAGTTGTCGCTGTCGTTGATTTCGTCGCAGCTGGTCGCGCAGCTGCCTTCCTCGGAGCAGTACTGGCACACGTCGGCGCTGGCGCTGCTGCAGTCGGGGTCGGCCACGCCGCAGCCGCAGTCGCAACCGTCTTCGGCGCCGTAATACTCGGCCGGGCAGTTCCACGCGTCGGGCACACCGCTGCCGCCGTTGTCGGTGCCGTCGCCACCAGAGTTGTCCCCCCCGGCATCCGCATCCTGACCGCCACCGTCGGGTGCGGCCGAGCCATCCCACGGGGTGGCGGTGCCAGTGCACTCACCGTCGCTGAGGCACTCGAGCACCAGCGCGGTGTCGATGGCCAACGCCGAGTCACCGTCGGGACCGGTGGCCAGGAAGTAGATCCAGCCATCGGAGCGGAAGTGCGGGAACAGGGCCTTGGTGTCGGCCGGCATGTCCGTGATGCGGTACATCTGGTTGGTGAGCATGTCCGTGAGGAACAGGTTCGCCGTACCGTTCTCATAGTGGTGCGTGACCGCGTACCGCTCGTCGAAGCTGATGTTCGACTTGGCACCCGGGGCGCAGATGAAGCGCACGGGCTCGGTGATCTTGATGTCGTACGAGCCACCGCTGGGGTTGGCTTCGACGCGACGGATCATGTGTCCGAGCGACTCGCCGTTGGGGCCGGCGAAGCGGCTGACGACCAGGCGACCCGAGGGCGAGAGGACCGAGTCCCCTTCGTACGGCGACGAGACGTCGACCGCTTCCTTCTGGTCCCAGTCCTGCCCATCGAAGATGAGCGGGCTGAACTTCATCGCCGAGCCTTCGCCGAAGCCCGCCGAGGGGTCCTCGTTGCCCGAACCCGAGTCCGAGGTGAACTGCGAGTTGATGATGAAGTAGTCACCACCGTCGAGGTTCACTGCGACGTGCTGGTAGAGGTTGATGCCCTCGGCGTTGCTGCAGCCGTCCTCGGTGAAGTCGATGCCGTCCGCGATGGCGGCCTGGTTCGTGAGGACCGACTGCCCGCACAGGCCGGCGC
>CAYSPB010000320.1:0-9173 GCA_964432695.1 uncultured Nannocystaceae bacterium
CATCGTGGTGCACACGGAGGCCGGCTGGGCCTCGGCGGCTCAGAGGGCCTCCAGGGGCGCGCTGTGGCGCCCTGGCAACCCGGTCCGCGGCTTCGGAATGCACGTGGGGTCGAAGACGTACTTCGCCCCCATCCTGCGCTCCTCGAGCCTGCTGGCGCTGGGAGGCGCGCTCGCCTGGGCGCTCTGCGGGGTCCTGGACGAGTCGGAGGTGCAGGAGGAGGCCGCGCGCTTCGAGGGCCGCGATCAGGCCCCGGTCTTGTTCGGGTCTCGTTCGGTGCGGTCCGTGAGCGCGCTGACGGACGCTGTCCAGGCCGAGCTCGACGGCCTCGCCGCGCGCGCCACAGGGACCCCGAACGCTGCTCCCGAGGTGGTGCGCGGGCGCGTGCTGCAGGTGATGGCCGACCGGGAGCCGGTGCTCATCGCGCTCGATCGAGGGACCGCAGCGGGCCTGCGGCGCGACGACCTGGTTGAGGTGCGTTCCGTCGAGGGAGCCGAGCGTGGGACGTTCTGGATCGTCGCCGCCTACCAGACCACGTCTCTCGCCGCGGCCTACCTCCCGAAGCGCCGGCAGACCCCCCAGGTGGGCGATCGCTTCTCCTCGGTCGCCCCTGAGTAGACCCGCCGGTGGGGCGCGAGTGCAGACGTCTGCGCCCCCTGCCAGGAAATCGGCCTTGACAGCTGGGGGGGGATGCCGGAAGGGTACAGGTGCCGGCGCGGCGTTCGCGTCGGCTGCTGGAATCAGCGACGTGGACTGGAACCGCGTGGATGCGCGGCAGATCGGAGCGGCGGATGCCCGAAGATCCGAAACCGGCGGATGCCGGCCAGGGTGGGAGCGACGGCGGCGGGGGCGACCCGAAGCCGGCGACCCCGGACGTCGTGGAGCGCAGTGAGTTCCGCAAGGTCGTCGAGGAACGGGACGCGGCGAAAGCCGCTGCCGCAGCCGCCGGGGGGACGCTGGAGAGCCTCCGCTCGGAGTTCGGTGGGGACCTCTCGGTCGACGACATCAAGGAGCTCAAGGTACTCCGCGAGGAACGCGCCAACGCAGAGCGGAAGAAGCTCGAGGATCAGGGCGAGTTCGAGAAGCTGCTGGCGGCCCAGAAGAAGGAGCACGAAGAGGCGCGGGCGGCTCTCGCCAAGCGCAACGACGTGCTCGAGGTCTCCCTCAAGCGTGAGCTCGTCGGTCGTCAGGTGACGCAGAAGCTGATCGCCAAGGGGGTCGACCCCGCGGCGGTCGCCCGCGCCGAGGAAGCCCTCCTCGCCGGCGACGGAGGCATCTCCATCGGCATGAAGCAGCTGGACAACAACCGGCACGACCTGACCCTCGCCAACGCTGCAGGCGCCTGGCCGGTGGACTCGGAAACGGGAGCGGAGCTCACCCTCGATGGGCACATCGAGGGGTTCAAGAAGCGCAACCCGTTCTTCTTCAAGCCCACGGTCGCGTCTGGTGCGGGTGGTGGTCCGAGCGACGGAACGCCCGGCGGTGGTGGCCCTCAGTCCGGCGGAACCGATGCCGATCTGAACAAGGCCCTGGACGGCGACGACCAAGAGGCGTACCAGAAGCACCGCGAGCAGCTCTTCGGCGTGAAGCCGGCGGGCAGCGCTGCCAGCTGACTGGTTCGTCGACGAGGTCCGTCGACCGGGTGCCCTTGCCCACCAAGGGGATGTGACCCGTGCCGACGTCGATCTACACCGACGAGACCATCTACAAGCCCGAGCTGTGGGCCCGCGAGGGGCTGCAGATCCTCTTCGAGAACATCGGGCTCCGCGGAAAGGTCCACCAGGACTTCAAGGACGAGATCGCCGAGAAGGGCGACACCGTCAACACCCGTGTGCCCGCCATCTTCACCGCCCAGGACACGGCGGCCGACGGCGGCGTGACTGCGACTCAGAACCCGCAGGCCACGAAGATCACGGTGACCCTCGACAAGAACAAGGAGGTCACCTACCCGATCCGCGACGTCAACAACGCGAAGGCGCTGGTCGACCTGCGGAACGAGTTCTTCGAGCCGGCCATCCTCGCGATCCTGCGCGCCATCGAGGACGACGGCCTCGCCGCCCTCGTCCACGCGACCAACGGCTTCGGCGACTCGACCGACTCGCACGTGATCAACGCGGCCGTCTCGGGCTCGCCCGCGACGCCCGACACGTTCAAGCTGCTCCACATCGCGACGGCCGCCTTCCACCTGGACGACGCGAAGGTGCCCGACGACGGCCGTCGTCACATGGTGATCAGCCACAAGCAGCTGCTCGACCTGATCACGGCCGGCGGCTCGAGCGACCTGATGCTCAAGGCCAACGAGCTCGGCGGCCAGAGCGCGCTGCGCAGCCGCGAGATCGGCACCCTCTTCGGCATGAACTTGTCGATGCAGCAGGGTGTGCCGACCGAGGCGGCCGCGGGCTCCGGCTACCCCAACGCGATCGTGGACGTCGCGCCGTTCTTCCACCGCAACGCCGCGTCCTACATCAGCCGCCCGCTGCCGGGCGTGCCGCCCTCGACCGGCGCCGCCGTCGCGGTGAACAACTTCGCCGACCAGGCGATCCGCGTCGCGATCGGCTACTCGATCATGGACAAGCACACCCTGATGAGCGTCGACGTGCTCTACGGGTGGGACGTGATGCGCCAGGAGATGGGCGGCGTCGTCAAGACGGCCAACGCCCTCAGCTGATCGCTCGCCCCCGGAGGGGGGCTCACGATGTCCGTCACGATCTCCTGGGAGCCTTCGCTCCTCATCCCGACGCCCACGCGGTACCGCGTGTCCCGGAAGGCCAACACCGGGACGCCGCTCATCTCGTGGGCGGAGAGCGAGTTCGTCGAGCTCGAGGAGATCACGTCGGGCAGTCCGCTCCCGACCACGCACACCGACAGCGATGGCAACGCGGACTACTGGTACCGGGTCGAGACGGGGGACGCGTCGCGCTACGCGCCCCCGTCTTGGCCGATCCCCGGGCACATGAACTACAGCTTCGCGAGCCTCCGTGTCGGGGTGGGCTGGCTGTCGAACTTCATGCCCAACTCGCTCGGGAGCTCGAGCGGGCCGACCGAGGCGGCGCTGCTCTTCGACGCCGAGCTGCGCGCGACCTGGTACACGATCAACACCTACCTCCGTGGTCGCTACGAGGACCACACGATCTTCGAGGAGTTCTTCAAGGACCCGCCGCCCAACGTCCGCAAGATCACCGAGCTGCTCGCGGCGATCGAGCTCACGGCGCAGTACAAGCCCACGCTCGAGGAAGAGCTCAAGACGATGCAGCGTGAGTTCGAGCGCGTCGTCCGCGTCTTCACCACGCGCAAGGGCGTGATGATGGGTGACCTGGTGAAGCAGGCGCCGGACAAGATCGACCCCGCTGAACCGGGGCTCACCTGGGACCGCTGATGGCGCTGCAGCTGCACATCACGGGCCCCGACCGCACAGTCGCATCGCTGCGCCGCGCGCTGCGCGAGACGCGCGAGGACCTGCGGGAAGCCACTCGGCGTGCGCGCGACTTCCGGCGCGCCTGGCGCCGCATCGACCGCCGGATCAGCGAGCAAGTGCGGAAGTCCTTCGCCCGCGGCTGGCCCGAAGCGCCCCTCGGCAGCGGAACGCGCGACCACCGCGCGCGCCGGCGCGGCTACTACGCGCGCTCGCCCCGTTTCCTGCGCCGCACCGGACGCTGGACGGGCCGCCTGTACCGGGGCCTGCTCGGGCAGTCCCCGCTAGGCCGCCGCGTCTTCACCGCGAGCAGCTACGACCGCAGCTTCACGGCGACTGGGGCGGAGGAGATCCGAGCCGAGTCCTTCATCTACGGCCGCGGCCCCGCTGGCTGGGACACGCGTGGGCAGCGCGCGCGCCGTGCATGGCCCGGGAACCGTTGGCGCGAGCGAGTGGCGTTCGGCGTGCTGCGCGAGTACGTGACGAAGGAGATCGTCGGGCCCTTGCGCGGGAGGACGGCGTGACGGTCGACCTCGATGATGTCTCGGCCGCGCTGCTCGCGGGGCTGACTGGAGACAGCGTGCTCGACGCGTTCCGAAAGGCTGCTCGAGGAGACGGTCAGCCCGGGCTCTCGGAGACCCGCGTGTTCACGCCGCGGCTCTCGGGTGGCCGCTTCGAGGTGCCGAACCACGAGTGCCCCTACCTCGCGGTCTGCACCTCGCGGGGGGAGCTGCTCGGGCATGCGGCGACGTCTCGGCGGAGCGACCTCGTCTGGGCGCGCCAGATCCTCGGAGTCTGGGAGACCTGCGACCCGACGTTCGAGGGTGACGCGAGCCTCAAGGAGTACTTCGAGCTGACGCTTCAAGCCGTCGCCGATCAGACCATGTTGTCGAGCCTCGAGGCGTTGGGCGTGCGCCACGTGCAGACCTCGGAGTTCTTCCTCGACGGACTCACCGCCGGCGACCAGGCCTTCTTCACCATCGACGTCCTGGTGCACTTCGGAGGGGAGGCCACGACGTGAGCAGCATGCTCGCCACGCTCGACTCCTCCATGATCACCGCGTTGGCCAACAACGCGGAGCTCAAGTCGAAGCGCGAAGGCTTGCGTGGCGGCGCGGCGAATGGCCAGGGGGTGAACCTCACGACCGGGCGCGTGCCCGAGCTCGACGAGACCACGGGGCGCTACGGACTCCCGGACAGGGACTTCCCCGCGCTCTTCAACACGGCCTGCCGCTTGCGCCCGATGGAGACCGAAGCCATCGAGTACGAGCTGCTCACCGTGCTACTGCTCCCCCACCTGGTGGAGGGAGCAGCTCTCGCGGACGGCGACATGCAGCAGTGCGGCGAGCTCGTGCTCAACGCGCTCATCAACGACGACCCGCTCAACTCGAAAAGCCTCGCCAGCCTGCTGCTTGCGGACCCGTCCGTGGGCGCTGCGGTCGACTGGCGAGTCGGTCAGGTCTCCCTGACCGGCCCCGAGACGCAGCCGCGGATCGAGGTCCAGACCGTCTTCTCGATTCCCGCCAGCACCATCCTGGCTCGTACCCAAGGCATCGTCGAAGGGACCTGAACCAACATGGCCACGAACACTGGCTCCAAGCAGTACCTCGAGGTCGACCTGCAGGCCGAGGCGGCCTACGGGCCGCACGCGTCTCAGAACCCGGGCTTCGCCGCGGGTGAGACGACCTTCGGGGAGGAGAACAGCTCTCCCGTCTGGCGCGGGGTGCCGATCGTCGAAGACGGCTTCGGCATCAACCCGGTGGGCACTCGCTCCGGCGAGGTGCTCAAGCGCAACATCGAGTCGCAGGCGCCCGGCCAGTTGACCGGCTTCGACGTCGGCGGGGCGCTGAACCCGCTGGCCTGCCCGCACGACAAGCGGACGGCCTACGCGCGCGGCGTCTTCAACTGGATCATGGGCGCGGCGCTCTCGCGCTCGAGCAACGTGCTGCGCAGCTACTCGATGCGCTGGGTCGACCCGAGCATCTCGATGCAGAAGATCCTGGGTGCCAAGTGCAACCAGTTGACGATCGAGGGCTCGCAGGACTCGGGCGTGATCGCGTTCACCTCCGAGTGGGTGGCGGCCAGCCACGCCGCGGCGGCCGATCCCGGGGGCACGATCGCCTTCCCGAAGAAGAACCCGAAGACCTCGGCGGTCACCACCGAGCCGGACGCGCTCGGCTGGGCCTACGCGCGCGCCTACCTGCTCAAGGGCGTCGGCACGACCACGCCGTCGATCGTCGCGGGGCTGCGCAGCTTCTCGCTGCAGATCGCCAACAACCTGACGCCGGCGTCGCCGCGAGTGAAGACGACGCTCTCCGCCGGCGTCGTGACCGACACCTACGTGATCACGGAGATCCGCGAGGGCGAGGCCGCCGTCAGCGGCAACTTCGTGATCGACTACGTGAACCGCGACATGTGGGACAGCCTCGCCAGCGACGACGAGCTGACCCTGTACGTGCTCGCGCGCCACGCGCAGTCGAACGCGCTCGGCGTCACCGACATCCAGCAGTCGGCTTCCACGGTCACCGCGCCGTGGGATCTGCAGGACGGCGACACGACCATCACCGTCGACGCGGGCTCGGGCGCGGTCGGCAACGGTCAGCTCTTCACGGCGGACAACGACTACGGCCTCTTCGCCGGGGGCGTCGTGCTGCTCGAGGACCAGAACAGCGGCACGGTGGAGACGCACCCCCGCGACGTGGGCCTCATCAAGACGGGCTACGTGAACAGCTCCGGCGACGTCGTCCTCGACGACGGGCTCGACCACTGGACGCCGGTGGGCATCGCCCTCGACGACACCTTCGCCAACTTCGTCCTCTACGACACCGCCTTCGGCATCAGCGTCACCGGGGTGAAGCTCGACCAGGCTCCGCAGACGGGTGGCCCCGCGGACGTGATCGGCCAGGACGTGCAGTTCACGGCCGGCCAGACCGGGTCCGAGACCGCCACGGTCAAGTGGATCGGCGCGAGCTCCGCGAACGCGACGAGCTGATGCAGGGTGTGGTCCGCGAGCCGTCGCTTCGTTCGCCTGACGGAGGAGGTGGACTTCGGTGCCACCTCCTCGCTGAGCGGACATGTCCACCCGTACGGGACGTTCGGCATCCGCCTCGCGTCCCGGCGGACCGGGCCTGATCAGGTCGGGCTCGGACGACGGACACGCACCGCACAGCTGATCACACCGCTGCTCCTGGACGGGCGGTTCAGCTACTCGGCGGACCAGGACCTCAACACCGTGATCGACTGGGCGGCCGCGAGCCGCGCGCTGCTCGACACGATCTTCCAGCGCAAGTCGGACTACGCGGGCGTCTCGAGCCACTCGCAGGCCGCCCTCGGCGACCTGCGCAGCTGGAACCTCGAGCTGCTCGGGCCGAACCCGAAGGAGTCGCAGCGCGCGCGCGGCTGCAAGGCTCGCAGCTTCCTGATCGCGACGCGCCAGGGCGGGCGCCCCGGGCAGAACCGGCCGATCTTCCTGCAGGTCCAGTACCTGGTCGACAACCAGGAGGAGGCAACCTATCCCGGCCAGCTGCCGCAGCTCGAGCTTTTCCCCCGGCGCGCGCCGGCGCCGTTCTCGCTCGGCGCGAGTCGGATCCGGATCAACCCCGCGGCGACGTCGATCGGCACGGACCTGGGCGGGGAGATCCTCCACGACCCCGAGGGGTTCAGCATCCGATGCAACCGGCAGATCAGCGGGATGCAGAACCCGACTGGTGGAGTCGACGGGAGCCAGGCGGCGATCGGAGACGAGCCGATCCTTGGTCCGGACGAGCGTTGGAGCGTGCGCATCGAGGCGCCGGTGTTCGACAACAGCGAGCACGGCAAGGCGCAGGCGCTCGTCGACGCCTACTGGAGCGAGGACGTCTCCCACTCGCGTTGGAATATCCGCTTCGACCTGGGGAGCTCGAACAAGACGCTCTACGTCCCGATCACCGACGCGGGCAACGCGGTGGCGATCCCCTTCCTGCTCCCGCAGACGCCCTTCATCGCGCCCGGGCCCGGCGTCGCAGAGGGACTGGCGAACCCCTCGAGCACCTCCCAGCTCTTCGCCGTCTACGGTCTCGAGACGAACCCGGGGACGGGCGTGCAGTTCAAGCCCAAGGCCGGCGACACGATCCGCTACATCGGTCGCCGCGGTCCGCCCAACGCGGAGCAGGAGCTTGCCTACGGCGGCTACGTCCTCAAGGTGGGCGCGGGCCTGACTCTGGTCGACGGCGTGTTCAGCGACTTCGGCTTCCCGGGCATGAACCCGATCTCGATTCTGAACGCGCTCACGGGCATCACCGGATCTCCGGTCCTGCCGGCGGGGTTCCCCACTCCGCAGATCCTGATGCTGATGTTCTTCACGGGCTACCTCCACACGCCTGTACCATCGACGCACGAGTACTTGGTCCCTGGCGGGATGGCCATCGAGCTGCGCAACGTGGCCCTGAGCGCCTGCGAGGGACTGCGGCCGAACGATGCGAGCTACGCCTTCACCTTCGAGTCCGATGCGCAGTCGGAGGTGGTGGTGACCTACTGACGCGGAGCGAACCCCATGAGCGAAGAGACGCAAGCACCCCACCCCGCCGACGCGGCGACCGAGCGCCTCGAGGGCGAGGCCGAGACCCTGCGCGCGAAGGGCTTGGTGGCCGAGGACCCGACGGAGGCCGCGGCGGCTCCGACTCCCTCGTCGGCACCGGAGTCCTCGAGCAACGGCGCGCCGAGCGACGCACCGGAAGATCCGGAGGGCGTCTTCAAGATCCCCGAGGAGCTCAAGGGCGGCGAGTGGCTCCACGAGGTGGGCTTCTTCCAGGTCGGCGTCGAGCTGCAAGGTCTCAACGGCGAGGACGGCAAGCCGCTCCACGATGCAGTCGTCTGCACGGACCCCGGGCAGGCCTACGTCAACTACCTGCAGCAGCACGACAGCGAAGACCCCGCGCTGCGGCAGAAGGCCTTCGTCTCTCTCGCGCGCGGAGTCGTCTCCTGGAAGCTGCCCGCTACGCACAACTCGCCGAGGCTCGGAGTCACCCGGGGCTCCGTGTTGCCCATCCCTGAGACCCTCGTCGACGACCACGTGCGCGAGTGGGAGGAGTACGAGAGGGCGATGAAGGAAGCCTACGGCGCGAACCGCACGCTGGCACGCGCACAAGGCGTCGAGGTCGACGATCTCGACGACGCGACCGAGGGCTACCACCAGTACCCGGAGCACCCGAAGACGAGGCTCGAGGAGCTCTTCACCGAGAACATGCCGGTGCAGGTCCTGATCCGCATCGTCAGCGGGATCCTGCACGCGTGCCTCAAGTTCAGCGGGAAGGAGGTGACCGGCACCAGCTCGGGAAACTGATGAACGCCGTCCTCCAGTACGCCCTCGGGCGGCCGGAGTCGGCGCTCAAGATCGGACCCTTCTTCTTCGACATCGAGCAGGCCTGGGTGTTCTACGACACCGGGCGGTGGGGACCCGCCGAGTACGAGGAGCTCCCCACCCGGCTGCGCACGCTGCTCCCCCTCATCGGGCGGGCGCGCGCACAGGTCGGCCGGCTCGCCCGCGCGCGCGCGCGACTGCTCTGAGACATGGTCGAGCGAGAACGCATCACCTTCGCCCTGGGCCTCACCGGCCAGGGGCAGGTCACCAAGGGCCTGGGCAAGGTCACGGGCGGCTTCGTGGCGCTCGAGCGGGCCGCCCTCAAGGCGGCTGGTGCGTTCTCGAAGGGAGCCTCGACGCAGGCAGCCGCGGCGCAGCAGTCCGCGCAGCAGACCGCGGCGAGCCAGGGGCAGCAGCAGCAGGCCC
>CAYSPB010000321.1:0-9133 GCA_964432695.1 uncultured Nannocystaceae bacterium
AGCCTCGATCGCTGCGCGCCGACGAGGCGCGGGTCGAAGCGCCTGCCGATAGGCGGCGGCCCACGATTCGACGTCGCGTTCGTTCATCCGACAGCCTCCGGCTCGGTCTGCGTGGCCTCGACGAACGACGACAGTGCGGCCCGCGCAGCGCGAGCGCGCGAGTAGACGGTGCGGGTAGGGATCCCCAGGGCCGCCGCGACCTCGCGAGCCGGCACGCCCTCGAGCACGTGCAGCACGAACGCCTCTCGCTGTTTGGGGCGAAGCGTCGCCACGAAGCGCTCCATGAGCTCGACCGCCTCGTCGCGGGCCAGCACGTCGTCGGGCCCCAGTGGACCCGACGGCACCGGCGCGTTTGCGACGGCGCGGTGCTGACGATGCCGCCGACGTCGATGGTTGCGCGCCACGTTGACGGTGATGCGGTAGAGCCAGCCCTGCACGGCCGCCCCCGAGAACTCGGGCAAGCGGCGCCGAACTATCAAAAACGTCTCTTGCGCCACGTCGTCTGCTCCTTCGTCCCCGACCTCCCGGCGCGCAACCCTCCAGACGAAGTCCAGATGTGCGCGAAAGATCGCCTCGAACGTCATCGGTCGTCGTCCATGTCCGCTCGACCGCGCGGGTATCAACGACCCAGACGAATTTCTGCACCCACCGTCGCGACACCACCGATGGCGCCCATTTGTGTGATCAGGACCCCGTTGTCGAGCGTGAACGCGTGGCGAACCGGGCCCACCACGCCGTCGAGCTCGAGCGTCACGCTCCAGCGCGCAGACACCGGGACGAGCAGGCCCGTGCTCACGCCGAAGTAGGGCCATGGGCGGGTTCTCGTGCGCGCGGGCTCGACCCCGGTGGCGCGCCCACGCGCCGTCCCCATGCCGACGAACGCGCCGAGCGGGATTTGCCCCCACCCGACCGGGAGCAGCCCGGCGGCGCCGACCCGCCCCCCCGTCAACGAGATGTTCGCCCCAGCCCCCGGCGGCGCCGTCACCGGGAACACCCGTCGAACCCAGTGATCGACGCCGGCGTGAACGCGGACCCGCTCGCCCCGCCACGCGAACGCGCCCCGGACCTGGCCGCCCGTCGCGGCAAGCAGGCCAAGGCTCACGCCGCCCCCGGCGGACAGCCACAGGCGCGATGGCGCACGAGTCGTCGACAATGGACGACGCTGCGGCGCATCGCCGCGTGCCGGGGGGGCCTCGGAGGAAGTCGCGGGTACATCCGGGCGAGGGTGGACCTCCGCCGGTGGCACAATCTCCGGCTCCGGCTCCGGCTCCGGCCGCGCTGCACGAGTCGCGACGGCAACCACGAGCGCAGCAGCCTCAGCCGCGCGCGCAGTCTGGCAAGTCGACCACGCGCACGACGGCCCCCTCCTGCAGCACGACCTCGACTTCCACGGCGAACCCCGCCGCGCCCTCGGCCACGTTGGCCTGCACCGCCTCGACGCCCTCCGCCGTCGAGAGTTCCGCAGCGATCACCGGCTCCGCCTGGGCCGCCTGCGGACAGCCCGGGGGCGCGGTCCATCGGACGGGCACCGCAACAGCAGCGACGGTGAGTACGACCGCCAGCACGCGCCGAGCGTAGCAGGCACGCGGCAGACGCCGGATTGACACCCCTCCTCCTCGCCCGACAGACTCCGCGCATGCATCGCGCGGCCGTGCTCGTCGTCCTCTTCGCCGCCGGATGTGCCGGCACCTCCGCCTCATCGTCCGAGCCCTCAGCCCCTGCAGCGGCCCCCCTGCCCGACCGCGATCCCGCGCTGGCCAAGCGCTTGGTGGAACACGAAGGCGGCATCCTGCTGGACGTCCGTACCGCCGACGAGTTCGCCGAGGGGCATCTCGAGGGCGCCGTCAACGTGTCCCACGACGAGATCGAAGCCCGGCTCGCCGAGATCGAAGCCCTCACCGGCGGCGATCCGTCCACGCCGATCGTGACCTACTGCCGTTCGGGCAACCGCGCCGGCCAGGCTCGGGCCACCTTGGAGGCTGCTGGATACACACGCGTCACCAACATCGGTGGCATGGCCGACTACCCCGCCCCGTGAGTCCGGCCTCGTGCGGCGGCCCCGCACATGGCATCATCCCGGCAGCGTTCGCATGCAGCCCGAGTCGCAGACGCATTGCCCCAACTGTGGCGCTCCCGCGCCGTTCCGCGGCACCGCCGTGTCGCTGGTCTGCGAGTACTGCAACTCGACGATCGTTCGGACCGGCGTCGACGTGAAGCTGATCGGCCAGGTCTCGGCGATCGTCGACAACGGCTCGCCAATCATCCTCGGAAGCCGCGGTCGCTTCAAAGGCACGCCCTTTGAAGTCGCCGGTCGCCTTCAGGTTTCCTATGGACGTGGCACCTGGAACGAGTGGTTCGTGAACTTCGCGGACGGCACGATCGGCTGGCTCGCGGACGCGCTGGGTCAGTTCGCGATCACCCGCCCGCGGAACCAGCAGGCGGTCGCCGGACGCGTACCGCCCTACGCCGCGATCGCGATCAACAGCACGATCACCGTCGATGGCATTCCCGCGGTGGTCGTCGACCGCCGTGCAGCTAGCTACAAGGGCGCCGAAGGCATCCTGCCGTTCGAGGCCGAGCCCGGCATGCTGTTCCACGCCGTCGACCTTCGCGGCCACGCCGGCGAGTTCATCTCGCTGGACTACGGCACCAACCCCAACCACAACAGCCCCGTTCCGTACCTGGGCGAGGCGATCACCCTGCAAGACGTCGGCATGCATCCGCTTCGGCCGTTCAAGGGCTGGCGCTGTCCCGCCCCCGCCGGTGCTCCATCGGCCTGAGGACCATGGCAGCTCAAGCACCCTCCGCGCCGCGGAAGTTGTTCCGCGAAGAAGCCCAGACCGGGGCCACCAACTGCCTCGCCTGCGGCGGCCCGATCGAGCTGCGTGGATTCGGCGCAGTCGAACAGGTCAGCTGCCCGTACTGCGGCACGGAACTCACCCCCGAAGACAGCGGAGAGCTCGCAATCGTGCAGCGCGCGGAGCGTGCGCGTCGCCAGTCTGCGCTGCCGCTGCACGCCCGCGGCACCATCGACGGCCACGACTTCGAGATCATCGGCATCATGTGGCGCGAGGTACGGGTCGACGGCGTCGTCTACCCCTGGCAGGAGTTTCTCCTCCACAACCCGTACGTCGGCTACCGCTACCTGATGTTCACGATGACCGATGGGTCATGGGCCATCGGCGAAGTGCTGGGCGGTGCGCCCCGCCTCGAGACCGGCTTCGGCCATCGCAAGGTCACCTTCGAGAAGACCAAGTACAAGCACTTCCAAACGTCGGTGGCGAGCGTCAGCTACGTCGAAGGTGAGTTCCCGTGGCAGGTGCGGGTTGGCGACCAAGCTGTCGCCCACGACTTCATCGAGCCGCCCTTCTGCATGTCGATCGAAGAGGCGAGCAGCGAGGACGGCCAAGACGTCAACTTCACCAAGATGCGGCACATCGAGGGCGCCGAGGTGTGGTCGGCGTTCAAGCTGCAAGGCAACCCGCCCAAGACCTCGGGCGTCGCGATGCTGCAGCCCAACCCCTACAAGAAGGGTCGCGCGGTCACGTGGATCCTTCTGGCGGTCATGCTCGTCGCCTGGCTCGTCGCCGCGATCACCTACGTAGACGGGCGCAGCAACACCGTCGTCTTCAACGAGAATGGCGTTCGCACACTCGACCCGATCACCGAAGAGGTTCAGATCGGCAGCGAGGGGATCACCACGCTCGAGTTCGAGTTCCGCGCCGGCGGTCTCTCCAACGCCTGGGCCTACGCCGAGGTCATGCTGATCTCGCAGGAGTCCGAGGAAGCCATCGGCTTCGGTGCAACCGCCGAGGAATGGCATGGCGTCTCTGGAGGTGAGTCCTGGAACGAGGGTAACCAGTCACCGACGGTCACGTTGGGGAAGGTCCCCGCCGGCAAGTACCTGCTGCAGATCAAGCCTAGCGCGGGTCAGCAGGGCGCGCAGGCCAACACGCCGCCCGCGGGCCTGTCGCTGTCCTATACGCTCAAACAGAACGTCGTGCTCGCGCGATACATCGTGCTGCCGTTCTTCATCATCTTGGGCTTCCCCATCTTTTTCTGGTTGCTCGGCCGCATCTTCGAGGGTCGTCGCTGGGCCAATAGCGACTACGTCACCACCTCCAACGGCTGATCGGACGTCGAACCATGATTCGCAACATCATCTACGCAATTTGCGGTTTCGGCTCCCTGTCGATGCTGCTGTTCGCGGCGCCCAGCGGGGCGCTTTTGACGGGTGCCCCGGAGAAGGGCAAGGTCACCACCGACCCCAACGGAAACCAGACGGTTCGGGGTACCGCCCGCCCGATCTTCATCTGGCTCGGCGGCGGATACCACGGAGGCAAATGACATGACTGCGCAGTTCAACTCGTTCCTGGTCGCCGAAATGCTCGACATTCAGCAGCTCCTCGGAGCCCTGATCTATTCACTCATCGGCATCGGCCTCTTCGGTCTGGCGTTCTTCATCATCGTCAAGGTCGCGCCCTTCTCGATCCGCAAGGAGATTGAGGAAGACCAGAACACCGCGCTGGGCATCATCATCGGCGCCGTGATCATCGGCATCGCGCTCATCATCAGCGCGGCCGTGCAGGGCTGATCGCCCCGCGCTGCGGATTCTTTCGGGGGCGTCGCACGTGTCGGAGACCGAGACGCCCCTCCCCGATTCTGCCGTGCAGGCTGCCGTGCCGCCGCCGGACTTCGGTCCGGCGCCGCTGCAGCCCATTCCGGTCAAACCGCGCTTCGTCCTCCTGTCCGTCCTCGTCGTCGCGACGTGCGGGCTGGTCTACGAGTTGATCAGCGGCACGATGGCCTCCTACTTGCTGGGGGACTCCGTCACCCAGTGGAGCCTGGTCATCGGCGTGTACCTCAGCGCGATGGGCTTGGGCTCGTGGTTGAGCAAGTACGTCGAAAAAGACGTCCACGCCCGCTTCATCCAGATTCAGCTGATCATCGCGCTGGTCGGAGGCTTCTCGGCGGCGTCGCTGTTCTTGGGCTTCGCGTACCTCGCCTCGGTCCGGCCGCTGTTGTTCGGCATCCTCATCACCGTCGGCACGATGGTGGGCCTTGAGATTCCGCTGCTGATGCGGATCCTCGCTGGCGACGACGACGAAGCGCGCCCCGCCTCGCTCAAGGACCTGGTCGCGCGGGTGCTCGCGTTCGACTACCTCGGCTCGCTGGCAGCCTCGGTGCTGTTTCCGATGGTGCTGTTGCCCTACCTGGGTCTGGTTCGCACGAGTCTGTTCTTCGGACTGCTCAATGGGGCCATCGCGCTGTGGTCCGCATTCGCGTTTGCACCCGCGCTGCGTCGCGCGATGGCAATGAAGGTCCAGGCGGGGCTCACGGTCCTCGCCTTGGCCGCCGGCTTTTCGGTCGCCCCCCAGCTCGAGCAGTTCGGGGAATCTCAGCTGTACGATTTTCCGGTCATCTTCTCCCAGAAGACGCCGTATCAGCGCCTCACGATCACGCGCTGGCAAACCGACATTCGGCTGTACATCGACGGCAACCTCCAGTTTTCGAGCACCGATGAGCATCGCTACCACGAAGCGCTCGTGCACCCCGCTGCCACGATTGCAGCCGGTCTCGATGCCGGGCAGGGAAGCGTGCGGGCCCTCGTCCTCGGCGGCGGTGACGGGTTGGGCATTCGCGAGTTGCTCAAGCACCCCCAGGTCGAGCGCGTCGATCTCGTCGACCTCGACCCCGCGATGACGAACCTGTTCGGCTCGCACCCCGTGCTCACGCGGCTGAACGCCGACGCGTTCTCCGACCCTCGGGTGCACGTGCACAACGCCGACGCGATGGAGTGGCTGCTCGCCCATCGCCGGGAGGGAAAGGAAGCCTTCGACCTCGCGATCGTCGACTTGCCCGACCCCAACAACTTCTCGCTCGGCAAGCTGTACACGCGTGCGTTCTATCGACTGCTGCGCAGCGTGCTGACGCCCGGCGGCGTCGGCGTGGTCCAGGCGACCTCTCCGTACCTGGCACCACGCTCGTACTGGTGCGTGGTGGAGACGCTTCGCTCGGCGCAGCTCAACCCGGTTGCCTACCACACGCTGGTGCCCAGCTTCGGGGACTGGGGCTTCGTCCTGATTAGCCCCCAGACGGTCGAGCCACCGCGCGCCCTGCCTCCCTCGCTTCAGCTGCGCTTCCTCAGCGACGCGCTTCTGCCCACGATGTTCGTCTTTCCCGCCGACCAGCAGCCGGTTCAGGTCGAGGTGAATCGGCTCAACGACCAGATGCTGGTGCACTACTACGAAGCGGATCTCGCTGACCCGATCATGAGCCGCAAGTGAAACGCCGGACGCTGCTCAAGGGGTTGGCGGCCGCGACCGCAGCCAGCGGATGCGACCGCAAGGGCACCATTCCCCCGGCCCTGTCCTTCGTCGGGCAGCACCCCGAGCGTGGGCACTTGTTTCGTGGACGCAAGAGCGATGCGGCCGTCTCCGAACGCCTCCGCGTGAACACCCTCATCGTCGGGTCGGGCGCAGCGGGCACTTCGGCTGCGTGGAGGCTGCATCGCGCGGGCCTGGAGGACTACCTCGTCGTCGAGCTCGAGGACGCCCCCGGCGGAACCGCCCAGTCCGGGCACACGGCGCGCACGGCCTACCCGATGGGCGCGCACTACCTGCCGAGTCCGCACCCGGAGCTACAGTGGCTGCACGCTCTGCTGCGCGAGCTCGGGGTCGAGCTGGGCACCGACGCCGCCGGTCGGCCCGAGTACGACCCAACCGTCGTCTGCCGCGCGCCCGTCGAGCGTCATCGGTACAAGGGTCAGTGGTTCTCGGGGGTGTACCCCGAGCTGGGACAGACCGATGCGGAGACAGAGCAGTGGCAGCGCTGGCTCGAGCATCTACACGACCTCGACAGCCGGCGAGGCCCCGACGGACGGCGTCTCTTCGCCCTGCCCGTCGACCACAGCAGCACCGCCGTGCGGGCGCTCGATGGCCAGTCGATGACGGCGTACCTCGACGCGCTCGGCTTCGATAGCTGGCGACTTCGCTGGACCATCGACTACGCGTGTCGCGACGACTACGGGACTGCGCTCGAGCACACATCGGCGTTTGCGGCCCTTCACCACTTCTTGTGCCGCGGCCTCGAGGAGGTCCACGACCGCGTTACGCTCATGTGGCCCGGCGGCAATGGCGAGCTGGTGCAGAAGCTGGCGGTTGCCGGCGACGTCGACCCCCGGCGTCGCACCGGTCTCATCGTGTTCGACATCGACGCGCCGACCGGCACGGCTCACGCGTGGGACATCGCCAAGAAAGCCGTCGTCGAGATCGAGGCCAAGACCGTGCTGTGGGCAGCACCGCGGTTCATCCTGCCGCACGTCGTCGCCGTCGATCCTCTGCCGCGTGGAAGCCTGACGTACGCGCCGTGGCTGGTCGCCAACGTTGAAGTCGACCGTCGGCCCCGCGGCATCGGTGTGCCGCTGGCATGGGACAACGTGAGCATCGACGCCCAACACTTGGGCTATGTCGTCGCCACGCACGGGGAATCCTTGCCCGACGCAAAGACGCAGACGGGGACGGTCCTCTCCTTCTACGACGCGCGCATTCCCGCTCCCGACCAGACGCTCGACGCCGTCCGAAACGACCTGCTCACGGCCTCGCTCGACGACCTCGCCGTCGAAGTCACCGGCGCGCTCGAAGGCATGCATCCGGGCATCTCGCCCTCGATCCGCAGCATGGCGTTTGCCCGCTGGGGCCATGCGATGGTCCGGCCCGTGCCCGGGCTGCTGTTTGGCGAGACGCTTGCCCGTGCCGCAGCCCCCATCGGCGTCGTGCACCCGTGCGCCACCGACGTCGGCGGCGTCCCGCTGTTCGAACAGGCCTTCTGCAACGGCGTGCGGGCAGCCGAGCGCGCCCTGTTGGCCGCGGGTCAGCCGGTCGATACGATCATCGAGTCCTCGTGAGCCACGCCGCCCGCATCCCCGCCCTCGTGTCTCCGCGACACGACGCCGCGTGGTTCGTGTTGCCAGGATTGCTCGCCGCGCTCGCGGGGCTCGCCGTCGGCCTGATGCCGGCGACCCCCCAGGCCCGCGAAGGGGGTGGACTCGGGCTTTGGGTCGTCGGCGTGCTGCTCGTCGACGTAGCGCACGTCTACGCATCGCTCTACCGCACGTACCTCGACCCCAAGGCGCGTGCCCTGCATCGGCGGCGGCTGTGGGTCATCCCGCTGCTGTGCCTGTGGTTCGGCATGCTGCTGCACCTCGAGTCGCCGCTGCTGTTTTGGAGCGTGCTCGCCTACGTCGCGATCTTTCATTTCATCAAGCAGCACCTAGGCTTCGCGCTGCTGTACGTGCGCGCAGGCCGGGAGCAGTCCATCGATCGACGACTCGTGACCGCTGCGGTGTGGGCCGGCACGCTTGGCCCCGTGCTGCACTGGCACGCCCACCTGCCCACCCGATTCACGTGGTTCGTCCACGGCGACCTGCTTGGCGGTGCGCCGGCATGGCTCGGCGCCGTTGCACTTTGGGGCCAGCTGCCGATCTGGCTCGCGTTCGCATGGCGTCGACTGCAGCGATGGCGCGATGGTCACGCGAACCCGATCCTGCTGGCGCTCGTGCTCTTGCCCGCGATCAACTGGCACCTGGGCATGGTCGTGTTCGACGACGATCGCGTCTTCACGATCACCAACGTGTTCTTCCATGGGGTCCCGTACCTGGCACTGGTGTGGGTGGCCGGAGGACGCGAGCGCGTCGCCTCACAGCTGCGGGCGGCGGGTCCGCTCCTGCTCGCGGCGGCGTTCTACGGCCTGCTCGTGGTCCTGGCGGTCACCGAAGAAGCCCTGTGGGACCGGCTCGTGTGGCACGAGCGCGCCGCGCTGTTCGGAGATAGTACGGTGCAGCTGGGCGACGTCGCGATGGCGTTCGTAGTCGCGCTGTTGACCGTGCCGCAGGCGACCCACTACGTCCTCGACCGCTTCATCTGGCGGGCCGGTCCCCAGAACCCTCGACTCGCCGGGCAGCTCGGCTTCGCACAGAGCGCATCGGCACGGTAGGGTCGGCGCGATGCGAGCCTGCTGCTGGCTGTTTCTCGTCGGCCTTGCGCACGGTTGCGATCCGTCCGACCCCGTCGCACCGGTGCCGGTCGCGAGCTCCGAACCGGCGCCAAAGCCACGGCCAGAGCCCGAGCCAGCG
>CAYSPB010000322.1:0-9079 GCA_964432695.1 uncultured Nannocystaceae bacterium
GATTCACCACCCTGGCCGACCAGACCCTGGCCCTGGTGGTCGATGCCCGGGCCGTCAATGACGCCTACGTGCCCGTGCGCAACGTCGTCTTCGAAGTGGTGGCCTATGAGGGGCAGGAAGCGGTGCGCGCCACGGAAGAACGGCACCGAGCGAATGGCCTCCGCCCGGAACACCTTCAGCGCACAGCCTGTGTCTTGGATCGAATCGCCCGAGATCCAGTTGCGGATTCGGTTGGCGATGATCGAGCTGGCGCGCCGAACGAAGTTGTCCTGGCGCTTCATGCGACGTCCCACGACGGCGTCGTGCTCGCCCAGGCGACGAACCATCGCCGGAAGGTCTTCGGGATCGTTCTGCAGATCGCCGTCCATCGTCGCGATCAGCTCCCCACGAGCGAGCAGGATGCCGGCGCAGGTGAGGGTGGTGAGAATGTCGCCGGCGAAGAGCCAGCGGAACGAGAGGGCCGCGAGCAGGCCGCCGAGCAGCGGGCCGATGCCCATGCCGACGTTGATGCAGATGTAGTTGACGGTGTAGGCCAGCCGCCGCGTGGGACCGTCGGTGACGTCGGCGATCCAGGCGTTGGCGGCGGGCGAGTACATGCCGCCGCCGAAGGAGGCCACGCCGAGCATGAGGCCGTAGGTGGCCGGCGAGCCCAAGCCGCTGCCGAGCGCGGCCATGCCGAGGGCGTTGAGCACCAGTGAGGCCAAGAGCGTGGGCTTGCGGCCCAGGCGATCGGCGAGCCAGCCCCCGGCGAGGTTGCCGAGCAGCAGCCCGACGCCGCTGGCCGCGATGACGCGCCCGGTGTGCTCCAGCGAGAGCCCGCGCGCCTGCGAGAGATACAGCGTCAGGTACGGGACGACGAAGGTGCCGACGCGCGTGGCGATGGTGCCCGCGTACAGGGGCCGCAGCGCCCAGGGGAGGTCTCGAAGCCGCGGCCCGTCATCCGTCACGCAGCCACCGGGTCGCCTGCTGACGGTCGTTGAGCACGTTGCCCTCGGGGGCGGAACCGCGGGCCAGCGCGTGCCCGAGCGCTTCACCTTCGGCGATGTACGCATCGACGGCTTGGCGTCCCGCGTGTCCTTTTAGGTCGCGCACGAGCTGCCCCATGAACACCTCGCCCAGCAGCGACAGCGAAAAGCCATCGTCGGCGGTGACGATGAGGCCTTCGTGCCGCAGCGCCTCGACGGTGCGCAGCTGGGCGGGGCTCAAGAACGGCTGCATCCGCTCCCATTGAGCCCTCGGCAGACCTTCCCAGCGCAGCGGAAACGTCCACAGCGCCATGTCGCGCTGGTGCGCGGTCGAGCACTTCGACACGCACACGCCCAGCCGCCCGCGCATTACGGCCTCGGTCCAGGCGCCCACATCGACGAGGTTCTCCAGCCGCACGCCCGGCAGGCTGCTGACGGCCTGCGGACCCACGCCGAGCAGGTAGGTCTCGTAGCTGGCCGCGCCGATGCACTCGTCGCCAGCCATGCGGGCGAGGGCATCCGGCGGAACGCTGCGCGGGTCGACGTAGGTGTTGGTGCCGCGTCGTATCCAACCGGCGCGTCGAAAGGCGCCGTAGGTCTCCAGCCGCATGAGGGCCTGCTCGAGCGGCGGCGGCACGTTGGGAACGGTGCCCGCATCGATGGCGCCGACGAGGGCCGGGGCGGCGCCGACGGTGAGCAGGTACGAACTGATCGCGGTGACGCGCGGATCGGCGATCAGCTGCTCCAGGTCCGCGGCCACGCCCGCGCGCGTCTGCCCGGGCAGCCCGGTGATGAGGTCGGCGTTGACGACCCGAATGCGGCCGTCGATCCAGTCGAGCACCCGCTCGAGGTGCTTGAGCGTTTTGGGCTGCCGCGTGTGCGTGCGAACGACGGGGTCGAGCGACTGCACGCCGAACGACACCTTGCTGACGCCGTGCGCGACGAGCCGATCCAAGAACGCCTTCTTCACGGTTGCGAGCGTGAACTCCACGCCGACCTCAGTGTTGGCGTCGAAGCCCGGTAACGCTCGAATCGCCTCCAGCACGGGCTCGATGCTGGGGCCGAGCAGGTCCGGACTTCCGCCGCCGATGTTGATCGAACGAATCGGCTGCCCGGCCATGGGCGTACGCTGCACGGTGTCGCGAAGCTGCTGCACCAACAGCGCGGCGTATTGCTCGGCCTCTTTCCAGTCGAGGCTGTTGCCACCCGAGAAGGCGCAGAACCGGCACTGCTGTGCGCAGTAGGGCACGTGCAGGTACAGCCGCAGCGATGCGCCCGGAAGCACCGGCGCCGTTTCGATCGCGGTGCGCAGCCGCTGCTCACTGAGCGCGAGCGTGTCGGGCTGCATCCAGTAGTCGATCGTGTTGCGGGCGAGCTCGTCGTACCGCGTGCCCAGAAGCGCCGTGCGTTCGTCGGTCACGCCCCCTCATGTCGGCGGCGCGTCGACGTCTTGCACTCAAAGGCGGAGAAACTCGATCGCACGCGGCGCGTCGTGCTCGGAGACCTCATAGAGGATGAAATCGCCGAGCTCGGCGCGGTGGATCTGGTACGGGCTGTTCGGCGGCAGCACGGGCTTGGGGTCGGTCCACGTTTGCTCGATGCACAGAATGCTGTGCGCACCCGTGGCCGCCTCGACCAGCAGCAGCGCGCGGTCCGCTGGCAGCCCAAACTCTTCGCACACGCTGCCCGTAGCTCCGCCACACTCCCCCAGCTGCGCGAAGGGTCCACCGGGAGCCAGCCACGGCTCTCCGCCCTCGACGGCGCACCGCTCGATGGGCTCGGGCGGCTCGCAATCCGCATCGCCGCTGGGCAGCCGTGCATTGGCCTGCAGAAACTGATGGAGCTGCTGGCCGGCGTGCTCGGACGCCGTGACGGCGGGCGCGGACGGGCGGTGGGCGACCGGCGGGGCTGGGGCGGGAGCCTGTGAGGCCCAGGGGCGTAGGATCACGAGCAGCAGTGCCGCTGCCGCGAAGGCGACGGCGAACGCGAGCACGCCAGTGCGGCGGGGCGCAGGCTCGTCGTTCGCGGGTGCCTCGACCAGCGTCGGCCCAGCGTCGCGCTCGAGCTCGGCGGCGGCCTCAGCCACGCGTTGCTCGAGCACGTCGAGATCGGGCACGGAGAACTGACGCCGCAGCGAGGCAGCGATCGGATCGAAATCGGCGGGTTCGTTCATTGCGCGACCCCCTGAGGTTGGTCGCCGGACTGGGGCTCGAGCAGCGTCCGCATCTTGGCGCGCGCCCGAGAGACGTGGCTCATCGCGGTGCCGCGCGGCATCTCGAGCAGCGTGGCGATCTCCGCGTAGTCCAGTTCGACGACGGTCTTGAGCAGCAGGCAGGTGCGCTGGGCTTCGGACAGGCTGCCCAACGCCTGCGACACCTGGCGGTCGAAGAGCGCGGCGGGATCGGGCGGAGGCGCAGAGGGCTGCGGGACCAAGTTGGGCCCTTCGGTATCGAGGACCCGCTGCCGTCGCTTCGCCTTACGCCGGTGATTGAGCCCCACGAATCGAACGTACTGCCCCATCCACGCGGCAAAGTTCGAGCCCGGCGCAAAGGTGTGCAGCTTGCCCAACGCCACCATGGCGGCCTCCTGCACGACGTCTTCGCCGAGGTCACGCTCGCCGACCACGCCCACGGCAACGCACCACAGCACCCTAGACGAGGAGCGGAAGAACTCCGCGAACCGCGCAGGCGTGAGCGGTTCGGGTGATGAGGCGGCAGGGGGCATGGGGGAGCGCAGCGGTGGCGTGGTCTCATGTCGCGAGGCGAGCGAGGTCTTGCGGCCAGCCTCACATTTTTTCGCGCGCGGAACCGTGTGTTCCACTGGCGTGGATTGCGGCCTGCGGCCTGCCTGACAGGCTGGGCCCGTGGGTCAGCTCATCGAAGGCACCTGGTACGACGAAGACCACTTTCCGACCGACGCGAAGGGGGCCTTCGTCCGGAAGTCGGCGAGCTTCCGGCATCAGGTCCGGGCGGACGGTTCGACCGACTTCGCCCCCGAGGCCGGGCGCTACCACCTCTACATCGCCTACGCGTGCCCGTGGGCGCATCGCACTCTGATCGCGCGCGCGCTGCTGGGCCTCGAAGACGTCATCTCCATTTCGGTGTGCCACCCGCTGATGCTCGAGCAGGGCTGGGTGTTCTCGGCGGACAAGGCCGAGATCCCCGACACGGTCAACAACATCGACTTCCTGCACCAGCTCTACAGCAAGGCCAGCAGCGACTACACCGGCCGCGCGACGGTGCCCGTGCTTTGGGACAAGAAGACCGGCACGATCGTCAACAACGAGTCCCGCGACATCCTTCGCATGCTGACCACGCAGTTCCGCTCGCTGTGGACGCGGCAGCGCGAGCTCGCACCGACGGAGCATCTGCAGGCCATCGATGAGATCGCGGCGTCCTTCTACGACGACGTGAACAACGGCGTGTACCGCAGCGGCTTTGCGCGGACGCAGTCGGCCTACGAGGAAGCCGTGACGGGGTTGTTTGCCAACCTCGATCGCCTCGAAGAGCACCTCTCAACGCGGCGCTACCTCGTCGGCAACCAGCTCACCGAAGCCGACCTGTGCTTGTTCCCCACGCTGCTGCGCTTCGACCCGGTCTACGTGACCCACTTCAAGTGCAACCTGCGGCGCCTGGTCGACTACCCGAACCTGTGGGGCTATACGCGCGACATCTATCAGACCGAAGGCGTCGCGGCGACATGCAACCTCCAGCACATCAAGTCGCACTACTTCGGGTCCCACGAGTCGGTAAACCCGTTTCGCATCGTGCCGCTGGGTCCGGCGATCGACTTCGAAGAACCCCACGACCGCGCCAAGCTGGCGTGAGGCCGGGTCAGTCGACGAACGGTCCGCGGTGGCGGATCGGCTCACCGTGCGGTGTCCCGCTGAGGTAGGCGAAGCGCGTGCCCTTCGTGCCGGCGACCTGCAAGCGGCCCGCGTCGACGAGCAGGGCTTCGCCGCGCCGTGCCGTATGGGCACCGAGCGTGAGGGTGCCGTCGATGACATACAGCAGCGTATTGCGACCCTGCGGCACGTCGACGGACCAGCGGTCGGCAAGCAGAGTGACGTCGCGATAGTCGACGTTGGTGTGCAGGCCCACCGGAGAGCCGCCGCCGGCGATGATGCGGGTCGTCTCGGCCGCGGTCGATTGCATGGGGAGCGCGTCGGCATCCATGCCTTCGTACTCGGGCTCCATTCGCTTGAGGCGCTTGGGCAGGTTGACCCACAGCTGCAGGCCGCGGTTGCTGCCGGTGCTGCCGGGCATCTCCGAATGCTTGGCGCCGCGGCCCGAGTTGAAGCGCTGCGTGCCGCCGGAGGCGATGCTCGAGACGTTGCCCATCGTGTCGCGGTGCTCGAACGCGCCGTCGATCATGTACGTGAACGCCTCAAAGCCGCGATGTGGGTGGGTTGGAAAGCCCGCGGGCGCGCGCACGTCGAAGTCGTCGAGCAGCACGAACGGGTCGAGGTTGCGCAGCTGCGGCGAAGGGAACACGCGGGCCAGCGTGGCGCCGTCGCCGTCGGTCGTCGGATTGGCGTGGATCTTGGCCTGCACGGCTGCCGTCGCGACGTCGGCGTCGGGCGTGGGCTCGTAGGCCTTGCGTCCGCATCCGGGGATCCACAGCGACCCCAGGCCGGCGGCGCCCAAGGAGAGCGTGCGTCGTCGCGTCAACGTTCGAGCCATGTCGCCATCGTACCCACGACCGTGGTGCGGGGCTCGCAACGCACCGTTCCGCTCTCTCTCGTGCGCCTTCAGCCGCGTCCGCGCGCCCGCTGGTATCGGGCTCGCAGCGCCTTGTCTTTGGCGATCTCGGTGAGCGGGTCGACCGTGGCGGGGTCGACGTCCTCGAGAAGGACCGTGCACTCGGTGATGATGTCCCACGCGGCGACGGCGCGAAGCATGAGGGCGTCGAGCTCGGTTCGCGCGGGGCGGAGGTTGGTCTTGAGCTCGTACATCTGCACGATGTGCTCGAACGTGTGGTGGTACGCGTCGCCGAGTGTGGTGGCGAGCGTGCGCAGTAGCTGGTCGTCGTCGAGGCGCTGCAGCTTGAGCACGTCGCGCTCGTCGATGGGGAACAGCGCGCCGCTGGCCTTGAAGACCTCGAGGTTGCCCGCGTACACGTGCCCCACGGAGCAGAACGGGCAGCCGTTGAAGAAGGCCGAGAATGCGATGACGAACTGCGTCGGCGCGGTGCCGCAGTGGGTCTCCAGCGCGGCGACGGTCTCGTTGACCTCGCGGCCCCACGCGCCCACCTCGCGCGGCCCGAGCAGGTCGAGGAGTCGATCCAAGAAGACGGGGTCGTAACCCATCGCCACGCGGTTCATCGCTCGCATCGCGCGGGCGCCGAGGCGCGTGAGGACGGAGAGGCGCTTGGCTTCGGTCATTGGTCGTCCTCTCCGCGCGACTTGGTCATGCGGCGGCGTGCGTCATCGGTGCGCCCGGTCGTGTCCGCGAGCCACGTCTCGATGCCGCGGTCGTTGGCGAACACCTTGGCGTTCTCGTCGTCGGACACCCGCGCAATCCACAGACAAAGGCCGCGTATGCGAGCGCTCGAGGCGATGAACACGGTGCGACGCAGACGGGGCCGCAGCTCGTGGTGCAGGTCGGTCAGGACGCCGCGGGCGAGAATGTCGCAATGGTGCAGGTCGTTGGCGTGCACGACGAGAGGCCGGATGCCGAGACCGGGGCGCAGGATTTCCTCGCGGGCGGCGTTGGCATAGGAGAGCGCGGTGCTCTCGTCCCAAATCCCGCGCCATGCCGCGGTCACGCGGGACGCATCACCGCAAATGTCGAACGGGGAAGCATCCGCCATGCGAGGCCGCAGTGTACCGCTGCCGCAGCCAGAGCCCAGGGGTAGCCGCGACCATCCCGGGACGCTGCGTCAGGGGGTCCCGGCCGCGAGTTCCGCCTGGACAAGCCGAGTCACGACCGGCTCGAGTGCGAGCACGAATGCGCCGAGCATTCGCTGCGGGTCCATCTCGGGCAGCCGTTCTCCAAAGGCGCTGTGCAGTTCGATTGCATCTGCAACGGGTCGGGCAAGATCGTCTCCCGTGTCGCCCCACCGAAGTACGCGGCTGCTGAGCACCGCTGAAACGGTCGCCACGAGCATTCGGGGAGCACGCTGCTGCAAGATGGTCGACAGCAGCGCGACGATCTCCTCGGGCAGGGCTTGGCCGACGAGGCCCGGCGGTGCGGCTGGAATCGGAGCTGGGTGGCCCTCGGGCGTACCGTCGGGCGCGAAGCGGAGGACGTCGTGCCAAGCGATGCCGCCCAGGTCGATGTACGCGACGGAGTGCTCTCCCTCCCGTCGAAGCCGACGGGTACCCAGCTGGTGCAAGCTGTACCCACGGCCGTCGATGTACGCGCGCTCAAGCCCCTGCCGAAGCTGAACGCATACGCCGTCGGCCGGCCAGTGCCATTCGAACGGCGCGGGCATGAATGGCACGTCGACCTCGGTCATGGCTCCGCGAACCGAGCGGGACTCTACGTCCTTGGTGAAGCGCTCCAGCGCTGCTGCGGGGTCGTCGACGGTGAACGACTGCATCAGCGAGTCGAACAGCGCGGCGGTCGGGTACGGCCCGCGGTAGCGCAAGCTCGTGGTGCCCGCTCGGACGGCCGAGGACGCCAGCCAGTTCAGCAGGGCCGACCCCGCGCCCGAAGGCAGCGCGGCGGGGGTATCGACCGGAGGGATCGCCTGCGGGTCGGACCAGGAGGTGTGTCCGCACCGGGCGACGGCCTGCCCGTCCCACTGCAGCGCATGCGCCCGATGAAACAACGGATGCGGATCGCTGCTGGCCTGCAGCACGACCTCGGAGCGGTCGGGGCGTCGCAGACGCAGCGCGTGCAGCTGATCGCCTTGCCACCGCGCCACCCACACCTCGTTGCCGTGCCGGTCCGTCGCGCTGCGCACCCGCCCGTCGCGAACGGTCACGACGGTCCCGTGGAGGAGCTGCGTCTGCATCTCGCGGCAGCCTACTGCCCGCGACGGTGCGCGTGCACGAAAAAGCGAGCAGGGTGCCGATGCACCGCTGCCCGTCGTCCACGTCCGTCCGCGCTACTCGCCGCTGCAGACGGCGCAGTTCATGTTCTGACAACCCAGGAGCATGATGCCCTGGGTCGGAACGCCGGCCACATCGCACTGCATCTGGCACTGCTTGAGGCCGGCGACGCCCATGTCGAGCTCGTCGAGGCAGCTCACGACGCAGTCACAGTCCGGGTCGTCGCGGCACTCTTGCAGCGCATCGCAGCACTCGGTCTTGAGGCACATCGAGCACGCATCGTCGTCCTTCTCGGGGGCGCACGCGTCGACCGAGCCGCCGGTCTCGCCCGAAGTTTCGGTGTCGCCCTCGCCGGTCGTGGTGCTGTCGGCGGTGTCGCTCTCGCTGTCGGCGGTGTCGCTTTCGCTCTCGGAGGCTTGCGAATCGGTCGGTGTGTTCGACGTCGCTTCGTCGCCGTTGCTGTCGTCGCTCGTCTCTTCGGCCGAGCCTGCGGTGGTGGGGTCGGCGGCTGTCGTCGCGTTGGTGTCAGTGCCCGCTGCGGTCTCGGTGCCCGCGCCCGTGTCACCGGAGGTGCCGTCGTCGCCGCAAGCGGTCAGGGGGAGTGCGAGCGAGAGGCTCGCGAAAGCCAGTAGGGTCCGTGCAGTCCGCGTCATGTCGTAGGTCTCCAACGGCCGGCGCGCGCGCCGACCAGGCCCTCTTCTAGCGAAGACGCCGCATACCTCCAAGTCCGCGGCGCCGACGGGTTCGCTTTGCGAGGTATGGAGTGCCAGTCGGCCCGGTTACGGTCCGCCGACGTACGCCAAGTACGCGAGAGGAATGGCGATGCCCGCGATGACCAGGACCGCACCGCGCCCGACGAGCCCCTTGCGGCCGGGGATCATGAACATGCCCGACACCGCGAGCAGGATGAGTGCGCCGGCATATCCATCGGCGAACCAGGTCCACGCCTTCTTGCCTCGGTTGAGGTGCAGCCAGTTGGCGGCCCGCAGCGCGAAGCGCTCCTTCTGGCCCTCTTCGTAGACGTTGCCGGTCTCGGTGGCGACGAACAGCGTGCTGGTCTCGAGCGTGATCTCGAGCTCTCCGTCCGCGGGGCTGTAGACGTCGAGTGGCGTCTCTT
>CAYSPB010000323.1:0-9063 GCA_964432695.1 uncultured Nannocystaceae bacterium
CCGCGTGCATCGACGACAGCGGTGACTGCTGCGTCAACAACGGCTCCAGCGGCTGTGAGGACGCAACCTGCGAAGCGACCATCTGCGCCGCCGACCCGTTCTGCTGCGACAACACGTGGGACCAGGTCTGCGCCAACGCGGCCCTGACCGAGTGCGCGGTGTGTGCACCCAACGTCTGTGGCGATGATGCCATCGGTGACGCGGAAGTTTGTGACGGTACCGACCTCGGGGGGGAAACCTGCGAAACGCAGGGCTTCGACGGTGGAACGCTCGGCTGCGCTGCCGACTGCTCTGGGTTCGACACTTCGGGCTGCACCAACGACCCCAGTGACTGCTGCGAGAACAACGGCACGCCTGGATGCGAAGACGCGGCCTGCGAAGCCACGATCTGCGGCGCGGACCCGTTCTGCTGCGACACCCAGTGGGACCAGATCTGCGCCGACGCAGCCGCCACCGCGTGCGCCGAGTGTGCACCGGGCAACGTGTGCGGTGACGACGCCATCGGCGATGCCGAAGTCTGTGACGGCGCCGACCTCGGCGGCGAGACCTGCGAAACGCAGGGTTTTGCCGCCGGCGGAACGCTCGCCTGTGCCGCCGACTGCTCCGGCTTCGACACCTCGGGTTGCATCCCGGACCCCAGTGACTGCTGCGAAGACAACGGGACGCCCGGTTGTGACGACGCAGCCTGCGAGGCTACGGTCTGCGGCCTCGATGCGTTCTGCTGCGACAGCCAGTGGGACAGCATTTGCGCCGACGCGGCCGCCACGGAATGCGGCGCTCTGTGCATCTGATCGCAACCACGCGATGATCGACGGCATCGGCTCGACACCATGACGTGCACGCGCCAGATGCCGCTTCGAGGACTCGCGAGCGTGGCCGTAGCCGCCGCGCTCGCGAGCGCCTGCGGGAGCTCGTCTCCCGCCACCGACGAGGTCGACACCAGCTCCGAAGAGAGCGACTCGACTTCGAGCCCCTCATCCAGTGGTTCCAGTAGTACCAGTGGCACCGCTCAGCCCGGCAGCACCTCCATGGATGCCGCGGCAGAGGACGCCGCGACCGTCTCCGGGCCGTCCCCGGACTCCGTCGATACCGGCGACGACGGTCCCCAGCTCGAGACGACCTCGTCGTCCACGTCGGACGACGCGAGCTCGAGCGACGATGGCTCGACGACGAGCGGCACCCTCCCCCCCATCGAGCTCAGCTTCACGGACGTCGCGCCCGACGTCGGCCTCGACCACGTGCACGGCATTCTCGGCGCAGCGCCGGACTGCCTCGTCGACTCCGCCTTCGGTACGGGCAACTTCTGCAGCGCGCAGTGGATGACCGGCGGGTTCGCGGCCGGCGACTACGACGGCGACGGCGCCCCGGACCTCTACGTGCCGCGGACGCACGACGGTGACCTCCTGCTGCGCAACGAGGGCGACGGCACCTTTTCCGACGTGACGGAGCTCGCCGGCCTCGGACGAGTCGGCAGCGGAAGCGCGGCATGGGCCGACGTCGACAACGACGGAGATCAGGACCTCTACGTCACCGCGTTCGGCGGGACGCGACACGACCTCTACATCAACGACGGCTTCGGCCACTTCACCGAGCAGGCGCTCGAGCGCGGTGCCGCAGTTGCGACCCCACATGCCCACGTTCCGATGGGTCTGGCGGTCGGTGACTACGACCTCGACGGCTATCTCGACCTGTTCGTCTCCGAGTGGATGAGCGATACGGGCATCGGCGAGCACCCTTCACACAACCGCTTGCTGCACAATCTCGGCGAGGCAGCGCCCGGACATTTCGAGGACGTCACCGTCGCAGCCGGCGTCGACCTCGATGTCGTATGGGTCGAGGCGGACGCACAGGCCGGCACG
This sequence comes from uncultured Nannocystaceae bacterium, assembly GCA_964432695.1. Lineage (GTDB taxonomy): Bacteria > Myxococcota_A > Polyangia > Nannocystales > Nannocystaceae > CAJXVA01. The sequence goes on from CAYSPB010000323.1 coordinate 1,860, forward strand.
TGGGGCTTTGCGCCCGCGTTCGCCGACCTCGACGGAGACCGTTGGCCCGAGCTCATCGTCACGTCCGACTTCGGCTGCTCCCGGCTGTTCTGGAACGATGGCGACGGAACGTTCACGGACGGGACGGTCGCGGCCGGCGTCGGCCTCGACGACAACGGCATGGGCTCGACCCTCGGGGACATGGACGGCGACGGCGACCTCGATTGGTTCGTCACCGCGATCACCGACTTCGGCGGACCCCTCGAAAACCGTCTGTACCGCAACGATGGCGCGCGCTCGTTCACCGAGCTTGCCGAGCCGGCCGGCGTCGCCGATGGAGGCTGGGGCTGGGGGGCGACCTTCTTCGATCCCGACCTCGACGGTGACCTCGACCTCGTGATGGCGTCCGGCTACTACTACGCGCACTGGATCGCACACCCAAACCGCGTGTGGCTCAACGAAGGGGACGGTGCGTTCGGCAGCGACGTCGCCTCCCAGATGGGCCTCGATCTCGTCGCCCAGTCGCGTGGCCTGCTCGCGTTCGACTACGACGGCGACGGCGACCAAGACGTACTCGTCGCGAACAATGCCGAGCCCCCCGCGCTGTTCCGTAACGACAGCACCGGTCCCCACGACTGGCTACGCGTCCGAGTGCAGGGCACGACGTCCAACGCAGACGGCCTCGGCGCCCGCGTGCGCGTGCAGACCGAAGCCGGAGGCCCCTGGCAAACGCGCGAAGTGGGTTCGGCCTCGCACTTCTTGGGTCAGCAACCCAAACCGGTGCACTTCGGCATCCCGGCCGGCCCAGACCCCATCCATGAAGTGCGTGTGTACTGGCCTGCAACCGACACCGAGCAAGTGCTGCACGACGTAGCCCGCAGCACCGCGCTGGTGGTCGTCGAAGAGTAAACTCAGCGACCGGGACTCACGAAGGTCACGCGACGCACGCACGTGGCACCGTCCACCGCCTCGGTCTCCAGCACCACGCGTTCGCCGGACCGCATGGACGCAAACAGCTCGGTGAGCACGCGTTCCCCCAGCAGTCGGCGCGAGCACGCGCCTTCCCCGAAGTGCACGACGCGCTCGTCTTTGGATCGGCGCTCGGACTCGGTGCGGATTGACCCGCCGCGCCCATCGGCCGAAAGCTCGATGGCCAGCACCCGCACGGCGGCAGGTGGCGTGGGTACCGCAGCCGCAGACATCGAGAAGTAGAGGAGAAACGCGCCGATCATGCCCCCCGAACGCCGGCCGTGACGCGCGGCTTTCAGTGCGCGAGAGCGCGCATCGCTCGCAAGTCCTGGACACAACGGGCGCAAAACCGGCCCCATGGACGCGGATTGACCAAACTTACGAGCATCCAGGAGCCCCGTGAGGCATCGTTGCGGGGACTTTCATGACGTCGATCGCCCTCGCAGCGCTGCTCTGCTTGGCCCCCGAGGCCACGCAGGCACCCCTGGCTCGCACCACCGATGCGAGCGCGCCGGCGTGGGATCGACCAATTCTCGCCGACCCGAAGGCGCCACCTGCTCAGGCCCGTCCGCCCCGGATGTTCCGCGACCACGGCGTGGGGCCCACCATCGATACCACCGAGCGGCCGCGTTCCGCCTTCGCGCTCGATGTCGACACGGCCAGCTTCGGCCTGGCCCGGGCGGCGCTCTCACGCGGCGAGCTGCCCCGACCCGCCGAGGTACGCGTCGAGGAGTTCATCGAGGTCTTTGCCGCCCCGCCTGCGCAGGGCAAGCGCGCTGCGGAACGGGTCGGCGTCGAGATCGATGCGGTCGCGTCCTCCCAGCGGCGTGGCTACCAGGTCGTGCGCATCACCACCTATGCTCACGAGCGGGCACCACGACCCGTTGACGTCGTCGTCGCGGTGGACGTATCCGCAGCGATGGGCACGCCGCCCGACCTCGACGACGCCCGCGAGACCGTGCAGGCGCTTGGTGGCGCGCTGACGCGGGATGACCGGCTCGCACTCGTCGAGCTCAGCTCGCCTCCCGAGGTCGTCATGCCTCTGGCCACGCCCCCGTCGATTGCGGACCTCGAGGCCGCGACCCGCACGCTCGGTCCCGCGGAGGCTCCTGCCATGTCCGAGGCCTCGCTCGAAGCTGCCTACGCTCTGCTGCGCACCCGCGACCCCAAGCGCGACCGGGTGCTGGTGGTGCTCGGCCCGGGCTCGCTGCCCAAGCCTGCCGGCACCGACCCGCGACATGCCGTGTGGTCGCTGGCCCGTGACGCGAGCAGCCGCGGGATCACCACCATACCCGTCGGTATCGGACGCGGCTTCTTCGACGACGTCTTGCTCGGCGGCCTGGCCAACGCCGGACGGGGCGCGTACGTGTTCGCCCACGAGCCCTCGGACACCGGGCGCCAGCTCGCCCAGACGCTCCACGCGCCCGTCGTCGCCCAAGACCCGGTCCTCGAGGTCGAGTTCGACCCCGCTGCCGTCACGCGCTACCGCCTGCTCGGCTTCGAAAGCCGCCGCGAGCCCGCTCCCCCTGCCAACGGCCAGCGTCATGCCGCCGCGCTTCGAGCCGGTGCCGCGGTGACGGCCCTGTACGAGGTCAAGCTGCGCGAGGGGGCCCCGTCGGCCTGGGGCCAGGTTCGCCTGCGGTACACCGACCCCAGCACCGGCAAGGCGGCCGACGTCGTGCAAAGCCTCGACGGGCTCGAAGCCGGCGTTGCGCTGGCCGACGCCTCTGCGCCCACCCAGCTGTCCGTGCTGGCGGCCGCCGTCGCTGAGAAGCTCCGAGCCTCATACTGGGCGCGACGCATCACGTGGTCGCAGCTGCGCGAACGCTACGACGCCCTGCCCGAAGACCTGCGTGCCCTCCCCGACGTCGCTCGCCTCGGCGCGCTGCTCGACGAAGCCGCCTCGATCGAAGACGACGAGACGCGTCGCGTGCCCGAGCGCACTGGCAGCCGCCCCTTCGCGCGCCAGCCCGTGGTGCGGTAGGACTGCCCGTGTTTTCGCGTCTGCGTCCGTGGCTGATCGCGCTCGGCATTGGCCTCGTCGCGCTGCTGTGGGGCCTCGCCACGCTGCAGAGCATGATCGTCACCGAGCGCGAGGACGCACGCACGCGCCTCGTCGATCAGACCGCGGCGCTCGAGGAGTTCGCCCTGCGGGCGCTTCAGCTGCAGCTCGAAGACGTGCTGCGAGAAGCCGTCCCCCAGCTCGAAGCGGCCCGCCAAGACCCGCTGCTCGCCTCCGCCGGCCTGGTCTTCGTCGAGCGCGGGACCCTGGGCCTGCCCCGGCCAGGCCCGCGCGATGTCGAAGACGCCCCAGCGCAAGCGCTGTACGACGCCCTACGAAGCGGCGCTCCCATCGAAGCCGAGCCGCAGACGCCGTGGGCCGACCGGTTGGTGCTGTTCACAGACTTTCGCGATGCCATCGAGGAGGGCGATGCCGCCGCCATCGAGCGCTCGTTCCGAGAGATCCTCCGGCACCGCACCCTGCATGTCATCGACTCGCGCCTCGACCTCGTCGCCCGCGTCGCAGCGCTGGATCTTCTCAATCAGCGCAGCCATCCCGACCCGGGATTGATGGAGGATGCGCTTCGACGTGGACTCCGCGACGGCCGGGGTGCGCTAGTCATCGAAGGCCTGCAGCGCGCCCTGCTCGACCGACGCTCGCGCTTCTCCAAGCCCGACTTCGACTTCCTCTCCGACCGGGTGGTCGCGCTCAGCCGCAACGCCGGCGTACGCAGCGATGATTTCGCCCTGCGACGACGTGAGCGTCCGCGGGACATGTTCGTCCCCGCACGCGCCAGCGGCCCGATGCTGCTCGACCACGGCCGCGTCTTCGTTCGCCCCCGCACGGCCGAGGTGCTGCTGGGCACCGAGGTCGTGCTTTCCGAAGCGGTCGCCGACGTCGAAGAGGAGATGCGAACCAAAGGCCTGCTCGAGCCGGACGACTACCTCGAAGAGCCCCTGGTCCCCAGCGAGACGCTCGACCTCGCCAGCCTGCGCATCCCCGTGGTCGCGCCACGGCTCGACGAGGCCGCCGTCGAGGCCAACCAGCGCTTCTGGTTGAAGACCTCGTTCGTGGTCCTGTGTGCGGTGTTGGCCTCTTCGCTCGTCGTCCTCGCGGCCGTCCTGCAGTCGCGACGCCTTCGCTTCGTCGAACTCAAGAGCAACTTCGTCGCTGCGGTCAGCCACGAGCTGCGCACCCCCCTGGCCTCGATTCGACTCATGGCCGAGACCCTGGAGCGCCGCACCAAGGGGTTGCCCGGCGCCCGCGACTACCCCTCTCGCATCGTGCAGGAGAGCGACGACCTTTCCTTCCTCGTCGACAACCTGCTGTCATTCAACCGGCTCGACAAGGGACGATGGAAACCCCGCAGCGAACTCGTCGAAGGCCGCGATCTGCAGGCCATGCTCGAAGACGATCTCAGCGGGCTGGCGGCGCGTCCACTCTCGTTCACGTGCAACGGGCTGGACGGCGTGCGGCTGTGGGCGGACCCCGAACTCCTTCGGCTTCTGCTGCGAAACCTCGGCAAGAACGCCTGTAACTACAACACCCGCGACCCCATCGAGATTCACGTGGACGCGGCGCGCAGCGGCGAGCACTGGGTACTGAACTTCGCCGACAACGGGGTCGGCATTCCCGCCGCCGAACGCGGAAAGGTCTTCATCGACTTCTATCGCGGACCCAAGAGTCGTGCGCGCGGCAGCGGCCTAGGCCTCTCGATCTGCCGCCAGATCATGCAGGCGCACGGCGGCGACCTCGAGATCGCCAGCTCGGGCGACCAGGGCACCACGTTCCGGCTTCGATTCCCGGCTACAATCCTGCGCAGCGACGCATGAGCACCGACAAGCGCCACCGCATCCTCGTCGTCGAGGACGATGAGAACCTGCGGCTGCCCCTCGTGGACAACCTCGAAGACGAAGGTTTCGAGGTCGCACAAGCCGACACAGGCGAGCAGGCGATCGAGACCGTCAAGCAGGGCGCCTTCGACGTGATCGTGCTCGACATCATGCTGCCCGGCATGAGTGGCTACGACGTCTGCAAGGCGCTGCGGGCGGCCGGCTCGAAGGCCTCGGTTCTGATGCTTACCGCGCGAAGCCTGGAGGACGACGTCGTCGCGGGCTTCGATGCCGGCGCGGACGACTACCTCACCAAGCCGTACCGCCTGCGCGAGCTGCTGGCCCGCCTGCGCGCGCTCCTACGGCGCCAGGTCGCCAACACGCCCTCGGACACGGCCGAAGCCCGCTTCGATCTCGACGGCATTGGGGTCGACCGCGCCGCTCGCACGGTGACCAAGCCCGACGGCACCGCGGTCGATCTGACCCGGACCGAGTTCGACCTGCTCGTCTTCATGCTCGACCACCGCGGTGAAGCCCTCGCGCGCGAGGTCATTCTCGACAAGGTCTGGGGCAACGTCCGCGTCGACCCGCGTACGGTCGACAACTTCGTCTCCAACCTCAAGAAGAAGCTCGGCTGGACCAAAGACCGCAAGTTCGCTTTCCGAGCCGTCCGCGGCGTCGGCTATCGGCTCGAGTTCGAGAGCTGACCCCGAGGCTCACAACCCGGCGTGTTCGACGTCCGCGAATGCGTACAGGTGCGCCGGACGACCTGGGCCCGATTGAGCGCGCTTGCCCGGTGCGTCGATGATGATGCCGTCCTCGAGCATGCGGTTGAACCGCTTGTTGAAGTTGCTCTTGTCGTAGCTCTGCCCCGTCACGACCTCGAACACGCGCCGCAGCTCTGCCTTGGTGAACGAACGAGGAACCAGACTCATCGCAAGCCGTAGGTCGTACTCGATCTTGCCCGCGATCCGATCGACCGCGAGGTCGACGATGTCCGCATGGTCGAACGCCAGCTCGATGCGGTCGAGGCGGCTGACCGAGACCCAGGTCGCGTCTGCCGCATCGTCGCCCGCGCGCACCCTGCCGACCCGATCGCTGGGCACCAACGCGTAGTACGCCACCGAGACCACGCGCCCTCGCGGATCGCGTCCGGCTTTGCCGAACGTGTACAGCTGCTCCAAAAAGACGTCGCGCTCGGTGAGCCCCGTTTCCTCTCGGAGCTCTCGGACGGCGGCATCGTCGACGTCCTCGCCCTGGTCGCGAACGCCGTCGCCCACTCGAACGAAGCCCCCCGACAGCGCCCACGACCCCCTGAACGGTGGCTCGCCCCTCTCGATGAGCAGCACCTTGAGGTCGAAGTCGACCACGGTGAAAACCACCATGTCGACGGTGACCGAGGGGCGTGCGTAGTCGTAGCTGAAGGTCTTTGCGCGGACTGCCTTCTTGCGGGGACGCTTCGCGGCCTTGCTCATGAGGCCTCCACCCACTGCACACCGGCCGCCTCCAGCTTCGACTTCGACGTCGCGATGCCTTCGTCCCCCCCGATGGGGGCCGTTGCGGCCGCGTGCACCCGGACGCTGTAGCCCCGCTGCGCTAGACCCTCGGCCGCAGCATCGACGCAGTACCCGCCCGTGCAATAGCCGAGCACGTCGAACGTCACCGCGCGCGGGCCTCCCATCGCTTCGACCAACGCCGCGACCACGGGTTCGGCCGCGGGATTGTCGAACAGCGAGTACACCTCTTTTTCGAAGTACAAACCAACGCCCGACCGAGCTTCGGCCGCGAGGGCCTCAGCATCGAGTTGGCGCGGCCCCTGCCCCTGCTGGGACTCTCCGACGAGGTTGCGCACCGCCCCCTCGGCGACCTGCATCGGCACGAAGCGCGTCCGCGGGGGCAGCAAAGGAAACACGCGCAGCCAGCCCGGCGTGCCCTTGACGCAGTGGGCAGGAAACGGGCCTCCATTGTCGGTAAACTCCCAGGCGTCGTAGGCGTGCGAGTCGACGGAGCCGAGAATGGGCGAGCCCGCCTGCACCGCAGCCTGCAGCCGAGCCTGCACCGCCTCTGCGACTCCTGGCCCCGGAACATACAGACTGCCAGCGGGGTCGACGAAGTCGAACTGCGTGTCGACGTCCACGACGATCGTGGCCTTCATCGGCGACGCACCTCGGAGCGCTGCGCCTTGACGCGATCGACGAGGGCCGAGGTCGCCGGGCTCTGGGTGGCGGTGGCCGACGCCTGCTCCGCTTCGACCAAGCGCGGCAGTTCATGGGCGTTGCACACGCGCAACGTGCTGACCATCTCCGGGTCCCCGCTGAGCACCGCGTAGTCGTCGGGCGGTGTCTCGCCCGCTTGGGCGATGTATCCAAGCGGTCCGTCGCCACGGAGCTCGTCGACGTGCCCGGGCACGGTGCCGAGCGGC
>CAYSPB010000324.1:0-9052 GCA_964432695.1 uncultured Nannocystaceae bacterium
CATGGTCTACGACCCCGCGTACAAGAACACGGCGTCCTGCCGGTCGGCGATCACCTACATCGACGGTGACAAGGGCATCCTTCGTTACCGCGGCTACCCCATCGAGCAGCTCGCCGAGCAGTCCACCTACCTCGAGGTTGCGTACCTTCTTCTCAACGGCGAGCTGCCCAACAAGCAGCAGTCGGACGCGTGGACCAACGAGATCACCACGCACACGTACGTGCACGAGTTCCTCAAGACCTGCATGGAAGGCTACCGCTACGACGCGCACCCCATGGGTCGTCTCGTCGCCTTCCTCGGCACGCTCTCCACGTTCTACACGTCGTCCAAAGACGTCCGGAACGCCGAGTGCCGCAACGAGCACATCGTCAAGATCATCGCCAAGCTGCCCACGGTGTCGGCGTGGGCCTACCGCCACTCACTGGGTCGCCCGTACGTCTACCCGAACAACGACCTGTCGTACTGCGGCAACTTCCTCAGCATGCTCTTCCAGCTGGCGGAGCCGAACTATCAGCCCAACCCGATCCTCGAGAAGGCCCTCGACGTGCTGTTCATTCTGCACGCCGACCACGAGCAGAACTGCTCGGCCAGCGCAGCGAGGGCCGTTGGCAGCTCCGAGGCCGACCCGTACTGCTCGCTCGCGGCGGCCTCGGCCGCGCTCTACGGCCCGCTGCACGGCGGCGCCAACGAAGCCGTCCTGCGCATGCTCGACGACATCGGCGACGTGAAGAACATCCCCGCCTTCATGGAGGGCGTCCGCAAGGGTGAGCGCAAGCTCATGGGCTTCGGTCACCGCGTCTACAAGAACTACGACCCGCGCGCCCGCGTCATCAAGAAGCTGGCCGACCAAGTCTTCGAGGTCACCGGTCGCAACCCGCGCCTGGACATCGCCCTCGAGCTGGAAAAGATCGCGCTGAACGAGGACTACTTCGTCAAGCGGAAGCTCTACCCGAACGTCGACTTCTACTCGGGCCTGATCTACCAGGCCATGGGCTTCCCGACCGAGATGTTCCCGGTCTTGTTCGCCATTCCGCGCGCCAGCGGCTGGCTTGCCCAGTGGAGCGAGATGCTCGAGGACGGCGAGCAGAAAATCGCCCGCCCGCGCCAGATCTATACCGGTCATGGCGCTCGCGACTACGTCCCGCTCGACAAGCGGGGCTAGGTCTCCTCCCCGATGGGCTCAACCTCCATCGTGCTCGCCGTGGTCGTCCTTGCGACCGCGGCGGTTGCATTTAAGCTGGTCCGCGGCGGCCTGGGTGACGCCGTATTCGTCGTGACCATCCGCGGCGAAGGTGCCGACGGCGTCGATGTGACCGGCACCGTGCCGGGCAAAACCAGCGGCGACATGCAGGACTTCGTCGCCCGCATGGAGCTTCCCGTCGGCGCCAAGATATGGGCCATCCGCGACGGTGACGGGGTCCGGCTGCGGTTCAACGGCAAGGTCCCCGAGAACCTCCAACAGCGGACGCGGAACTTCATCGGCACCTGACCGATCCGGCGGTCGTGCACGAGCATCGGACGGCGCTGCACCAACGCAGCATTCCGGACGGAAGAGGGACTTTCGCTTCGGCCCGAGGACCGTATAGTCCAGGCAATGGTCCACCCGTGGCACGACATCCCCAACAACCCCGACACCGTCCATGAGGGGTTCAACGCGGTGATCGAAATCCCGCGGGGGTCCAAAGTGAAATACGAGCTCGACAAGCCCAGCGGGCTGCTCCGCGTGGACCGGGTGCTGTACAGCTCCGTGCACTATCCGGCCAACTACGGCTTCATCCCGCGGTCGTACTGCGACGACAAGGACCCCTTGGACGTCCTCGTGCTCGGATACGAGCCGGTTCATCCGCTGTCGATCATCGTCGTACGGGCGATCGGCGTCATGCACATGGCCGATGAAGGTGAGCCCGACGACAAGGTCATCGCCGTGCCGGTCAAAGACCCCGCCTTCGCCGACGTGACGGACATCGGCGACATCCCCAAGCACACCTACGTCGAGATCAAGCGCTTCTGCGAGGACTACAAAGTCCTGGAGGAAAAATCGGTCGTGGTGGACGAGATTCGCGGCGCGACCGAGGGCATCGAGGCGGTCAAGCAGGGACTCGCGTACTACCGCCAAGAAGAGAACCGCCTGCGCGGCTGGGGCTGAGCGGCCAGCGGTACCAAAGCGGCAGCGCCCGCGTCATACTGGCGCCGATGACCGCGCTCCGCGTGTGGACCCTCGTCGCCGCTTGCCTCCTCGTGGCCGCGGGCTGCCGACTCGACCCGGTCTCCGAATCCAGCTCGGAGAACCCACCCGGCAGCGTCGTCTCCCGCGATGGCAGCGCGGAGCCGCCGCTCACGCCCGTCACACCGGTCGAGGGACCGAAGACTCGGCCCGAGGGGCAGCCCGAGGACAAGTCCAGCGGGGGCACGCTGTCGCTGTCAGGCCTGCGAGCCTCGCGAACGAACTGCGTGTCGCCGTGCTCAGTCATGTTCTCAATCGATGCGATCGAAGACACGGCTGACCCCAATCCGTTTGCCCACAGCGGCGTGTACTGGGACTACGGCGACCCCGACGCCGATACCCGCGACGGCCTCATCGAGCGCGGTGCAACGCACAAGCAGGCCAAGCGTGGCGTGAGCCGGCAGTCGGACACGAACACGCCACTGGGCATGCACACGTATCAATGCGAAACCGGCATCTGTCGATTTCATCCCGGGGTGACGGTTCAAAACGCCGCAGGTGATTGGGTTACGGCATGGTCGACCGTGCAGGTACGCGCCCAAGCGACCGCGTATCCGAAGACGCGAACCGTGTGCGTATCGGCGCAGGGTCGATGGGACGGCGACGCCCCCTGCCCCGCCGACGCTTCACGCGCGCGCTCGCTGCCGACGATGGGCAGCTGGCGAAGCGATACCCGATACCTGCTGCGTCGCGGCGAACGGTTCGACGTGCGTCGCAGCTGCATCGCCTACGGACGCCGCGGCATCACGGTCACGGCGTTCGGCAACGCGACCGACCCCAAGCCCGAGCTGGGCATGTTCGGCGTCGGTCGCAGCCGAAGCTGCACCGACGCAACCACCACCGACCGTGACATCGCCACCTACCAGGTGCCGCACTGGATCGAAGACGTCACGCTCGCGGACCTCCGCGTTGCGGCCGTCGGCCTCGGCATGGCGTTCAAGAACGTCTCGCTGCACGACCTCGACATGGACTTCGAGCGACAGGCCGAGGGGGGCGTCATCTTCTCGGCTGCAACCCGTCGGTGCCGCCGCGACGACCGCCTCAGCTGCAGCCGCGTACCGCTTCCATACGGTCTGTATGTCAGCGGAAGCACCGTGATCGGCTCGCGCACGAACCCCCCAGGGGTGAACATCGCGATGGTCGACGACGCCTGCGTCAGCTTCTTCGGCATTCTCGACAGCGAAGTCCGACTCGCCGCCGAGCACAACGTACGGGTCGAGTGCTCCAGCCGGCTGCTCGTCGCGCACAGCGACATCAATGCGGGCCACATCGGTGGCAAGGGCCCCAAGTGCGCCGTCACCATTCGCCCCGAAGGCAGCCTCGTCCAGGACATGCTGCTGGGGCGACGCAAGGACGCCAAGACGCGCGCCGGAATGTTCGAGAGCCGCTACACGGTGCTCAAGGACCTGTACCTTTCCAACCCACGGCGCGAAGGCGAGAACGCGGCCCGGCTTCAGATTGCACCCACGCAAACCCGTGACGCTGAGGTCACCCGCTTCGGTGTCGTGTCGGGCAACTACGTCGACATGCAGGGCACCGGGCCGTTCGCCGACGCCCGTCTCGCGGGGACAGGGCTCGTCTGCTACGACGACAACCGCTGGGAGTCGAAGACCGGCTGTACCGACGGGCCGCGCGGCACGATCCCAGAGGGTGGCTTCGAGCCTTCGGAGTTGGACTTCGCGGCGCCGAAGGTGCCCAAGCCACCGTCCAGCTACTGACGCGAAAACGCCGCGCACGCCAGCGGGGTGCACGGCGTCCACCTGCTCGCGGTGGACTCAGTCGCGACGACGACGGACCAGGCCGAAGCTCAGCAGCAGCAACACGGTGAGGCTCGACCCCTGCTCGTCCGCCGAGGTGCAGCTGCATCCTCCGTCATCGGCCGCAGCTCCCCCGCCGGAGTCACCGTCGGTGTCTGCACCGTCATCGTCGCCACCGCCGGCACTTTCGCTCGAGGTTCCACTCGCGGAGTCGGAGTCGCCCTGCGAGTCCGGGTCGGTATCTCCGCTCCCGTCCGAGTCCCCCTCGGTGTCCGAATCGCCGCCGGTGCTCTCGGGCGCGTCCACGCCCACGTAGATTTTCACCTCGTCGAATCCGATGTTGCGCTCGTGGTCGATGGCCTCGACGCGCGCCGTGTAGGTCCCCTCGGGCAGGTTGCTGAGCTCCCACTGACGCTCGAACGCGAACGCGACCGACTCCTGGCCGACCTCGGGAATGACGAGCTTCCAGCCGAAGCCCTCGTGGTTGTCGTCGATTTCCGCTTCGATCGTCACGCCGCCACCAACGGGCAGCTCGATGTCCCTCGGCGGGTTGGTGATGGTGACCGTGGGCTCTTCGAGGTCGGGGCTGTTCTCGCCGAAGTAGGCGAGTAGCTCGGCGCCGGTATTCTGCGCGCCGCCATCGCAGAACTCGTCGTGCGTGGCCTGGCAGTTGATGCCCCCTGTCGCGTCGTTGTACGGGGTGCACTCGTCGGCCCAGATGACGTTGGCGCTGCCCACGAAAGGGTTCATGACCTTGGTCGGGTCATCGATGTGTGCCAGCCCAAACGCGTGGGCCGCCTCGTGCAACGCGGTGGTGCCCAGCGTCGCCGCGTTGTTGGGGTTGATGTTGTCGGTGAAAGCGAAGGTGGCGTCGCGCCACCAGAAGTCGCCGCAGTCGCTGCTGCACGAGACCCCGAGCACGCCGTTGCCGAAGCCGAGCAGACCCGGGCTGCCGCCCATCATCACCATCGCGTAGGGCAGCTCGGGCGGCGGCACCTCTTCAAAGGCGATACGGATCCCGTACGGCTCCATCTGACGCTCGAACACCTCGATGAGCGCGAGCGCCTGGGCCTCGGTTCCGTTGAAGCCCGGCCAGTCCATCGCCGCGCTCAAGCACGGTGACTGGTTGAGCGCGGCATTGGTGCCCGGCGACATGGCGGCACCGAAGAAGTTGAGGAAGATCGTGTTCCGGTGCGGCGGCGTGGTCCAGTCGAACGACGGGTCCGGATTCTGAGTGAAGCCGGTCTCCTCGTTGCCTGGCCGCACCTGGTCTCCGATCTGCACCCAGCCCTTCTCCTCGAGCATCTGGTCCAGCGCCTCTTTGCGCTGCTGCAGCTGCAGAGGCGTGAGCGGCTCGACCTGCCGGACCTCCTGCCCGAAGAGCTTGGGTGCCGCGAGGTCGTCAACCCCAGCCGGCTGCACGGTCAGCAGCGTCAAGGAGGAAAGAAGTGCGCCCGAAACCATCAGAATGCGCATAACACACAGCCGTCCAGCCGGCCAGCTGAGCGCGCGCCACGTGCGGAAGGCTGCCGCGCAGCCTGCTCAAGACGGCTGCGAATCCAGCAGACGGTGCAGGTCCGCGACGACCGAGGCCGGATCCGCGCCCATCTCGACCGGGCGGTTTGGCAGGCCGGACGGGAAGTCCAACGCCTCCGCGTGGTAGCGCGTCTTGAACTCCGAGAACTTCAACCCGTGCGCGGTGGAAACCACGATGACACGTTCGCGACGCCCGATCGTGCCGGCCTTGACGAGCTTCTCGAGGCACGCGAGCGCCACCCCAGTGTGCGGACAGTTGAACATGCCGGTGCGGTCCGCTCGCGCCGTGGCCTCGGCCAGCTCGGACTCGGTCGCCTGTTCGACCAGCCCGTTGGTCTCGGCCAGCGCCTTGACAGCCTTTGGCAAGCTGACCGGGTTGCCAATCTGAATCGCCGACGCGAGCGTCGTCTCGGCCTTGACCGCTTCGAAGTCCTCTTCGGTGACGCCCCGCCCCTGCGCCTGAGCGCGCACGAAGGCACGATACAGCGGGTTCGCGTGCTCTGCTTGGCAGCACACCAACCGAGGCACCTTGGCCACGAGCCCCAGCGCCTTCATCTCCATGAAGCCCTTGGCAATGGCGCTCACATTGCCCAAGTTGCCGCCAGGGACGAGCACCCAGTCGGGGACCTCCCAATCGAACTGCTGCACCATTTCGAATGAGATGGTCTTTTGGCCTTCGATACGCAGGCTGTTCATCGAGTTCGCCAGATAGATGCTGTCGTCCTCGGTCAGCGCCTGCACGACCTTCATGCAGCCATCGAAGTCGGTATCGAGACTGCACACCAACGCCCCGTTGGCCATCGGCTGCACCAGCTGAGCGCCGCTGATCTTCGCCTTGGGGAGCAGCACCACCACCGGAATGCCCGCAGCAGCGCCGTAGGCTGCAAGCGCGGCGGAGGTGTCTCCAGTGGACGCGCATGCGACCGCACGAACGTTCTTGCCCTCGGCCATCATCTGCTTGACGCTCGAGACGAGCACCGTCATCCCGAGGTCCTTGAACGACCCCGTGTGGCTGGTGCCGCACTGTTTTATCCACAGGTCGTCGAGCCCGATCTGCGAGCCATACCGCTCCGCCCAGAACAGGTTGGTGCCCCCCTCGAACAACGAGACCACGTTCTCGTCGGCGACATGCGGCTGCACGAGCTCTTTCTTGCCCCACACGCCACTGCCGTAGGGCCACTGCGTCCGCAAGTAGCGGTCTGCGAACGTCTTCATCCAGCCGGCGGCCGAGCGGCTGCGCAGCGCGTCGAGATCGTGCTGGACCTCGAGCAGACCGCCACAGATCGGGCAGCGGTAGATGACGTCGGTCAACGGCCACTCCCCGGGGCATCCGGAGGCACAGCGGAAGACGGCACTGTAGTTCATGGCCCGAAGGCTACCGCGTCACAGTCACGGATGAGCGACGAACCGATGCCGCGCTATGCTCCGCGGCGTGCGTCCTGCCCTCGCCGTGCTCGTCGATCCGCTCTGGCGTCGCCGCCTGCTGCTCGTGGTCATCGCCGGCGCCCTGACGCTGCTTCCGCTCGTCGGTTCGCTGGGCTACGAGCACGCGTTCGTGCTCGCGCCGATCGTCTCCCTGCTCTCGATGGGCACCGGTGTCGACGCCGTTCGCCGTCTGCGCGGCACCGACGAAGCCTCGGGGTGGACGCTTGCCGGTCAGGTCCTGCGCGAGTTGCTCATCCTGCACGGCCTGGCGGTCGGTGTGACGCTGCTCGGTGGCCTATGGCAGCGCGGCTGCGATCCCCTCGGCGGACTCGCGTTCTACGGCATGGGCCCGGGTCTCTCGTCGCTGTTGGGAGCGATCTGCGGGCTGTGGGGGGCAACGCTGGCGACCCGCCGGCGGCGAGCGCTGCTGCTGGCGTTCGCTCCGATGGCGGCCTGCATCGGCATCGGCCTGTGGCGCCTGTACGCGGACCCGGTCGTGTACGCCTACGACCCGTTCTTCGGCTACTTCTCGGGCTCGGTCTACGATGAAGGCGTTCGGGTGACCGACCGCTACCTTCGCTACCGCGGCTATACGATGCTCGCGGGCACGGGCGCGCTCCTGCTGCTCGCACTGTGCACCACCGGCGACCTGATGCGTCGACCCGCACCATGGGCGAGCCTACAAGAGGGTCGACGCGGCCCCCTCGCGGCGGCGGCCCTCACCGCGCTGCTCGCAGCCGCCTCGATCGGCGCCCGTGGAGCGCACTTCGGATTCACGGCCACCGAGCAGAGCATTCGCGAAGTGCTCAGCCAGCGCATCGAGACCGAGCACTTCATCATCGACTACGCGCCACGGACCCCCGATGACCGCACCATCGAGCTCGTCGCCGCGGAGCACGAGTATGCCTACGCTCGCCTCGCAACCCTCATGGGGGGACGCGCCCCGGCCGGCAAGGTCCACAGCTTCGTGTTCCGCGACCGCGATCAAAAGCGCAAGGCGATGGGCGCGGGCACGGTGCAGGTTGCGGCGCCGTGGCGGCAGCAGATCTATCTCGACCACCGCGACTTCCCCCACCCGGTCCTGCACCACGAGCTCGCCCACATCTTCGGCAACACCGTCGGGGACGACCTGTTCGGCGTGGCGCGTGACGGGCTTCGCGTCAACGTCGGGCTCATCGAGGGGTTTGCCACCGGCCTCGCGCCGCGCCCCTCGGATCGGCTCGACCTTCACGACCAGGTCGAGGCGCTCATCGCCCTGAAGCGGCGGCCGAAGCTCGCCGCAATCATGGGACCGGGCTTTCTCAGCCAGAGTTCTCGCGTGGCGTACACCACCGCCGGGTCGTTCGTGCTGTGGCTGATCGAAACGCGGGGCTTCGAGCCGATGGCGACCTTTTATCGCACCGCCGGCGATGCTCGAGCCGCGTACGGCACGTCACTCGAAGACCTCGAGCAGCAGTGGCTCGCGTTCCTCGAGCAGCGCAAGGGCATCCGCCCTGAAGACGTCGAAGCCCAGGCCCAGCGATTCAAGCGGGGCAGCGTGTTCGAGCGTCCCTGCGCCCACAAGGTCGCGGCCGTTCGCGCCGAAATCGGCAAGGCTGCAGGCAAGGCGAAGTTCGACCAAGCCGTGCAGTTTCACGAGCAGCTCTGCGCCCTCGAACCCAAGCAGCCCCTACACAAGCTCGGCCTCGCCATCGGCCAGGTCGAGCAAGGCGACCCCGCGGCGGCCCTGGTCACGCTCGATACGGTCGAGGCCATGCCTGACCTCACCGTCAGCGTACTCAGCCGCCTGCACGAGCTGCGCGGTGACATCCACCTGTTCACCGGAGACCTCGAGGCCGCGGAGCGCAGCTACGACGCCGGCCTCTCCCTGCCCGACACCGAGCCGCACACGCGCCTGCTGCAGCTCAAGCGCGAGGGCGCGCGGAGTGCAACCCTCGCCCCCGTGCTGCGCAGCTACCTCAGCCTGTTCGACACCAAGGGCGGGGGTGCGACCGGAGCCATCGCGCGCCTCGCTGGCGCCCACCAGCTGCGCGCCATGCCCGAGCACGCCGCGTTGGGCAACTACCTCGTCGCGCGGCAGCTGCTCAACGTGCAGCGCGCCAAAGATGCC
>CAYSPB010000325.1:0-9043 GCA_964432695.1 uncultured Nannocystaceae bacterium
GTCAGCGCGGCAGGCCTTCTGCCGCTCACGCCCCCACAGCCCCCGCACGATCGTGCCCGTGCTCAGGCCCAGGTAGTTGTAGACCTGCCCCATCCACTCCGCGTCGCGGCTGGCGAGGTAGTCGTTCACCGTGATGAGGTGCGCGCCCTTGCCGCTGAGGGCGTTGAGCACGAGCGCCGAGGTCGCGGTCAGCGTCTTGCCCTCACCGGTGCGCATCTCGAGCACCTTGCCCTGGTGCATCGCGATGCCGCCGATCATCTGCACGTCGTAGTGACGCATCTGCATGACGCGCCAGGCGGCCTCTCGCACCGTGGCGTACACGTCGAACAGCAGGTCATCGAGCGACGCGCCGTTGTCGATCTTCTGCCGCGCGTCGGTGATGCGCGCCTTCAGCTGATCGTCGGACAGCTCCTTGAGCGCGCTCTCCCGCTCGTTGATGGCGTTGAGCATCGGCTGCAGCTTCTTCTGCTGGCGCGAGTGCTTGGTGCCGAAAACTTTCTTGATCAGTCCGCCGAACATGCGTGCGTGGCTTTCTCGGGCGTTGATACCCGCGTGGCCTCCGAATTGCGAAGACCGCTCTCGCAGTGCCGCGGCGCCGCGAAGAATGTGGGCAAGGCTACGTTTCGCCTGCCCGCCTGTAAACGCGGGACGCCCGCGCACGAGCAGCCTATCGTCCCGAACGCGTCGGTCTGACGTGGCGCAGGGGCAAATCGGACCCTGCCCACCCGGCGATCGGGGTGCCGATCCTGGTAGAGTTTGGCCGCCCATGCCCCAATATCGCGTCGCCCTGCGCCACACCACGCTCGTCGAATCCGCCACCCTCGAGCCCCGCGCCGACGACCGGTACTTCATCTCGACCGCGGCCCCGCCGCCCACACACTCGATCCTCACGCTCCACGACGAGGACGAGACCCGGTACTTCCTCGTCGATCAGGTCATCGAGGTGAAGACCGACGCCGCGGCCGCGGGCATCGTCGGCAAGCTCACCGACGCCCAGGCGCACGAAGAAGCGTCGCAGCTGGGCACCGAGCACCTCGAAGACGGCGAAATGGTCGGAGGCGAGGACATCGCGCCGCAAATGGCCATGCCCGCACCGGTGGTCGACCCCGACCCCTCCGAGGATGTGGACGAAAGCGAGCGAGCGCGGTTGGAGGCTGCCGACGGAGACGGCGCTGCGGAGGCTGCGGCACCGGCGGAGGGTGAAGCCGCCGCGTCATCCGAAGACGAGGAATCGCAAGCCGCCCAAGCCGCTGCGGATGCGAGTGCGGAGACCGCGAATGAGGGTGGACGCAATGACGAAGCAGCGTCGAACAACGGCGGCAACCGTCGTGGACGCCGTCGTCGCGGCCGCAAGCGCCGGTAGGCGTATCCATCGGGCGCCGCTGCAGCGCTCGACGCGAAGGTGTAGGCATCCGTGGAGCGAACCGGGGCGCAACGCAAGTTGCCATGCGACCGGCCTGACGCAGGGCCGGCGCCCGGGAACCAACGTTTGCTACCTCACGTGGGTCTAGGTGGAGGATGACTCGCGCGACCCGGCACGAACGGATCGTCGGATGCGCGAGAGGAACGACCCCCGAGTTTGCAGCCCACGCCCCGCGCCCCCCGATTCGCACTCGCACTTTCCACGCTCGCCGCGCTTCTTGCCGCCCCCCTGCAAGCAAGCGCAGCGCCGAGCGTCGCACTGACGCCCCGCGCAGCAGCGCCGCCGTCCGACGTCGTCGCCACACCCACGCCAGTCGCGGAAATTCGCAAGGACGTGCTCGAGGACTTCGAAGAGCTCGACGAAGTCGAGATCCTCGAAGATGACGTCGAACGCACGAGTGTCGACGATGAAGACCAAGACCGTTTGCCCTTCGACGCGGTCGACCTCGAAGAACTCGAGACGCAGGCCCGAGCGCATCGCGACGATCGACCCACCGTCGAGCGCGAACCGTTCATGAGTCCCGAAGGTGTCGGCGATCCATTTCCCGATCGCTCGCCGCGAACCCGCCCCCGCGACATCCTCGTTCCCGGCGCCGTCGCGCTGGGCCTTGCGGGCGCGGGGCTCGTGATGGCTCGGCTCGCCCTGCTTCCGGATTGCAACAACCGCGAAGACGTGTCGACGTGTGCCGTGCCGAGCGAAGGCGACCTCGGAGCACGCGCCGGCCGGCTGTTCGGTGCCGTCGGCTTCGGCGTGGGCGGAGCGGTGTTCGGCTCCGTGGCGGGCCGGGAGTTCAGCACGTGGCTCGCCCAGCGCAACGACCTCTCGCTCGAACGAAAGCGCCGCATCGCCATCGGAACGGGCACCACCGCGCTCGTGCTCGGAACCGCCGGCATGGCCGTCGGCGCGAGCCTGTTCGGCATCGGCGTCCGGCGCAGCATCGAGTTGGGAAGTCAGTTCGACCCAGGCGCCAGCTCGCTGAGCGACGAAGAGACGGCCCAGGCCAACCTCGCTCTGGGCGAAGTTCGGACCGCGCGAACCGGCCTGATGCTGCTCGTCGCGGCGCCGACGTTCTTCTCGAGCGGCGTCTCGATCCTGCGCTATCGCCCCCGGGCCCCCAAGCTCAGCGTCAGCCCGCAGCTGAGCACCACCTACCTCGGCGTCACCGCAAAGGTCCGGTTCTGAACGGCATCGTGTTGCCCGAAACGAACACCTGCGGCCCGAAATCCACGGATACCAAGCTCGAACCTCCCCGCATCGAGCCTTCGACCCGATTCGCGACGGCCTGACTCTTGCACCGCGGCAGCTTTGGTGTGGTGTCGCCGCACCTTCGCGCGACTGCCGGGATCACAGTACGCTGGGTGGAGCTGCACGCCGGCTACGACCAGCGATGGATCGGCTCGGTGTCGCTCGGCGGTCCGACGGCAGGATTGACCGTGCGCTTTTGAGGGCGTCGCGCGACCGACGAATCAAGGTTCCATCCACCCACGCGCCGCAGATTTAAGGTGAGCGCAAAGGCTGTTTCCGGCCGCAACGCGGCGCCTCGAACCCGCGTTCGCCGGCTGGGCCGGAGGACACAGGTCTGTGAGGAGTTCACGGGCAGGCCCGCGAACCCGGGTCTCGTCCCACGCTGACTGCAATACTCGGTCTCTCGTGAGCAGCGCGGACCAAACCCAGACCTCCACGATGGCCGAGGCCGACGGCCGGGAACCCAACCGCTGGTGGCTGTACGTCGTGCATCACGACCGGCCCGCGTTCATCGGCCGCCGCATCGCGCTGGACCGCGCAGTCGAGGTGGGTCGCAAAGGAGACACCTTCGGCGAAGGCGTACTCGACGACGCCGCGCTGTCCCGTGCCCATGCACAGTTTGATCGAGGAGGCGGCGGCGGGCCGACCCTCCGCGACCTCGACAGCCGCAACGGGACGTTCGTCAACGGCAGCCGGGTCCGTGAGCACCCACTCGTCAGCGGAGACGTGGTCGGTCTCGGCCGCGTGCTCTTGATGCCCGTTCGCGAGCCGCGGCCACCGATACACGCCGCAACGGAACTCGTCGGCAACAGCCACGCATTCTGCTCCACGCTCGCAACGCTGGAGAAGGCTGCGCGACGTGGACCAACCCTGCTGTGGGGAGAGTCGGGCGTGGGCAAGGACGTCCTCGCCCGCAGACTGCACGAGGCCAGCGAACGCCAGGGGCCCCTGCACGTGCTGCGCTGCGGAGGACTGGCCAAAGACGGAGCCGCCGACACGATCCATGCCATGCTCGATGCAGCCTGCGATGGCACTTTGGTCCTCGACACGGTGGAGGAGCTGCCAGCTCCCGCACAGCTCGCGCTACTCGATCGACTCGAAGCGCAGGCCCTCGGCGGCGCCCACGTGGTGGGATGCACGGTCGAAGGCCCCAACGGCCTCTCGGCCAAGCTGCGTCCCGAGCTGGTGAACCGACTGCGACGGTGGTCGATCCGCGTCCCGCCGCTGAGCGAACGCAGAGCCGACATCCCTCAGCTCGCCCTCGCGTTTGCGCGCCGATACGTGGAACACGACGAGGTGAGATTCGACCCCGAGCTGTCGTTCCGACTGCTGCGACACCGCTGGGTCGGCAATCTGCACGAACTCGAAGCCGTCATCGAGCGCGCAGCCGTGGAGTCTCACGACGACGTGCTTCGCCCGTTCGACGGTCTCGACGCGCTCCTCGCCCAACACGCGAGTACCCGCATGATCTCCACCTACGGTCGAACGGTCGAGCCGGATCCGTTCGTCGCCGACGCCTCCGGACGCTGGTACTCTACGCCGGACGGCCAGCGGTTCGACCTGGAACGGCGCAAGACGCTCGGCCGCGTGTTGGCGACCCTGGTCGCCGCGCGCAAGGAGACGCCCGGGCGCGCGCTGTCCGTCGCCGACCTGCTCGACCGCGCATGGGCGGAAGAGAAGCTGCTGCCCCGCGCCGGCGCGAACCGGGTCTACGTCGCGGTGACTACGCTGCGCAAGATGGGCCTTCGCAACCTTCTCATTCGGACCGACGCTGGCTACGTGCTGGACGCCGAGGTTCCGCTGCGCATCATCGAGGCCTGAGACGCGGCAAGGCCTCGTACTGAGCCACGACTTCGGCCACTTCATCGCGGCCGAACGCGTCCGCGTCCGCTTCGAGTCGCTCGATCAGCGTTGCTGCGCTGGCCCGGTCGCCAGGTGCATCGCGGCGAACATACGCTTCGACGGTGCGCATTCGAAGGATGTGTGCATCGACAGAATCCGGAGCCTCGGCCGCAGCCTGCATACCCAACTCCGACGCCGCGACCGCGTCGTCGAAACGGCCAGCTTCCGTGAACACGTAGACCCGCGTGATCGCCATGACGAGGCGATTGAGCGTCTCGAAACGGCTGCTGCGACCGGCTTCGTCCATCCACAGCAGGTACTCGAGTGCCTTTGCGACGTCGCCGCGATCGGTTTCGATCAAGGCGAGTTCTCGCAGCGCACCAGCACGCTGGGCGGCAAGCGAAGGATCGCCTTGCTCCTCGAGCGTATCGTAGGCCTCGCGCGCCACCACGGCTCCTGCATCGAGTTCTCCGAGTTCGCGCAGCACGGCTGCCAGCTCGGTTTGTGTCATCGCGCGGTCGATCGCGTAGTCGCCGGGCGACGTAGCCTCATCGAAGATCTGGATCGAGCGGGTGAAGCGTCCCTTGACCGCCTCGAGATCGCCTCGTGCATACTCGACGCCTGCCACCATGCCCAGCGCACGCACCATGCTGGGATGGTCGGGGCCGCGATGCATCTCCACGTTGCGCACCATCGTGCGCGCGGCCACGTGGGCGAGTTCGAGGTCGCCGAGCGCCTCGGCGGTGCGGCTGACCCCTTCGAGGCTGTCGTTGGCATCGGGATGGTCCGAGCCGCGAGCGGCTTGAATGCTGACGACCGCGTCCTGGAACGACGCCAACGCCTCGGCATGCTTGCCCTGCCAATACAAGATGGCGCCGATGTTGTGTTGTCGACGACTCCGGGCCATGAGTCGGGTCGACTCGCGTGCAGGACGACCCGCCCCCGTGTCGGTCTGCCCGATCACATCGGCCTGCCGCATGTACGTGAGCGCGGCATCGAGGTCGCCGTCGTTCTGAGCGAGCGCCGCCAGGTTTACCAAGCGCGCAGCCGCGAGGTCCGGCTTGGGAGAGAAGTTCCGCATTCGAAGCGCCGCCTCCCGAGCCCACCGACGCCCGCCCTCCGGCTGCCCGAGCGACACGCCTTCGACCCAGGTCAGATGCACGGCCGCACCCGCGGCGCGCTCGTCGTCGTCGACCGCCCGCGCGATGTCGTAGGCCCGCTGCAGCACGACCTGCGCATGCTCGGGATCCCCGGCCGTGTCCAGCAGATTGCCGATCTCGGTCAGCGGCTTGGACCGAAGCGCTTCGGGCTCGATCCGCTCGGCGGCTTCGGCCGCCTGGGACAGCTCCGCCCTCGCCGCCAGCGCATCGCCAGCCCGCAGCGCGTCTTCGGCCTCAACCTTGCGACGCGCGACCTCATCGAAGTACGCGCGAACCGTGGGGTTCGACCGCGCCTGCTCGAGGCGCGCCGCGAGCGGCTGGAGACACGAATCGGGCTCCGGCAGCTTCGTGATCGCGCGACGAGCCACGTCGAGCTCGGACGACCCGCGCGCCAGTCGACCGCCGAGCACTTCGAACGCGCGACGCTGACGCAACAGACACGAGCGCGCCAGGTCACCGGGCTCTGCGTCGAGGGTGCACGCCCGGGCATACGCCTCGGACCAGGCGTGCGCCTCGCCGTCGAGCATTTCCATGACTCGCGAGACGCGGTCCCCGGGTGTTTCCCCGGCCACGTCGAGCAGCGCGCGTTCGATCGCCGACCGCTGCTCTGCCTCGAGCAGCGCAGATGCAGAGATACAGCTAGCGGTGTCCGGCTCTGCGGGCATCGCCGCCAGGGCGACAGGGACGACGACGAGGCCGGCCGCTCCTCCCCAAACCAGGGCGCGACTGCGATCGAGCGCCCGCAGCAGCGCAGCCATGTCGGCGAAGCGATCGGCAGCTCGGGGCTGAAGTCCTCGACGCAGTGCTCGCGCCAGGTGCAGCGGGAGACCTCGAAATGCCTCGAGGGGCGGCCCCTGGTCCTTGAGTTCTTCGAGGCCCAGCACGGTCTTCGCGAGAAAGAGCCGTCGTTCGGTGAGGGTTTCAAAGAGGGTGACGCAGTAGCTGTACTGGTCGGACCGGGGCGTCAGCGGTAGAGCCCTGTGCTGTTCGGGCGACATGAACGCCGGCGTCCCTACGGCGACGCCCTGCGCTGTGACCGTATGGGACACAGGACCGGAGATCCCGCTGGGACCCGAGAGGTTCGCATCGGAACTCGAATCGTCGTCGTCGTCGTCGTAGGCGCGCGCGAGACCAAAGTCGGTGACCTTCGCTTCGGTTCCGTCGGTGATGAGCACGTTGTCGGGCTTGAAATCACGATGCACGAGGCCGGCGGCGTGTGCAGCCGCGAGCCCTTCGCCCGCTTCACGCATGACGCGAAGTCGCTCCCGGCGTGAAGGTGAAGTCGCGAGCCAGTCGGTCAGCGTCCGCGCCCGAATGCGCTCCATGACCAGGTACGCTTCGTCGTCGCGTAGCCCGAAGTCGTACACCTTCACGACATGCGGATGGTCGAGCGCCGCCATGGCACGAGCCTCACGTACGAAGCGGTCGGCACCGCGACGACCGTTCGCGTCGGAGTCATGCGCCATCTTGATCGCGACCTTGCGCCCGAGTTTCGGGTCGACCGCCCCGTAGACGACCCCCATGGCTCCCGCACCGAGTCGCTCCTCGATGCGGTACCGGCCGATGCTCGTTCCGCGGCCTCGCTCCCAGCGCGCACCGACGGCCGCGCAGTCATCATCGAGCGTCTGGGTCCGCGACCTGGCCGCCGGGGGCTCGTGCGTCTCCGTCAACGTGTGCCGAGTATCCCCCACGCATCCTCCAGACGCACGACGACACGAAACGCTTCCCGATTCAGTCCGCCGGTCCGCGCAACTGCTATATTTCGCATCGCTCGAGACAAAGCGTGAACGACCCGGCCCTCGCATCGACCACCGTCAACCTGCCGCCCGCGCTTCGCGAGGGTGCGTGCGTGCACGTGGTTGCGCCGTCGGGACCCGTCGATCCGGGCCGACTCGACAAAGGCTTGCGGGCCCTGACACGGGTCGTGGGCGAGGTTCCGCTCGAGCCCGCCGAGAACCTGCTCGAGCGCGATGGTTACTTTGCCGGCCCAGACGCGGCTCGCGCAGACAGCCTTCACAAAGCCTTTGCGGACCCGGACCCCGGGATCATCTTCTGTGCGCGTGGCGGATACGGACTCACGCGCCTGCTCGGCCGCCTCGACCCTGCGCGGCTGCGCCGCAACCCCAAAGCGATCGTCGGCTTCTCCGACATCACCGCGCTCCTGTCGTGGGCCTGGGTCACCGCATCGGTCGCCTCCATCCACGGGCCGGTGCTCACCCAGCTTGGCGGGCTGCACCCCGGCGACGTCGACCACCTCTGCGACCTGCTTCGCGGCGAAGTCCCCCCCCCGATCGTCGCGTCCGAAGGCACGGCTCTCAACGGCGGGACCGTCGAGGGTCGCCTGGTCGTCGGCAACCTCGAAGTGCTGCGCAGTCTCGTCGGGACGCGGTTCTTTCCGCCGCTTCGCGGGAACATTCTCGCGATCGAGGAGATCAACGAGGTCCCGTACCGCATCGACCGCACGCTCACCCAGCTGCTTTCCAGTGGAGTACTTCGAGGGGTCCGCGGCATCGCCGTCGGTCAGCTCTCGATGTGCGAGCCCCCCAACGGGCTGGGGCCCACCGCCGAACAGGTCGTCGTCGAGCGGCTCGGCACGCTGGGTGTCCCGCTCGTCACCGGCTTCGAGTTCGGCCACGACCCGGCCCGCAATCGAGCCCTTCCGTTTGGGACTCGCGTCCGGCTTCGCGCCGACGACTGCGCCATCGAACTGCTCGAACCGGTCACGCAATGAACTGGCTGCTCGAAAACTGGGCGTGGGTACTCGGCGGTCTCGGCGTGCTCCTGGTGTTCGCGGCCCTGTTCAATCGGTTGCGTCCCGGTGGACCCCGAAGCGCAATGGCCGAACAGCTCGATACCGATGCCAAGGATCCGCTTCGGTGCTGGTGCCAGGCCGCGATGATGCTGGTGACGCGCGACTGCGACTACGGACACCTCGACCGCGGGGAAGCCCGGCGGATGTTGCAGCGCTGGTGGCACATCCACGGGCCCCGTGAGCTGCACGACGTGCTCGATGAGCTGGCGCACTCGCCACATCCCGACAACGCGTGGGAGCTCCTGCGGTTCGTGCTGGTTGCCCGTCTGGGCGCTGCGGCCGGCATGGTCGACCCGGAGCAATCCTGGGAGATGATCGCCCCGGTTGCGAAACGCCTCCAGCGGGCGTACGACGACTGGCCCGACATGGCGCAGGCCTACGTCGTTGCACGCCGACAGTGGCGAGAGCTGCCGCTCGACGGCTCGAACGACGACGCCACGATGCAGTGGATCACGCACAATCTGCATGCGCTCCGGTCGGGGCTGTGGACCGAACGTCCGTTCGCGCTCGACCTGGAGAACGCATGACCCTCGAAGAAGGCCAATCCATCACCGTTCGCTT
>CAYSPB010000326.1:0-9010 GCA_964432695.1 uncultured Nannocystaceae bacterium
GCTGCGACGAGGTCGAACACGTGGGTCACCGGCGGAGCCGGTCGGCGGAGCAGCCCCACGGGCACACCCGCGGCCGTCGCCTCGAGGAACACGCCGTCGCGAGGCACGCTGACATCGAACAGCAGCTCCCGCGGGAACATGTCCCAAACGTCTCGGGCGACCTGAAGCGACGCCGCATCGTCGGTCTGCAGCATGCTCAGTACGAAGCCAGCCACGCGCGCGACCGACCCGTCAGCGCCGAGCGCCTTGATCATCTCGAGGAGCTGGGTGACCGAGCGCAGCGCGATCGGTTCGGCCTGGATGGGCGAGATCGCGTGCGAGCAGGCCCGCAGCGCCCCGGCCGTGATGCCCCCGAATCCACACGGCGTATCGACGACGACCACGTCGAACGATCCCGAGAGCTGATCGAGCAGCGCACGCATGCGCGTCCCGTCGGCCAACGCGGAGCCGAAGCTGTGCGTCTCCACCGGAGAGATCGTGCCGACGGGCATCAACGAGAAGTCCTCCACCCGCGTATGTACGAGAGCGTCGGCTGCCGACGCCTCTCCCGCCACGCAGTCGGCCAGACCTTTACGTACCGTCAGCGACTTCGATAGCGAGAGGCCGACAGCGCCCTGCGGGTCGGCGTCGATCAATGCGGTCCGAAAGCCGGCCTTCGAGAACGCGAAGGACAGGTTCAACGACAAGGTCGTCTTCCCCACCCCCCCCTTCTGGCTGGCTACGACGAGACTCTTCATGCTCGTTGTCCCTCTTTCAACGCAGGATCCCCAGACGCAAACGTCGTCGCTGAGTCTAGACGACGACGACGAGTGCCCGAAGGGTATTCCGGCCAACAGCGAGAGATATCGACCGGCCGCGGAGGTCCACCCCGTCACAAGATGGGACGGTCCGGGAGGTGCGGGGGAGGTGTCCCCCCGTGGCACTCATCGCCCGTGCAGGATGTTGAGCTTCTCGAGCCCGCACGTCTTGGCGAGGCCCATGACTTCGACGACGAACTTGTGTGGCGTCGACTCGTCGGCCTTGATGCTGACGCCGCTGCTCTCGCCCTGCGCGGCGAGGCACAGCCGCATCTCGAGTTCGCGAGCGTCGACGACCTTGCCGTCGACTTCATACGCGCCGTCGGCACCGAGCGTGACGACGACCGCCTTTGACTCCTGCGTGACGTCGGTGTTCTTTGCTTTGGGCAACTTCACCTTGAAGGACGGCGTGTCCTGAAAGGTTGCCGTGAGCAGGAAGAAGATCAGCAGCTGGAAGACGATGTCGATCAGCGGCGTGAGGTCGACGAGCGTTTCCCGGCGCCGGCGGTGCGCACGGGCACCCATACCGCGGCCGCGAAAACTCAACGCTCGTTCTCCTGCGCGTCCTCGCTGCCCTCGTCGTCACGGTCGCGCTTCTTGGCGCCGCGGCGTCCCGCATCTTCGAGCAGGTCGACGATGCCCATCGCGTCCTCCTCCATGTCCACGATCAAGCGGTCGTTGCGACCCTGAAGGAACTTGTAGGCGACGAGCATCGGAATGGCGACGGTAAGGCCGAACGCCGTGGTGATCAGCGCCTGCCAGATGCCCTGAGCGAAGGTGTCGGGGCCGACGATGCCCTGCTTGTAGGACTCGACGAAGTCCTGGAAAACGAAGATCATACCGATGACCGTGCCGAGCAGGCCCATCAAGGGGGCAGCCTGCGCGACAGTGCCGACGATCTCGACGTTGCGGTCCATGTGGGCCACCTCGCGGTTGCCGACCTCCTCGACCGACTCCTTGATCTCGGCACGAGTCTTGTCATGGCCGTGCGCCCGGATCGCGGCCGCCATGAGCAGCGCAATGCTCGAGCGGTTCTCCTCGCACAGCAGCAGCGCTTCGGAAGTCTTGTTCTTGCCCACCAGCCCGCGGATGCGATCGACGAACGCACGGGGGAGCACCTTGCTGCGCTGCAGCGACCACAACCGCTCCATGAACACGGCCGCCCCGATGATCGAGGCGCCGAGAATGGCCCACATGAGGGCTCCGCCCTGCTGGAAGAGTTCGGCGAGGTTCATGACTACGGCGGCGAGTCGTCGCGAACGTCCTCAGGACGCGAACGCGATGTCACGCGGACGGGATCATGAACTGGCCGCGATCGCGGAGCAAGACGTCCCATCCCCCGCCACGGGGATCCCGTCGTGAACGGGCAGCCGAACCGTGGCCAACCCGGCAGACCGAGCCGCTCGTTTTCTGGTCGATTTCGGCTTGACGCAGATGTCTGCCCGGTGTAGTTCAAGCGCCCCGCAACGGCGGGAATCTTCTCCACGGGGGCGTAGCTCAGCTGGGAGAGCGACGCGCTGGCAGCGCGTAGGTCAGGGGTTCGATCCCCCTCGCCTCCACCGACAACGGACTTCGGTCCACCGCAGAGGCCGGTTCTTCGGAGCCGGCCTTTTCGTTTGAATCTCCGTTTGGTCCCCGGCAGCGATGGGCGCGAGCGAGCCTGGTACGGTCAGTCATGTTCGCCGCGCCTCTCGTCGTGCCCCGCCGAACCGTTGGGCTGGCCCTGTTGGGTGTCGGCCCGCTGGCGTGGCGGTGGCCCGCCGTCGTTGCCGTCGTCGTCGCGATCTGGCTCGGCCTGCTCGTGGTGGCGCTGCTGCTGGCCCGGCGGTTCGCCGATCCCATCATTCGGATCGTCGTCCGCCCCGGAGAGGGCCCGAGCAGCGTGGACGTTCAGGGGTCGTGGCCGAGCCCCGACCCCGAGGCCATCGCCGCCTACGTTGCTGCGCTCGAACTGCCGGCCGGGAGCGAGATCTGGGCCCGGCTCGCGCAAGGTGCACTCGAGATTCGAAGCAACCTGCGGAACCCAGGCCCCATCGAAGCCGCCATCGGACGCTTTCTCGCGGGCGGCGATCCGACCGGTCTTCAGTAGCGCTCGCTGCGCATCGCAGCGAGAGGGCAGCAGCCCCAGATTTGCGGCAACGGGCCCGCAGCAGGGCCCGTGACTTCGATCATGACTCATTGCAGGTGTCCAAGGGGAGCCACGGCGCGCACCTTGGAATATGTTGGTGGGTGATGCTCGAAGGCCTCGACGACGTCGCGTGGGCGAAGCTCCGCCATGCGCTCGGACCCGCGGATGATGTCCCCGACCTGGTCCGTGACCTCGCCGCCGAGGATCGAGACCGCCGCGCCAAGGCGCAGTACGACCTCTACGGAACACTGTGGTCTCACGGCACAGTGTACGAGGCCACGCCGCACGCGATTCCGTTCCTCATCGCGCTGCTCGAGCACGCCGAGCACGTCGACCGCCCCTGGCTGCTCATCTACCTCAGCGCACTCGCCAACGGCGCGTCGCATCACGAGGTGCACCAGCACCACGGAATCTACGACGACGAACGTCACACGCCCGAATTCGCGGCCAAGATCGCCCAAGAGCAGACCTGGGTCGATGACGCAAAGGCGGCGGTGCGCCGGGGCCTGTCGGCCTATCAGTCGCTGCTCTCCCACGACGACTCGAGCACCCGCGCCGCGGCAGCCTTCCTCTTGGGCGGTCTGCGCGACGCCGCGCCGACGACCATCCCCGCGCTGGGCGGGCGACTTTCCAGCGAGAAAGAGCCGGTCGTCCGGGCCAGCATCGCCGAGGCACTCGGCAGCCTCGGCGACGAGCCGCTCACCCGCGTCCGGCTCTTCGAACTCGTCGAGCACGACAACGCGCCATACGTGCGATGGGCTGCCGCGCGATCGCTGTCGTTCCTCGCCAGCGCTGATGTCGACGATGCCGTCGTCGAGGCGCTGCTCTACGCGCTCAAGGACCCCTCCTCGATCGAGCCGCTCCACGCGGAGTCGCCGTGGGCCCAGGAGAACACGCCCGCCGCGACCGCACGGGCCTTGCTCGCGGTCGGGCCGGAAAAAGCCGAGCGCTCGGTCAGCACACTCGCCAAGTTCCTCGCCGGCTCCGACCCCAGCAGTGCGCTCGCGATCGCCGAGACCCTGCTCGGCCTGGCCTTCCCGCCGCGCGCCACGGCGTCGGCGGAGTTTGCCGAACTCTCCTCGAACCAGCAGCTGGTCATACGCACGCTCGCGCACTCGGACGCCGCCTGGATGATGGGTGCGAACATGTCCGCGCTGCTCGAGCGCCACACGCTCCCCCGCAGCGCGCAGAGCCTGCAAACGTTCGCCGGGCTGGCGAACCGTCGCGTGGGCGCCGATACGCTACGCGGCCTGGGCCCCGGAGACAGCATGTCCGGCGCGCCCATTCCACAAGACTGGCTCGACTGAGTCGAACTCCGCGGCCTCCCACGCGCCTCGTTGCCCCAGCGCAGCGGGGCGCTCGTTCGTCACGGGGTTGTCCCGGCGTGGCTGGCATCCGGGCGGGCGAAAAAGCTCGGAACGCTTTTCAGGGTTCGTCCGACTACGCCGCTGCCCGGTCGGGATGACCGGCGTGAAGGAACGACCCCATGTTCAGGAAAGCCATCACCACCCTCGCCCTCGCAGTCCTCGCAACCGGCTCGGTCGAAGCCGGTGCTCGACTCACCGGTCACGCCGTGGCCGAAGCAGGTTCGACCGCCACGGTTCGCCCCACCGACATCGAGACCGCACTGGTCCCCACCCGCAAAACTCGCGGTGACCGAGAGTTCGGCGGCAACGGGCCAGACATCATCTGCCGCACCGACCTACGGGTCTCACGAGACCGCCGTTCGATCGAAGCGGTCATCTACTTCAAGGCCGCCGAGACCAAGAGCGACTGGTCTACGGTCGAGGAGACCTTCACCCGCACGGTCTTTCGAGCGCCTCGCGGCAAAACCATCGATCGCATTCTCGACTCGACGCGCTCGGAGGTCCGCTTCCGCAGCCAAAAGGCGGGCTTTCAGATCCTCGGTCCCGGTGAGGACTTCAAGAAGTTCATCAACACCCTCAACGACCTCGTCAACCAGGTCCTCGATGCCGAGCGCACGCTCAGCGACCGGCGCAGCGACAGCCGAGAGGTTCGTCGTGCGCGAGAGATTCTCGGACGCATCAACTCGACCGTGAGTGGCCTTCAACTCCAAGGCAACCACCTGCACATCAAGCACCCCGACCGGGGTCCGGTCGCCCTGTACGCCATCGTCGGTGATACCGGGGGGGACGACATCAGCAAAGACCGCAACCCCAAGGACGACACTCGCATCCAAGCGATCGAGTTCAAGCCGATTCGCGTTCGCTACCGCTGACCCCCGTGCCGCGCCGCCGCTTCAGGAGGAGGCGGTGGCCCAACCCGAAGCGACCAGCCCCTCGATGATCTGGCGGCCGCGCTCGGGCCAGACCGGGTGCGGCTGTCTGGCGAGACCGTCGGCGAGCGCATTGGCGGCCTCCGCCGTGGTCTGTCCCGTCTGTGACGCGTGACGAAGCACCCGGGCCGTCGCATGAAACACGCTGTGCTCCCACGCGCGGCCGAGGTGACGCGCAATCGCGGGGTCATCGGGCACGTGGCCGTAGCCCTCGTTGGCGCAGTTGACGATGCCCATGCGGTTGGCGACGAAGTCCGGAACGTAGGTGATGCCACGCTCGACCAAAGCCCTCATGTCGCGCTCATCGTCGAGGAGCTGGTTGTTCGCCGCGCCGCAGACGATCGGGGTCCGCAAACGACCGATCGTGTTCGGGTTCAGCAACCCGCCGAGGGCATTGGGCGCGAACACGTCACACGGCGTCTCGACGATCGAATCGTCATCCGGCGCGCAATGACGCAGCTGGACCCGTTCGTCGCCCAGCCGGGTCCGAACCTCGTCGAGCCGGGTGGCATTGATGTCCGAGGCGACGATGGATGCCACGCCCCGCGCGAGCAGAGCCTCCATCATGAACGTCGCCACGTTGCCGGCGCCCTGCATGCCGATCCGCTTGCCCTCCAACGTGCCCTTTCCGAGTACGTCGAGCGCGGCTTCCATGGCACACACCACGCCCAGGGCCGTGGGGCCCGACGGATTGCCCGAGCCGCCCTGCGTCGCGGGGATGCACGTGGTGTGGCGGGTTTGCGAGAACACCATTCGCATGTCGGGCGGGGTCGTGCCCGCGTCTTCTGCCGTCACGTAGCAGCCGTTCAGCGAGCTCACGAACTGGCCGTACTCTGCGTAGACCACGTCGCGATAGGCCCGCTCTCGCCACGCAGCATCCTCGCGAAGCGCGATGATGCCCTTGCCCCCGCCCCACCAAAGCCCCGCGGTCGCGTTCTTGCGGGTCATGCCCACCGCAAGCCGCAGCCCATCGCGCACGAACGCTTCCAGCGTTGCGTACGGCCAGTGCCGTAGACCCCCGGCCGCCTGCCCGCGCGTCGTGTCGTGGACGAACGCAGCCAACAGGGCGCCACTTTCCGGGCCCACCGCGAAGAACAAGCCGTCGTGATCGAGAAAGTCGCGCGCATCGTCGACGCAAAACTGCCGGAGTTCCTCGAGCGCCGGGTGGGATGCCTCGAGCTGTCCACCCGGCCGCCGGACGACGTACCCGCGGCCGCCCAGCTCGCGCAGCTGATCGATGAAGTGCTGAGGTGCGCGGGAGAGCAGAGCCGTCATGCCGCGCGACGATACACCGCGACCGCGCTGTTTTTTTCGTGAGCCCTCAGGCGTGCTGCAGCAGCACGGTCATCGCGTGCTGCATTGCGCGAGCGTCGGCAAAGCGGTGCTCTTTGTGCTTGGCACACGCCTGCGCAAAGAAGGCATCGATGATCTCTGCGGTCGCCGCGGGCGTGCTGGCATCCAGGTGGACGCTCGGCGGCTGCGGCTCCCGCTCTCGCTGCGCACGCAGCAGGAGCTTGGGGTGCTGCCCGACGAGGTCGGCAAACGGATGATGCCCCGTGATGGCCTCGTAGAACGTCATCCCCAGCGCGTAGAGGTCGGCGCGATGATCCAGGTCGAGGTTGGGCTTGGTCTGCTCGGGCGGCATGTACCGCGGGTCGCCCAGAATCCAGCCGCCCTCCTCGGGCTTGCCGTCCTTGAGGTCCCGCGCAACGCCGAGATCGAGCACTTTCACCGGCCGCAGCTGCGGGTCGTGCGGGTCGCGACAGACGTAGATGTTGGCCGGCTTGATGTCGCGATGCACGATGCGACGCAGGTGCATGTAGTGCAGGCCCTCGAGCGTCTGCCGGAAGATCTCGCACAGCACATGCAAGGGCACCGTACGGCCACGGGACATTGCGCCGCGGATGTCGGTGCCCTCGAGGAATTCCATGGCGAACCAGTACAGGCCGCGCTCCTTCATCGTGCCGACGTCGAGCACCCGGACGAGGTTGGGGTGCGAAAAACTCCCGCAAAGGCGCGCCTCGAGGCGGAATCGCCGCTGCTCGCTCTCGGGTACGTCCTGCTTCATCACCTTGAGGGCGACGTAGCGGTTCATGAACGGGTCGAACGCCTTGAACACCTTGCCCATGCCGCCCTCGCCGAGCTTCTCGAGCACGCGAAACGTCTTGCCGAACGTGATGTCCGTGCCCTCGGGCAGGTCGGCGCTGGATTCAGGTCCGACGAGGCGTGGTTCTTCCGGTTCCAGTGGACAAACGGTAGCCCACAGCGGCGGGCTCGTCACCCGCGATGGCTCCGCGCCCGTTCTCGCCCGATCGAGCCCTACGGACGAGAGACGCGGCCGGTGCGGCGATCGACGAGCCACGCACCCGCGGACGACTCCACCTCGACCGAGCCTGCCCCGCCTTGCAGCATGACCCGGGCCACCGAGGCGGGGGCGGGCTGCGGCTGGTCCACGCGGATCTGCGCATCGGTGACCGCGCCAGGCTCGTGCACCACGGTCGACCCCAAGACCTCGGGGATGCGGCCCTTCTTCGCGGCATCGACCAGCACTTCCACGTCGGGGCCGCCACCGCGTGCCGACAGAGCGTACACCCGCGTCGCGACCACCGTCGGAGTCCGGCGGCTGTCGGTCTGCGTCAGCTCGGGCACGGTGAACAGGTGATACGCCTCGTCCGGCGTCTGCGTCCGCAGGGTCTCCGCGGCGGCGAGCAGTGCGGCGGCGCGGTGAAACTCGACGCCATCCTCCTCGACCTTGCCCGCGAGCAGCTCCTTGTCGAGGACCCGCTCCGGCTCGAGCATCATGGAGACGAGCAGCCACCGCTCCGCGTATTTCGGGTGCAAGTCCCCCGCGAGGCCGACCTCGTCACGCCGCCATCGCAAGAACAACACCTGGGCCGAGCGACCCCCGGGGTCGACGTCGACCAGCGGCAGCACGATGTCCCCCTCCCCGACGCCCACCGCGTAAGCGCCCTGCTCGTAGCCTAGACGAAGCGCGCGCTCCATCGCCGAGAGCAACGCACCGCGCTCCTGCAGCCCGACCAGGTCTCCTTCGACGATCGGTCGACTGACGCCGGGTGGCGGCTCGGAGCTCGCGCCCACCCGGCCGAGTCCGAGGAACTCGTCGTCGTTGTTCTGCTTCGAAGCGCAGCCCACACAGAGCAGGCCGACGGTCGCGAGGGTCACCCAGCGAGACACGCGAAGACCATAGCAGCCGACTGCTGCCGAAGGCCTCAGCGGACCTTGAACTTGCCCCCGCGCACACGAACGATCGAAAGCGCGTTGACCAGCTGCTTGTGGGCCTCTTCGAGCTCTTTCTTCTGCGCCGGGTCCTTGGCGTCGAGCTGCATCGAAAGCGCGCTGAACGAATCGTTGGCCGCGCGGTAGAGGTCCTGCCACTTGCGCTGCTTCATCGCTCGGGGTCGCTCGGCCATGACCTCGATCTCGCTGATGACGTTGGCAAAGCTGTCGCGGGCTGTCTGGAGGTCCGAGATCTCCGCGGCGCCTGGACCGGGACCGGCGAGCGTCTCGAGGATCAGCGACGCACTGCGGCGGGGCAGCGCGGCGCGGCGGCGGTTTTCGCGGTCGGCCTCGAACGCCACGCGGCGGTCGACGACCTCCCCGTCCTCGTCGACCATCTTGCCCTCGGCCAGCGTTGGTGGCGGCTCGCTCTCATCGAAGACCCACACCAGGATCGTGCCGAGGGCCGCCGTGGCGAGGGCGCCCACGAGCACCGTCCGCAAAAGGGGCTGCTGCGGCGATGGAGGGGGCGTACGGCGGGACACGGGGAAC
>CAYSPB010000327.1:0-8972 GCA_964432695.1 uncultured Nannocystaceae bacterium
CCTCACCCAAGTCGACGACCCGCGCGAGTACGTCGTGGAGATGATGGTTCACAAGCAGAGCCCCATCGTCGGCAAGTCGATCGAAGACGCTGGCCTGCGGAACCTGCCCGGTGTGTACCTGATGGAGATTCAGCGCGGCCAAGACCTCGTCGCGGCGGTCGAGCCGACGACGCGGCTGCAGGCCGAGGACCGGCTCATGTTCGTCGGGGTGGTCGAGTCGGTCGTCGACCTTCAGAACATTCCCGGGCTGATGCCGGCCGCGGATCAGCTCTTCAAGGTGAACAACCCGCGCTCGCATCGGTGTCTGATCGAGGCGGTCGTGGGGCGCGGCCGGCTCGAGGGGCTGACCGTTCGCGAGGCGAAATTCCGCACCAACTACAACGCCGTGATCATCGCCGTGGCACGGGACGGCGAGCGCATCAAGAAGAAGGTCGGTGACATTCGGCTCAAGAGCGGCGACACGCTGCTCATCGAGGCGCATCCCTCCTTCGTCGACAACCAGCGCAACGCTCGCGAGTTCCTGCTCGTTTCGCCCGTGGCCGACTCGACGCCCGTGACGCACGAGCGAGCCTGGATCGCGCGCAGCTTGATGCTGCTGATGGTCGTGCTCGCGGCCACCGAGGTCACGAGCATGCTCAAGGCAGCGTGCATCGCCGGCGGGGGCATGGTTGCGTTCCGGTGCCTACGACCGGTTCACGCCAAGCGGGCGATCGATCTCAGCGTGCTGCTGGGGATCGGCGCAGGACTGGGCATTGGCGTGGCGATGGACCGCAGCGGTGCGGCGGCCTACGTTGCCACGGGGCTGGTCGGCTCGATCGGCACGAACCCCTACGTCGCGATCGCGACGATCTACCTCGTGACCACGGTGCTGGCGAACTTGATCACGACGCAGGCCGCGGCGGTGCTCGTGTTTCCGGTCGCGTTGGCGACCGCGCAGGGGCTGGGCGTGAACTTCATGCCGTTTGCGATCGCACTCACGGTCGCGGCCGCCTCGGCCTTCGCCACGCCCGTGGGCTACCAGACCAACCTGATGGTGTACGGCCCCGGTGGCTATCGCAGCGTGGATTTCCTGCGCGTGGGCGGGCCGCTGTCGTTGCTCATTTGGATCACCACGGTAATCATCGCACCTCTGGCGTTCCCGTTCTAACGCCGGGGTCGGCTCTGGAAGCGGACAGGCAAGCAGACGAGCCCGCGATGCGTGGTGCTCGGCCGGTACTCCAGGTCGCCGGTCACCTCGATGCGCTCGGCGACCGCTGCCAACCGTTCGACCGCGAGCCGCGTTTCGAGGCGGGGGAGCGCGGCGCCCCGCAGGCAGCCGTGGATGCCGAGCCCGAAGCCGAGCTGTCGCTTCACGTTGGGACGCTCGAGCACGAAGCGCTCGGGGTGCTCGAACACCGCCGGGTCCCGGTTCGCGCCGGCGACCGAGAGCATGACGCGGTCGCCGGCTTCGATGCGGGCGGGGCCGATCTGCATTGCCTCTTTCGCGATTCGGTCCAGCCCACCCGTCTGCGTGAGTAGGGCGCCGAGGCCGTGTTGGGCGGGTCGCTCGAGCTGGGCGATCAAGACCCGAACGTCGTCGAGCACGGCCGTGCCCTCGGGGGCCTGCACGGTTGCTTGCGAGCCCGGGGCCAGGAGTCCGACGAGTAGGGAAGTGCACATCGATATCCTCGATGGGTCGGGAGTGCCGCGGCGTCTACGACCGTCGTCGCATGCGGAGCAACGCAAGCGGTCTTCGGCCCGGCAGTCCGCCTCCTGAAGGCTCCAGCTCTTGGTGTACGAGCAGGAGCCCGAACCGACACTGGGGAGATTTTGAAGGGGATGGGCCGCTGCGGACATACACAGGTTCCGGGCAACTCTTGTCCGCATCGTGATTGGATCGAACAGCGTGCGTAGATCTCAGCGTCCTCCCGAACTCAGCAACGTGGTCTTCCTCTTCGGGCTTGCGGCCCTCGCCCCCGCGGGGTGTGACGACGGGGCGCAACCAGAAGCCCCACCGCCCGATCTCGAAACAACGGGTCAGGGGTCGGCGAGCACCGCGGACCCTTCAGGGACGTCGACGCCGGAAGACACGGCGGACGCCTCGTCCGAATCTGCGACAACGGGAGACGGCGGCAGCTCGACCGGCGGTGCTTCGACAGGTGTTGATGAGTCGAGTGGTGATGCGACCAGAGGTGTTGGCGACTCGAGTGGTGGCGCGACGACAGGTGCTGGTGAGTCGAGCGGTGGCGCGGCGACAGGTGCTGGTGAGTCGAGCGGTGGTGCGACGACAGGTGGGAGTCCCGACTGCGATGCCCCCATGGCATCGCCATCGTGCGAATCCTACGGAGAGCACCTCGGGAACTGCGGCGTCTATGGCTATGACGCAGCGTACTGGCAACAAGCGTGTGAGACCTATTTCGGGTGCTACAGCGGGATCTCGGAAGCATGTGGCCAGGCGTATGAAGAGTTCGCCGCGTGCATTGCAATGATCGGGTGCCGGGAGCTCGAGATGGGCGTGTCCGAAATTGCAGAGTGCCCAATACCCGACGACACACCTGCCTGTCAGTCGCAGCAGAGCAGTTCGCCTCGGGTGCGCCACGTGGTGCAGAAGAGGTTTCGCAAACCTGCGCCGGTGAATCTGTAGCCGTAGTCTGCTGCGCCGTTACCGGCGCGGGCGTGGGTGTCATGGGCCCTTGCCGATCGTAGCGTGGACCTCCGACTCGCCCGAAGTCTGCCTCGCGCCATCCTCCCCGAGCCGGCTGGAGGCGCGATGGGTCTCGTACATGGCGGAGGCCTCCTCGGTTTGGCGTTTCGCTACCGCCGCGCAGGCGGAGACGGAACCGAGGGCGATGGCTGGGCAGACCTTTCGCGGCTGAGGGTGCGTACGCGGACTCCGGTCGTGCACAAGAAAGCGCCCGCCGGGCTGTCCTAGCCGGGCGGGCGGATTTGGGGCGTCGCGTGCGGCTAGACGAAGCCGCGCGAGGTCAGCAGCTCGACGACCGCGTCGACGCACTGCTCGACCGACTGCTTGGTCGTGTCCAGCACGAGGTCGGCGGCGGCCGGCGCTTCGTAGTCAAAGGAGACGCCGGGGAAGTTGGCGATTTTGCCTTCGTCCGCCGCGCCGTACAGGCCCTCGGTATCGCGTTCGCGGCAAACCTCGACGGGGGCGTCGAGATGCACGACAACGAAACGTTCGGAGCCGACGAGGGCGGCGGCCTTCTGCCTGGTTTCCTCGCGCGGCGCAACGAATGCGCAGAGCGTGACGAGCCCATTGTCGTTGAGCAGTTTGGCTACCTCGGCGCTACGACGAAGGTTCTCGGAACGCTCGTCGGCCGAGAACCCGAGGTCCTTGCTGATGCCTTGACGCATGTTGGCGCCGTCGAGCACTGCGACCGCGCGCCCCGACTCGAAGAGCTTGCGCTCGACCCCGTAGGCCGTGGTGCTCTTGCCTGCGCCGCTGAGCCCGGTGAACAACACGGTGACGGGCTTCTGACCAAACCGAGCGGTGCGCTCGTCGAGCTTCACGCGGCTCTCCTCGGAGGTGAGGTCGTGCTTGGGCTCGGCGTCCCACGCATCCGTGGTGGCGTCGCCCGAGACGCGGTCGAGAATCATGCCCGCGCCGACGGTCGCGTTGGAGATGCGGTCGATGATGACGAACGCGCCGGTGCCCTTGTTGCGCTTGTAGCCGTCGAACGCGACCGTGTCGGACAGCTTCACCTCGCAGCGCCCGATCTCGTTGAGGCCGAGCGTCGGGGCTTCCTTGCGGTGCAGCGTATTGACGTCGATCTGGTGCCGCATGGTGCTGACCTGACCGGCCACCGCTTTGGCGCCCAGCTTGAACAGATATTCGCGACCGGGGACCAGTGCGTCCTCGCTCATCCACACCACGCTGGCGTCGAAGCGCGAGGCGACCTTGGGCACGTTGCCCGGCCTCACGATCATGTCGCCGCGGCTGCAATCGATCTCGTCTTCGAAGGTGAGGGTGACCGACAGCGGGGGGAAGGCCTCCTCGATGTCGCCGTCGAAGGTGGTGATCGTCTTGATCTTCGAGGTCTTCTTCGACGGCAGCACCATCACCTCGTCACCCTGGCGGACGACGCCTGAGGCGACCGTGCCCGCGAATCCGCGGAAGTCGAGGTTGGGGCGGATGACGTACTGCACCGGGAACCGGAAGTCCTGCATGTTCCGGTCGGCGCCGATGTAGACGGTCTCGAGGAACCGCATCAGCGTCTTGCCCTGGTACCAAGGCATTTTATCGGAGGGGTCCACCACGTTGTCGCCCTTGAGGGCGGACAGCGGGATGAAGTTCAGGTCGGGCACGTCGAGCTTGGACGCGAACGCTTGGTACTCCCTGACGATCTCGTCGTAGCGCTCCTGGCTGAAGTCGACGAGGTCCATCTTGTTGATGGCGACCAGCACGTGCTTGATGCCCAACAGCGACACGATGAAGCTGTGGCGCTTGGTCTGGGTGAGCACGCCGTGGCGGGCGTCGACGAGAATGACCGCCAGGTCGCAGTTTGACGCGCCGGTGGCCATGTTGCGCGTGTACTGTTCGTGGCCGGGCGTGTCGGCGATGATGAACTTGCGCTTGTCGGTGGAGAAGTACCGGTACGCAACGTCGATCGTGATGCCCTGCTCACGCTCGGCCTTGAGGCCGTCGGTCAGCAGCGCCGGGTCGAAGTCACCGTCGACGTTGCCAACGGTGGCCGAGTCTCGGCGAATCGCCGCGAGCTGGTCCTCGTAGAGCATCTTGCTGTCGTACAGAAGACGTCCGATGAGGGTGCTCTTGCCGTCGTCGACCGAACCGCAGGTGAGGAACCGAAGCAGTTCCTTACGCTCGTGCTGGTCGAGGTAGGCGTTGATGTCTTTTTCGATGAGGTCCGACTTGTGGGACATGGTCTCGCTCGATGAAGTCGATGGGGTCTCGTGCGCAGTGGAAGCGAGAAGCGGCTAGAAGTAGCCCTCTTTCTTCTTCTCTTCCATCGAGCCGGAGGAGTCGTAGTCGATGACGCGACCCTGTCGCTCGGACTGGGTGGTCAGCAGCATCTCCTGAATGATCTCGGGCAGGGTGGTGGCTTCGGACTCGACCGCGCCGGTGAGCGGATAGCAGCCAAGCGTCCGGAAGCGGATCATCTTCTGCTGCGGGACCTCGCCCTCTTCGAGCGGCAGGCGGTCGTCGTCGACCATGATG
Organism: uncultured Nannocystaceae bacterium; assembly: GCA_964432695.1. Taxonomy (GTDB): domain Bacteria; phylum Myxococcota_A; class Polyangia; order Nannocystales; family Nannocystaceae; genus CAJXVA01. Next base: position 5,171 of record CAYSPB010000327.1, read on the forward strand.
AGCACGCCGTCTCGTTCGACCACGGGGCGCTTCGCGGCGTAGTACAGCGGGACGATCGGAATCTTCTCCAGGTGGATGTACTGCCACACGTCGAGCTCGGTCCAGTTCGACAGCGGGAAGACCCGGATGCTCTCGTCCTTCTTCACGCGGGCGTTGTAGATGTTCCACAACTCCGGCCGCTGGTTCTTCGGGTCCCAGCGGTGGTTTTCATCGCGGAACGAAAAGACCCGCTCCTTGGCCCGGGATTTTTCTTCGTCTCGGCGCGCCCCTCCGAAGGCCGCGTCGAACCGGTACTTGTTCAGGGCCTGACGCAGGGCCTGCGTCTTCATGACGTCGGTATGTACCGCCGAGCCGTGGTCGAACGGGTTGATGCCCTGCTTCACACCGTCCTGGTTGGTGTGCACGAGCAGGTCCAATCCGAGCTCCTTCGCGACGTAGTTGTCGCGGAAGTCGGTCATGGCCTTGAATTTGAACGTCGTGTCGACGTGCAGCAGCGGGAACGGCGGCTTGGCGGGGTAGAACGCCTTCATCGCCAGGTGCAGCATGCACGCGGAGTCCTTGCCGATGGAGTAGAGCATCACCGGCTTGTCGAACTCTGCGGCGACTTCCCGGATGATGTGGATGCTCTCGGCTTCGAGCTGCTTGAGGTGGGTGAGGTTGTAGGCCGTCATGCTCGGTCCCAGGCGCCAGGATGGTAGCAGCCTGAGCACGGCGAAGGAGCCGGTCACGCCTGCGTCACGGGCCGCCGGGCCCTCGCAGGCGTGCGGTCGCTCCGGTCCGCGGCCGGATCCTCGGCAAGGGATGCGATAAACCCACGAAGCACCCATGAAGGTCGCCTGCGTCATCGTCAACTATCGGACGGCGACGCTCACGCTTCATGCGCTCGAAGCCGTTCTGCACGAGCTCGATGCGTTGGGCGGGCGAGCGCTCGTGGTCGACAACGACTCCGGCGATGACGCCTACGCGACGATCTGCGAGGCGGTCGTCCGAAATGGCTGGGACGACCGGGTAGACGTGTTCGCCTCCCCTCGCAATGGTGGGTTCGGGGCCGGCAACAACCTCGCAATCGCGCATGCGATGGAGTGGGCATCTCCGCCGGACTACGTCTACTTGCTCAACCCCGACGCACGGCCCGACGCGGGCGCGGTGCGATCACTGGTCGAGTTCATGGATGGCCGTGCCGACGTCGGCATCGCGGGCAGCCAGCTCCGGCGCCCCGGCGGCGCGCTTCATCCGTCCGCGTTCCGCTTCCCGTCGCTGCTCTCCGAGGTGGAGCATGGGCTGCGGCTGGGGATTGCAAGCCGACTGCTCGACCGATGGCGAGTATCCCTACCCATTCCGGCCCGGACCTGCCGCGTCGACTGGGTCTCGGGCGCGAGCATGATGCTACGGTGCTCGATGCTCGAGCAGATCGGATGGTTCGACGAGAACTTCTTCCTCTACTTCGAGGAGACCGATGTCGCGCTGCGAGCCGCCAAAGCCGGTTGGGCGACGATGCATGTAGCCGACAGCCGGGTCGAACACATCGGACACGCGTCCACGGGCATGGATGGCACGCGCCGCTGTCCCACATACTGGTTCGAGTCGCGCGCGTACTACCTGCAGAAGCACTACGGTCGCCGGATGCGATTCGCGGCAAACGTTGCGTTTGCGGGGGCTCGCATCGTGCCCGAGCTCCGAAACGCGATGGGCAGGTCGCATGACGACCCGCCCCATCTTTCTCGCGATTTCGTCGCGTTCAACTTCGGCCGTTCGTAGGCCGGCCGGCTCAGGCCGCGGCGGCGAGCTCGGACTCGAGGTTGGCTTGCTTGCGCGTCCAGGACTCCACCCGTGGGTTCATCACGCGGCGCCACAGGGGGGGAACGAGCGCGGTGAGAATCATGGTTGCGTAGCCGGCGGGCAGCTGCGGCACGTCGTCGTAGTGGCGCAGATTGTAGTAGGGGCGGCTGGCCAGGTAGTGGTGGTCGCTGTGGCGCTGCAGGTTGAACAACACCCAGTTGGTGATGCGGTGGCTGGCGTTCCAAGAGTGCCAGGGCTTGACGCGCTCGTAGCGGCCCGGCGAAAGCTCGCGGCGCTGTAGCCCGTAGTGCTCGATGTAGTTGATGACCTCGAGCACCACCATGGCCGTGAGGCTTTGGCTTGCCCAGTAGGCGAGCGCGAGCGGTCCGAACGTGATGGCGAGCGCCGCGTAGACGACGACCTGCGTCACGCCGTATCGGGTCATGCGGTGCTTCAGGCTGAAGCGCGAAATACCCTGCTTTTTGGCACGCTTGTTTTCGATCCGCAGCGCACTGAGCAGTCCGCCCAGGAGGCTGCGCGGGACGAACGCGTAGACGCTTTCGTTGAAGCGCGAGCTCGCGGGGTCCAGCGGGGTTGCGACGTGGCGGTGGTGACCATAGACGTGCTCGACGCAGAAATGCGTGTACGTGACCGAGCCCATCAGCACTTCGGCCAAGCCCTGCTCGAACTTGCTTTTGCGGTGCATCAGCTCGTGCGCGATGTTGATGCCGCCCGCAGAGGCGAGCACGCCCACAGAGATGGTGCCCACTACGGCTTCCCAGCCGACCAGCGATCCGTCGAGGATGAGCGAGAGGCCATACAGCTGAATCCCGAGCTGCGTCGGGACCCACACGTACAGCGGCAGGTTGTAGTCGAGCTGACCGTTCGCCTCGTTGGTGCCGTCGTTGTCGGTACGCAGACCCGAGACCGCCTCCACGACGGGGATGAACGCGAAGACGAACGCGAGTCCCGCGATCGTGCCGACGCCGCCGAACTGCAGCCCCAACACGGTGACGATGGGGACCAGGAACACGACCCAATACGGCAGCGAGCGCGGCATGCTTCGAATCTACTTGTGAGTAGATTCAGCGTCAAGGCTGAATCGGAGGAAAAATCGAACTGCCGCCGAGCGCGCCGCTGTCGGCGGTCGGGTCACAGGGGTCGACGGGGCGGCAGGATACCGTTGGCGACCAACAAGCCCGCCACGAGTGAGGTCGCGATGATCAGCATCTCTACCCCGGTTTCCAGCCCCGCGATGACGTCATGCGCCATCAGCAGGTCGAGCGCGCGGTAGCCCACCGTCCCCGGCACGAGCAGCAGGATGCCCGGCGTGAGCAGCACGAGCGCAGGCCGTCGGCCACCCGCTGCGTAGGCGTTGCTGAGCAAGCCGAGCACGAGCGCACCGCCGAAGGCGCCCAAGTGCGGGCCGAGCAGTGCGCCACCGAGCGCGTTGCCGAGGCTGCCGAACATGCAGGCCAGCACGATCCAGGTCCAGTCGCGAGGTCGGGCTTGGAACAGAAGGGCGAACGACAGCGCTGCGATCCCCGTCGCGACCGCGGCTGCGAGCGGCTGCAGTGGAGGCGGTGCGTCGACGAGGGGAAGATCCCCTGGGAAGACGCTCGCGGCGATCGTGCGCCCGATCGCCACGCCCACCCCCAGCGACAGGAACGTGCCGAATGCGCCGGCCATGCGGGCCGTGCCGGCGGCCCAATGACGGGTCGCGATCTCGACCAGGGCCGTGGTGAGGGTCAGCCCTGGCACGATGACGATGAGGGTCGACAGTGCGACGACGCCGTCGTTGTGGGGCAGGACGGTGCGGGCCAGCGCATGCGTGATGAGCCCGACGACCAAGGCACAAACGGGCTCGGCCAGCGGTGCGGTGCGCTCGCGGCCGCCGAGGGCAAGGAATGCAGTACAAGAGGATCTTTGGGGAGGTTGCGCGGATTTTAGAGGATTCGGGCGGATTTTTGTGGATGGATGGGTGGGTGAGGGAGGGGGGGGTGGCGGGCTTGGCCGCATTTAG
>CAYSPB010000328.1:0-8965 GCA_964432695.1 uncultured Nannocystaceae bacterium
AGGCGCGGCCTCGGACGGCCCCGGGGCAGCGGCCGGCGGCGGGGCGGCCACCGGCTGCGCCGAGGCCAGCGACGGAGCGGAGATCGTAGCGGCAGCGAGCAGGGCGGCGGCAGACGTTCTCGACAGATCCATCGCCAAGCAGTGTGCACGACCACGCACAGCCGCGGCAAACCCGATGGGACCGTACCGCGACGCGTCGCACATACGAGGCCGTTACAATGGGCTCGCCTCGCGCGCCTAGCTTGAAGGTATGACGACGCGCGACACTCGCTGGCCCTCCGATCTCGACGACGAGGCGGAGCGTGGCCCGGATCAGACCCACACTTCGGCCACGGCGCTGCGCCGCCCCTCGCGGCGACGACGCACAAACCCGAGCCGCGCCCTGGAGACAGTCCTGCTCGCGAGCACCGCTGCGCTGGTCGCGGCGGTTGCGTGGCCCATCGCAACCCAGTCCCACGCGGCCCCACAAGCGCCGGCGGCCGTGGCCGCCACCGCCTCCGCAACGACGCCGCCGCGCATCCAGCTCGCGCTCTTGCTCGACACCAGCAGCAGCATGGACGGGCTCATCGACCAGGCCCGGGCGCAGCTGTGGTCGGTGGTGAACACGCTCGATGGCGCCACGTTCCAGGGCGATGCACCTCGCCTGGAGATCGCCGTGTACGAGTACGGCAACGATCGGCTCTCCTCCCGAGACGGATACATCCGGCAGGTCGTCGCGTTCTCCTCCGAGCTCGACCGGGTTTCGGAGGGCCTCTTCAGCCTCACCACGGCCGGCGGAGACGAGTACGCCGGTCAGGCCATCGGTCGCGCCGTGGACGAACTCGCGTGGGCCGAGGAGGACAGTGTTTTCCGCGTGCTCTACATCGCAGGCAACGAAGGCTTCGACCAAGGCTCGGTTGACTTCCGGCGCACGGTTGGGCGCGCCAAAGCGGCGGGCATCGTAGTCAACACGGTCAACTGCGCGGGCGGGAGCAGCTGGGATGCGGGCTGGCAAGAAGCCGCCGACGTCGGCGGCGGCAAAGCGCTGCGGATCGACCACAACGCGGTCGCCGTCCACATCGCCTCCCCCTACGACGAGTCGATTCAGACGCTGTCCTCGAAGATCAACGAGACCTACATCGGATACGGTGCGCTCGGGGCGACCGGACTGTCCAACCAGGTCGCGCAAGACACCAACAGCCTCTCGTATGGCGCAGGCTCGGCCATCTCCCGCGCCGCCGCCAAGTCCTCGATGCACTACGACAACGCCAGCTGGGACTTGGTGGATGCGCTGGCCAATGGCGACGTCGAAGACGCAAGCGAAGTTCGTGACTCTCTCGACGGCGACCTCAAGGACCTCGACGACGAAGCGCTTCGCAAGCACGTGAAGGATAAACAGGAAGAGCGCGCCAAGCTGCAGAAGGAGATGCGCGAGCTGCAGCAGAAGCGCACCGACTACGTCTCGGGCAAGAAATCCGACGAGGCCAACCGACTCGACACCGCGATCGTCGAGAGCCTGACCGAGCAGGCCGTCGCCGCAGGCTTTACGCTCTGAGCACCCATGCCCACCGCGTCCCGCCCCGCGACCGTTCTCGTCGTCGAAGACGACCCGGCCATTCGCACCGGCCTCGTCGACGCGCTCGGCTTCGACGGATACGCGGTGATGGAGGCTGCGACCGCGCCCGATGGGCAAGAAGCCGCCCTGCGCAGCCAGTGCGACTGCGTGTTGCTAGACCTGATGCTGCCCGGCGGCGACGGTTTCTCCGTCCTCACCGAAGTGCGCCGGGTCAAGCCGCGGCTGCCCGTCATCATCCTCACCGCCAAAGGGCGCGAGGCGGATCGGGTGCGCGGCCTTCGGCTCGGCGCCGACGACTACGTGGTCAAACCGTTCAGCATACGAGAGCTGCTCGCGCGCGTGGAGGCCGTACTACGGCGTGCCCCTCCGGCTGGCGACGAGACAGACGAGACGCGCCTGCCCATTCCGGGCGGCGCGGTCGACCTCGCCCGTCGTGAGGTCGTGTTCGACGACGGCGGTCGCGAAGAACTCTCCGAGCGTGAAGTCGCACTGCTGGCGTACCTCGCTCAGCACGCCGAGCGGGCGGTCGGACGCGACGAGCTGCTGCGCGAGATCTGGCGCGTCAATCCAGACCGTACGCAAACCCGGACCGTCGACATGCACGTCGCGCGCTTGCGAGACAAGCTACGAGAGAGCAAGGCCGACCCGCGCATCGTCCTGACGGTCCGAGGCAAGGGCTACAAGTTCGGAGCCGGCGGATGACCCGGCGCGCAAAGGTGTGGATTGCGGTCGGACTCGCACTCGCGGCCGTCATCGCGGTGATGACTTCGATCACCGCCACCTTGCTCGACACCGAGCGGGCGGCGTTGGAAGCGGTCGAGCAGAGCGCACGTGAAGACCGGGTCCGACTCGCACTGTGGCGCTTGGACAGCGCCATTCCCGGCCAGCTCTCGGCCGAGATGGCGCGGGTCGCCCTGCTTGCGGAGCAGCCTTCCCCACCACAGACATTGCCCGCCACACCGGAGGTCCGCGGTCGCTTTGTGCGGGAAGCCGATGGAACCCTGCGTTGGCTGACCCCGCCCGAACGCCCGGTGCTCGATGCACTCTCGGACGCGCTGCGGGGCGACGACTTGGTCAAGGTGGCGCAGTTCGAGTACCGGGTCGACGTGCCCGACGCCGCGACCCTCGACACCAACTCGGCCCAGGCGGTCTACGGCAGCGGCCAACAAAAGGTGCGCAGCAGCATCGAGTGGTCCCGCCGCGCCTCGAACGCGCGCGACAACCTCAGCTCGATCGAAGACGTACAGCTGCAGAACAGCCTCTCGCTGCTCAACACCATCGACAACGAGTCCACCGACAACCCCAACTATGCCGACATCGCTCAGGTACTAGAGCAGCAACAGGCCTCGCTGGCCAGCGCCCAGCTGGGCCCGGTCACGCCCCTGTGGCTCGAAGACCAGCTCGTGCTGGTGCGCCGCGTCCGGCGAGGGGAGTCGGTCGTGGTGCACGGTGCCTGGATGGACTGGGACGCGATGCAGGCCCGGCTTCGAACGGAGATTGCCGACCTGCTGCCCGACCCGAGCTTCGAGCCGACGCGTTCCCCGAGCGCGGACGATGCCGGACGTCTGCTCGCCACGTTGCCGGTTCGCCTCGCGCCGGGGCCCCTGCCCGCACCACCGCGTGATGCCTTCAGTCCGGTTCGCGCCTCCATCCTGCTCGGTTGGGGCGTCGTGCTCGTGGGCACCGGTACCGTCATCGGCCTGCTGCTGTGGTCGATGGCGCTGTCGGAGCGACGCGCCGCATTCGTATCGGCGGTGACGCACGAGCTGCGGACACCCCTGACGACCTTCCGCATGTACACCGAGATGCTCGGCGAGAAGATGGTCGAGGAGAAACGTGACCGCTACGTGGACACACTGCGCACCGAAGCCGAACGACTCGGCCACCTGGTGGAGAACGTGCTCGCCTACGCACGCATCGAGCGGCGTCACGTCGAGCGAGAACGAGAGCGGGTTCGCGTCGGCGACGTGGTCGAACGCGTCGAGGAGCGCCTGCGCGATCGGTGTACCGCCGCTGAGACCCCATTGACCGTCGCGCTCGCCAACGGGGTGGAAGACCGCTACCTCGAGGTCGACGTGCCCGCGCTCGAGCAGGTGCTGTTCAACCTCGTCGACAACGCGGCCAAGTACGCACCCTCCCGCGACGAGGCGGGCGGCATCGTGCTCGAAGCCGTTCCCGGCGGGCGCGGCATCCGGCTCGCGGTGCGGGACCACGGGCCCGGCATTCCTGCCGACGAGCGACGCAAGGTGTTCGAGCCCTTCGTCAAAGCACGCCGGGACGAGTCCGGCAGCAAGCCGGGCATCGGTCTCGGGCTCGCCCTGTGTCGTCGGGTGGCCGCGCAGATGGGAGGCACGCTCACCCTCGAACACGCAGACCCCGGCGCACGCTTCGTCCTCGACCTGCCCACGACCTGAGAGTACGACGGTGAAGCGTGCGGGATTTCGGTCCCAACGGCTTGAAGCTCAACACGGGCGTGGCCACCCGGTGCAATGCGCTCTACAGTGCGGCCATGCTCGGCTCCGCGCTCGACTCGCTCCGCGCGTGGCGGCGCGACGGTGAACGCGTCGCGCTTCAAGGCGGGAACGTGTTCGTCAAGCGTGCGGGCAGCGGGCGACACCTGACGCTGCTGCACGGCTTCCCGACCTGTTCGTGGGACTGGTCCAAGATTTGGGACGAGCTCGTCGAGCAGCGCACCGTGCTGGCGATGGACCTGCTCGGCTTCGGGCACAGCGACAAGCCCAACCGCCCATACTCCTTCGCGGAGCACGCCGACCGCATCGAGGTGCTGTGGCGGCGCGACCGGGTCGAGTCCACCACCCTCGTTGCACACGACTACTCCGTCACGCTTGCGCTCGAGCTGCTCGCCCGTGGCGATGCCCTGCCCGTAAAGATCGACGGCGTCGTGTTCCTCAACGGAGCGCTGCGCGGCCGACTGCATCGGGCCCGTCTCATTCAGACGCTGCTCGCAAGCGCGGCGGGGCCCGTGCTCGCGCGCGTGGTTCGACAGCCACAGTTCGAGCGCTCCTTCAAAGCGGTGTTCGAACATCCTCCGTCGGCCGACGAACTCGACGCCTTTTGGACGTCGATCAACGAGCGCGACGGTAGACTGCGCTCGCCACAGCTTCTGCACTACATCCGCGACCGGCGCGAGCAAGCCGGTCGCTGGGAAGGCGTGCTCGACTCGACACGCGTCCCGCTCTCGTTCATCTGGGGCCTGAAGGACCCCGTCAGCGGAAGCCACGTCCTCGAATCCGTCGAGCACCGGGGAACGGTCACCGCGCTACCTGTCGGTCACTATCCACATTGGGAAGCACCGACGGACACGCTCGAGGCGATCCTCGCCGCAACTAGAGCGTGATGCAGAGCTTGCCGCGTTGGGTGCCGGACGCAAGCGCGTCGAAGGCTGCCCGCGCCTGGGCGAGTTCGAACGTTTGGTCGACGGCGGGGATGAGCCCCCGCTGCTCGATGCAGCGGCACATGGCTTCGAACCCAGCACGGTGACCGACGAGCACGCCCTGCACCCGAACCTGCCCCATGAGCACAGGGGTCATGTCGACCTGTGCGCGCCCCCCCGCGAGCACCCCAATCATCGCGATCGTCCCGCCGAGTCGGACGGCACGAATCGACTGCTGCAGCGTGCCCGCGCCACCGACTTCGACGACCAGATCCACACCACGCCCCCCCGTCAGGCCCCGCACGGCCTTGCCCCACTTCGGGTCGTTCCCCGTCACCACCACCTCGGCCGCGCCGCGCTCGCGCAGGTAGTCGACCTTCGCGTCGCTGCGCGTGGTGGCGATCACCCGCGCTCCGGCAGCGCCGGCGAAGTCGATCGCGAACGAGCTGACGCCGCCCGATCCTTGCACCAGCACCGTGTCTCCGGGCCGAACGTTGCCCAACGTGACGAGGGCGGACCACGCCGTCAACGCTGCACACGGCAGCGTCGCTGCTTGTTCATCGCTGAGATGTTCTGGAACCGGGGCTACACCTTCGACGGCAAGCGTCACGTACTCCCGCAACATGCCGGGCAATGGTCCACCCAACGTCGCGCGAGCCGTCGCGTGGTCGGGTGCGCCGTCGAGCCATCCTTGCGCGAACATGCCCGCGACCCGGCGGCCGACCCAAGACGCGTCTACGCCCGAACCGACCGCATCCACCACGCCAACGCCATCCGACGCGGGAACGAGCGGCAGCGGCTGTCGCGGGTTGTAGTGCCCCTGCACCATGAGCAAGTCGCGGTAGTTCAGCGAAACCGCCGACACCTTCACCCGCACCTCACCCGGTCCGGGGGTCGGTGGCTCGAGGTCGACGAGCGTCAGGTTGTCCAAGCCGAAAGCGTCACGGATCTCGATGGCGCGCACGCGAGCACCTTCGCCCATCGACCGCCGTGCGTCGAGGTTCCGGCGCGCCCCCCCGACCCGACCTCGCTTGATAGGCTCCCCCGCATGGCAATGCTGCGCCTGTCGTCCTTCGCCGCGCTCGGCTTCGTGCTGACCGCCTGCGGCCCCGCTGAGCTGCTCGGCGAACGAGAAAGTGGAGACACCGACTTCGGCACGACCGCGCCCGAAGAGACCACCGACCCCACAGCCCCCACGGGGCAGGGTTTCATCGGTCACTACTTCAGCACCTGGTCGACGCCACACATGCACTTCGACGATGGCGCCGGCTGGACCAGCCCGCCGGGCGTGGAGATGACCGCCGAGGGAGACGGGTGGTTCGTCCATGGGCAAGACCAAGGCAGCGGCAGCGTCGAGTTCGTGTTCAACGACGGCGCCGACGTTTGGGACAACAACGGCGAAGCAAACTACAGCACCCAGCTTGCGGAGTTTTGGGTCAAGGACGGCGTCATCTACGACGAGCGTCCCGAGACCGGCACCGACAGCGACGACGGGGCATACTGCGACGAGGTCGACTGCGGAAGCGGTGAGTGCAACGAAGAAGAGCGCACCTGCGATTGCGACGATGGCTTCATCTTCGACGCCGAGCTCGAGACCTGTATCGAAGATCTTTGTGCCACCGTGGAGTGTGGGTTCGGCGAGCTGTGCGACCCGACCGACGGCTCGTGCCTGGGCGCCTGCGAACCCGACCGCCAAAGCGGCGACTTCAGCTTCTGCTACCAAACCACCTCCTCCACCGTCGCCGTGCTCGCGCGCTACGACGGCGACGGCGATCTCGACCTCGATGCCAGCACCATCCGGCTGAACGCCGACGTGCTCGAGGGCGAGGCCATCGCGTTCGACCCGGACACCCAGCGCATCGCGGTGACCGCCTCGAGCTTGTCGCCGTCCAAGTACGCCTACCTCTTCCGCATGCGGACGACCGGCGGCGACGACATCCAGCCGCTGTGGATCCCGATGTGGATCGGCGACGGCCTGCGCTACGCAGACTTCACCTGGCACGACAGCATCCTCTACCAGGTGTTCACGGACCGCTTCCTCGATGCGGACCCCTCGAACAACCTCGACAACAATCAGGGCTCACTCGCAGAGATCGACGATCCAATGAGCCAGTGGCAGGGCGGCGACTTCCGAGGAATCATCGAGAAGATCGACGACGGCTACTTCGAATCCATGGGCATCAACACCCTGTGGATCAGCTCACCGCTGCTCAACTCGCACAACAGCCAGCCGGCGGTCGATCCCGGCGTGACCGAGCGCTTCGGCTCGTACCACTCGTACCACCCGATCTCGACCGGCTACACGCACCTGGACGACTTCGGCTACGACAACCCGATCGAAACCGCCTTCGGTACGCCCGAAGAGCTGCACGAGCTGGTCGACAAGGCCCACCGCAGCGGCATCCGCGTCATTCCGGACTTCGTGGCCAACCACGTGCAGTCCGAAGCCAACATCTTCGACCAGCACCCCGACTGGTTCTATTCGTACGTCCCCTGCCACAACAACTGGGACCAGTTCCGCATCAACTGCTGGTTCACCGCGGACATGCCGGACTTCGACTACAACAACCCGGCGGCGCGGCAGGCCGTGATCGACCACGCGATGTGGCTGGTCGAGGAGTACAACTTCGACGGGTTCCGGGCCGACGCCCTCAAGCACATGGACGACATCATGGTCCGTGCGCTCAAAGAAGCCGTGGTCGAGCAGCTCGAGACCACGGTCGACGACCACTCGGTCACGGTAGAGCCGACGATCTTCTACATGGTCGGTGAGTCGCTCGGCGGCTGGGCGCGCTACCACGTCCGCGAAGACATGGTGCAGGGCCAAGTCGACGAGGAGTACTACAACCAGACCAAGGCAGCGCTGCTCACCTACAACAACAGCGTCCGCAACCTGGCCGATTTCGCGATCTTCAACGACACCGCGTACCTCTCGCCCCAAGACATCTTCGGGCAGCAGGGCGGCTACCCGGGCGCCCTGATGGGCAACTTCTTCGGCAACCACGACCAGTGGCGCGCCCTGACCGAAGCCCAAGGCGACCATGCGCGGCTGCGGCTGGCGCAGACGTTCCTGTTCACGTCGCCGGGCAACATCCCGATGCTGTACCAGGGCGACGACATCGGAACGTTCGGGGAAGCCGACCCCGACAACCGGGCCATGCACCGCTTCGACGGTCTCAGCGGCGACGAGCAGGCCTCGCTGCAAAATGCACAGCGCGTCGGCCGGGTTCGCGAGGATCACATCGCGCTGCGTCGCGGCACCCGGCAGACCGTAGTGCTGGAGGACTTCTTCTGGGTGTACCGCGTCACCTACGAGGACGATGAGGTCTACGTCGCGCTCAACCGCGACTCGAACCGCAGCTGGGAGCCGCCCGCGGGCTTCACCGACGTGCTGGGCAACTGCGCCAACGGCAACGTGCCCTCGCAGCGCTCCTGCATCTTCGTCGACGACGCCGAGTAGATGGGGTCCCAGGCGCGGGGTCGGCACCACCGGCCCCGATGTCCGGGAAAAACCGTTTGCGCCTCAACTACCCAAGTAGTACTAACTGGGTAGTTATGAGCACCGAGCATCTAGGAAAGCTGCAGCTCGCGATCATGCGGGTGCTGTGGACTGGTGAGGAACGAACGGTGGCCGAGGTCCATCAAGCGCTGGAGCCCACGCATGGGCTCGCGCCGACCACGATCGCCACCATGCTCAAGAAGATGGAGGTCAAAGGCGTGGTGGCGCACCGCACCGAGGGTCGACGGTTCATCTATCGCCCGACCGTCAGCGAAGACGCCGTCATGCGCTCCATGGTCGGGGACCTCAAGGAGCGCCTGTTCGGCGGCAGCGTCTCGGCGCTGGTGAGCCACCTGCTTCAAGCCCACGAAGTCGATGAAGGCGAGCTCGATGAGCTGCGCGCGCAGATCGAGCGCGTCCAGCAAGCCACCGACGCGGATGGAGGCCAACGATGAGCGCGCTGGCTTGGGTGGCGACCTACCTGGTCCATAGCACCATCCTCATCCTCGGCGCGTGG
>CAYSPB010000329.1:0-8956 GCA_964432695.1 uncultured Nannocystaceae bacterium
ACAGGGGTGTGGACCCGCGTCGAGGTCCGTCGGGTTCAGGCGCGGTAGCGACGCTGGGCGCAGGGGGACGCTCCAGCGTCGGACCCTCGGGCTCCACGTCATCGGGCTCCAGCTCGCCGCCTTCGGGCTCGCCGCCTTCGGGCTCGGGCTCGGGCGCCAAGCGAGGCTCGAGCGCGATCGCCAGGAGCAGCGCCGTCGCCTCTTCGAGCGACGCGCAGCTGGCCGACGTCACCGTACGTGCATCGCTGCGTCCGGCGTAGGTAGTGGTCAGCGCCATCGTGACCCCGTCCGGCGCCTGCGTCACGGTGGCATGCACCACGGCAACGCCCTCCCCCCGCGCGACCCCCTCGAGCAGCGCCGCGACGCGGGCCTCGATCGCCGCCGCGCTCGAACAACCCGCCGGAGCGTCCCAGGTCAGCTCGAACGCAGCGGGAAACGGATCCTCGGGCGGCGGCGGCGGAATCTGAGGAGCCGCGAGCCGCAGTCCGAGGAGGAGCCCCAGCATCGGTCCTCAGCGACGCTCGATGCTGACGCGCACGATCTTCGCGTCGGGCACCGGGCGGTCGTTGGGACCCACGTTGGCCGCGATGCCTTCGGCAAGCCGAATCGAGTCCTCGGTGCACTGGCCGAAGATCGTGTGCACGCCGTCGAGGTGCGGCGTCGGGCCCAAGGTGACGAAGAACTGGCCACCGCCGGTCCCTGGGCCCCGGTTGGCCATGCTCAGTCGACCCGCGCGGTCGTGGGTCAGACCGGGGCCGAACTCGTCAGGGATGACGTAGCCCGGACCGCCCTGGCCGGTCCCCAACGGGTCGCCGCCTTGGACCATGAACCCGGCGATCGCCCGGTGAAAGAGCGTGCCCTCATAGTACGGACGCTCGACCCAGCCGCCGCCCTGCGGGTCTTTGAAAGGACGGGTGCCGCGGGCGAGGCCCACGAAGTTCGCCACCGTGCGAGGCGCGACCTGCGGAAACAGCTCGCACTCGATGCGGCCGGCCTCCAGCTCGAGGACCGCCCACAGCGGACCCTCGCCGGGAACCTCAGCCAGCGCCTCTTCCAGCTCGTAGACCCCCTTGCGCGGGTCGCCCTGCGAGGTCGCGTAGGCCTGCATCTCCTCGTACGTCATGCCCAACGCCGGGGGGTCGCCCTCGGCGAACGCTTGCTCGGTCGCCGCCGCATCTACGCTGCCCTGACCGCCCGCAGCGGTCGGATCTCCACCTGCGGCCGGCGTAGCCGCGCCATCGGCCAGCTCCTCGGGCAGCGGCGGCGGTGGTGTGAACACGCACGAGGCCATGCCAAGCGCCGCCACGAGGCCGATTCGACGAAGAATGCTCGATTTCGACGCGGACACGAGTCTGATGAATGACACCTTCATCACCCGCTTGACAACCCCGAAGCCGTGGGCCACAAACGCCGTCCGTTTCGAGACTCAGCCGGGCGTCCGCCCGCCAGCGAAGAGACCCACCGTGGCAAACCACAAGTCCGCCGAAAAACGCAACCGCCAGCGCACCAAGCGTCGCGCTCGCAACCTCCTTCACCTCAGCACCATGCGCACCTACATGAAGCGCCTGCGTGCCCAGCTCGGCAAAGGTGAAGTCGAGGACGCCAAGAAGACGCTCCCCGAAGCCCTGCACGCCGTGGCCAAGGCCGCCAGCAAGGGCGTCATCCACAAGAACACCGCTTCGCGTTACTTCTCGCGCCTGACCACCGCCGTGGCCAAAGCCGAGAAGGCTGCCTGAGTTCGTCGCCCGGCGACTGCTCGAAACGCGAAACGCCCCGCCGACTTCGGTCGCGGGGCGTTTTTCTTGGTTTCGCGTGTTGGGCCCGCGTTGAGGTCGGGCGCCTCAGGTTCGTGGCGCCACGCCAGGCAGCGCGTCACAGACCTCGAGGATCCACCGCTGCAGCGCCAGGTACGGCGACTTCACGGTAGAGAACGAGCCGCCCTTGAGGTCGCGGTCGAGCCGAGAGAGTCCGGCGTACGCCTTGCGCAGGCGCGCCTCGTCGAAGCCGCGGCTCTGCTGCGCAAGCTTCTTGGCCACGAACGGGGGCACGCCTGCGACCTGCCCGATCCGCGCCGGGTGGCCGCCCGCCGCCTTGGCCGTGAACACGAGCCGGAGCTGGCGAATCAGCATGGCGAGCGTCTGGTTGGCCTGGCCGATCTCCCCGGCCGCGCTCTCGGTGAACAGGTGCGCGAGCACGGTGAGCGCCCGGTCGCGGTTGCCCATGCCGACCGCGTCGGTCAGCTCGAAGATCACGGCGTCGCGCGTGTGGCCGCAGACCGCGGTGACGTCGGCAAGGCTGACGGTGGCCCCCTGCCCGGCGTGCAGGCTGGCGCGCTCGAGCGCGGCGAGCAGCGCCGACTGGCCGGTGCCCACGAGCAGCACCATCTGCTCGGCGGCGTTGCGGTCGATCGCGGTGCCGGCGTCCCGCGCCGCGCCGTAGACGAAGTCCACCGCGTCGCGGTCGCGCTTGATCTGCTCGAACTTGGCGACGAAGCCGGCCTTCTTCGCGGTGCTGACCAGCCGCGAGCGCCCGTCGATGCCGCTGCTGACGAGCACGAGCACCGTCGTGGGGTTGGGTGCCTTCATATACGCAATGAGCGCGTCCTGGCTGGCCTTGGCGGCGTCCCCCTTGCCCTTCCCCACCGCTTCGGGGTCGTCGAGCTCCACGAGGCGCCGAGACGCCATCACGGGCAGCTGCGTACACGCGGTGAGCACCGGGCCTGCGCCTTCGAGCTCGCGGCCCGCAAAGCGCTCATGGTTGAACGCCTCCATGCCCGGCTCGAGCACGTGCTTGCGAATCGCAGCCACGCATGCCCGCACGGGCCCGGGCTCGTTGCCATACAGCAGGTAGACCGGCGCGAACGTGCCCGCCTCGAGCGCGTCGGTCAGCGTCTTCACCCGCCGAAGCTCCGCGACTTCAAGGTCGCGACGATCTCGATGTGCGAGGTCATCGGCATCAAGTCGAACACGGTGATGTCCTCGACGTCGAACCCTTTCGCGGCGGCGACCTTGAGGTCGCGGGCGAGCGTGGCGGGATCGCAGCTGACGTAGACGATGCGCTGGTTTGCGACGCGACAGGCTGCCGCGGTGCCCTCTTCACCCAGGCCGGCGCGCGGCGGGTCGAGCACGATGACGTCGTAGTCCGAGGCGCCCTTGGCCAGCTTCGGCAGGAGGTTCGTCGCGCTCTGGCGCTTGGCGTTGATCGGCAGGTCATTGGCTTTGGCCACGCCCTGCAGCGTTTTGACCGCGTCGTGGTCGGTGTCGCTTGCCCACACGCGCTGGGCGCTCAGCGACAGCGCCCGCGTGAAGTTGCCCGACCCGGCGTACAGCTCGAGCACCCGCAGGCCGTCTGCTTGCACCTGCTTGACCACGTGCTCCACCAGGGCCCGGTTGCCCGTGGCGTTGGCCTGGCCAAACGAGAACGGCCCCGTGCGGACGGCCGCCCAGCGAGCCGTGCCGTCGATGTCGAGCGTCCGCTGGCCGACGTGCCCCTGCTGGCGGCCGCCGCGAACCTCAATGCCGACGAGGCGGTCATCGAGCAAGACGCGGAGCGCCTCGAGCACGTCGGGCGTGGGCTTGACCTTTGGCAGGCCCAAGATCGCCTTGCTACCGTCGGTCAGCGCGAGCACCTCGCCCGAAGGCGGCAGCATGCCGGCGACCTCGCGCAGCCGCTGCGCCGCCGCATCGAGCACGGGCTCGAGCACCGGACAGGTGTCGACGTCCACGACCGCCCGGCTGCGCGCGCCGTGAAAGCCGAGCGCAAAGCCGGACTCGTCGCGGCGGTAGTGCAGCCGTGCGCGCCGGCGATAGCCCAGCGCGTGCCCCGAGAAGCCCACGCGCACGCCAGGGATGAGCCCGCGCAGCTGGTCCGCGACGATCCGCGCCTTGAACTCGGCCTGCTTGATCGGGTCAACGTGCTGCCACTGGCAGCCTCCGCAGACCTCGGCGTGGCCGCACGGCGGGTCGACGCGCGCGGGCGAGCGCTCGACGATGTCGAGGGCACGACCCTGCACGAAGCGCTTGGCGGTGCGGGTGACCTCTGCTTCGACGACCTCGTCGGGCAGCGTGCCGGGCACGAACCAGGTGGGACCTTCGCCGTCGACCAGGGCGCCGACGCCGTCACCCCCGTGGGCCAGCGCGCGAATGCGGATCCGAGAGACCGTCATCGAGGGCACACCCTTGCCGCTTTGCGCCACCGCGGTCAACCGGCCGGGCGCGCAGTCGCGCTGGGTCCACCAGATGGACCCGGCAGCGGGCGGAATCGCTGGAGTCACCCTGAAATCGAACCGTCAGCCATGGCCACAACCGTCAAAGCAGTGGCTACCTCGCGGGCCGCCCCTGGAGCCGGCATGAAATCGGCGCACCAGTCATTTCAAGCCTTTGGAACTTTCGACGAACCGGCACGTGGATTGCTTCGTAGTTCAGACATGGCTCGCTGCACGACTCGCACCCTCGCTTTCGGTCTCGCGCTCACCGCGCTGGGTTCGCTCGCCGCTGGCTGTGACCAGGGCAGCGGCACCGAGGTCGGGCCCGAGGGTGGTCTGGTCGTCAGCGACGATGGCCGGCTCACCGTCGAGGTGCCCGCAGGGGCGCTGCACGATACGGTCCACGTTTCGATTCACGCCGTGGACGAGGGTCCCGAGGGCGCCGTGCGGGTCTACGCCATCGAGCCGATGGGCACCGCGCTCGTCCTGCCCGCCATGGTCGAGTACGACTGGAGCGTCTCCGCGGGCTCGGAAGGACTCAGCCTCGAGGCCGGCTCGATGACCGACCCGACGCTGGTCATCGAGCGCGGCGACCAGTGGCGCCAGATGGCCGACCGGACCGTCGACGCCGACGCCCAATACGTCGCCGCGTCGGCCAACTACTTCGGCATCGTTGCCGTCGTGCAGTAGCCCGACGGTGTGCGATCCCCGGACCCTCGCATCCCGCGGGCCTTGCTCAATGTTGGGTTTACGGGGCGATTTGACAGATTTTGAGTGGTCGTCCAGGGTTTCGCCGATCGCGGCATGCCGCGGTTCGGAGGATTCGATGCACGACCAACCTCGTCCATTCCTGTGCTTTGCTCTATTTACTGCCGTCGCGTGCAGTGAGACCCGCGACGACGAGAGCGGGCAAGCGTCCAGCATCACGAACCCGGGCATCCCTTCGGGAAGCACCGGAGGCAGCGCCGACGATGACGGGGGGGACGAAACCGGCGGCGAGAAGCTCGACATCGGGGGCGGCGGCACCGGCCAGATGACGGGCGGCGATGGCACGGCGCCGGTGGGCAGCTGCGAGGAAGCGGCCCAAAACGCCAGCAACCAGGGCTGCGAGTTCTGGGCGGTCGACCTGCCCAACGCGTGGGCCGGCATCAACGGCAGCCCCTCGCCCGCCGACCAGCAGTTCGCGGTCGTCGTGGCCAACACCGCCAGCGAAACGTCCGCGTCGGTCGAGGTCTTCAACGGGGTCACGGGCGCCATGGTCGACACCATCAGCGTCCCTCCAGGGGAGATTCATGAGTTCCGACTTCCCGCGCTCAACCAAGAACCACGCGCGAACACCTACGGCGGCCAGTCGTACCGAGTCGAAAGCGACGTGCCGATCACGGCGTACCAGTTCAACCCGCTCGACAACACGGTGCAAGTGTTCTCGAACGATGCGTCGCTGCTCTTCCCCACCCCGGTCCTCGACACCGACTACACGGCGATTACGGGCAACGCCCTGTGGCTGGCCACAGACGCCGAGCCCAACGGAGACAACGCCGGGGCCTTCGTGTCGGTCGTCGCAACCGAGGACGCCACCACCGTCGATCTCTTCGCGACGTGGGGTCTGTACGCAGGAGACACCCAGGGGGTCACGCTCAACCGTGGTGAGGTTTTCACGGCCGTATCGGTGATTCCCGGCGCGAACATGGGCGACGGGAGCCTGTCGGGCTCGCGTGTCGTCGCGGACAAGCCGGTCGCGGTCTTCGCCGGCAACGTCGCCACGCTCGAGCCCAACCCCGGACAGTGCTGTGCCGACCACCCCGAGCAGCAGATGCTGCCGCTGGGCGCCTGGGGCGACAGCTACCTTGCTGCGCCGCCCCCTTCGCCGACCGTTCCCGGCGAGATCGTCACCGCTGCGTACCGCATCACCGGATCGTTCGACGGCACAACGCTGACCTACTCACCCGCACCGCCCCCGGGTGCACCGACCACGATCAACGCCGGCGAAACGCTCCGATTCGAGACCAACCTGCCGTTCACCGTCACCTCGGGCAACCCGGACCAATCGTTCGCCGTCACGCAGTTCCTGCTCAGCTCGCAGGCCCTCGGTGGAGCGTTCGCCAACCAGGGCGACCCGGCCATGATTTCGCTGCCCGCCGCAGCGCAGTACCAGGAGGACTACATCTTCTTGGTGCCCGACGGCTACGCGAGCAACTACGTCACCGTCGTTCGCCAGCAGGGCGCCAGCGTCGAGCGGGACGGGGTCTCGGTCGACGCAGCGGGCTGGATGCCGCTGGGTCTGCTCGATGGCGTCGGCTACGAGTACGTGCACCTCGCCGTCGAAACGGGCTCGCACCGGATCGTGTCCGACCAACCCTGCGGCATCATCTCGGTCGGCTATGACCAAGATGTCAGCTACGGGTATCCGGGCGGGAGCGGCTTGGACGTCATCTCGACGCCGCCGCCCCCACCCGTCGGCTGACCGCCGGCCCTCGAGTCCAGGACAACGGTGTCATGCGTCTGCGCGTGGCGGGCCCTCTTTTGGGGGCTTCGCGAACGCAGGCGCCTCGCCTATCGTGACAGTCTATGGATCTTAGATTGTTGGGTTGGATGACGGCGGGACTGTTGGTCACCGCTTGTGATGGAGGCGTCGCGTCCGTACGCGACACCGACGACGAAACCGGCACCGGTGGCAGTTCTTCGACGGCCGCCGATGTGCCCGCGTCCACGACAGCGAACGAGCCCGTCGACAATCCGATGCCGGTGCCCGTGCCGGACGCTGGCACGATGCCGGTGTGCGGCAATGGGGTGCTGGAGGCGGACGAAGCCTGTGACGGGACCGACTTTGGCGGACATACGTGCCTCGATGAGGGTGCCGACGGAGGAAACCTGCGGTGCACCGAGGATTGTCGCCTGGAGACCTGCGACTGCACGTGGGAGGACTTCGAGTCCGAATGCCCGCCCGAGGGCCCGCCCGAGTGTGGCAACGGCGTGATGGAAGCAGGCGAGGAATGCGACGGCAGCGACGTCCCGGTCTGGAAGGACATCGATGGATGCGAGGGCGTCCTGGGGTTCGAAGCGCGGGGCCACCTCAGCTGCTTCGACGACTGTACGCTCGACGTCTCGACGTGCCGCTGGTGCGGTGATGGACTCCTCGATCGCGACGACGAGTCCTGCGAAGGCGAGGACCTGGGCGGCATGACGTGCTCGGACGTCCTCAACGAACCGGCCACGGGCACGCTGGCCTGCACCGACGGGTGCAGCTTCGACACCAAGGGCTGCGAACCGACGTGTGGCAACGGCGTGCTCGACGACGACGAAGTCTGCGACGGCGAGAACTTCGGCGAAACAACCTGTGCGGACTACGGTGCGGTCGGCGGGGATCTCGGCTGTTCGTCGAGCTGCTCATCGATCACCCCCTGGAACTGCGAGTTCTGTGGCAACGGCGTGCTCGATGGAGACGAGGTCTGCGATGGCGAGGCGTTCGAGCAAGACGCGTGCGCCGACCTCGTGGCGTTTTCCGAGGGCTCGCCCGGCTGCACGGAGACCTGCACCTACGACCTGACGAGTTGCGAGCCCAGCGGCGGTGCGCTCGTGATCTCCGAGATCATGCCGGTCGCCCTACCCGACCCGGTGTTCTCCCCCGGTGAGTGGATCGAGCTGCACAACCCCGGCGACGTCCCAGTCTCCTTCGACGGGTGCCAGATCATGGGCGCGGCTTCGTTCGAGACGGACCCCCTGCCCGCCGGCGGTATCCTCGAGCCCGGTGCGTACGTGACGCTGGGCTCGGGCACCCCCGAGGACCTCGGCTTCACGCCGGACCATCTGCTCCCGCCCGCCACGACGTTCCTCAACGTCGGAGACGTCATTCGCATCGAGTGCGGCGGTCAGCTGGTCGACGAGGTCGTCTATGACGACGAAGAACCGTGGCCGGCCTACGGTCCCGGACAGTCGATGGCAGTGGCCGACGACGCGCTGCACTCGTTCTCGAACAACGTCGGCACGGCCTGGTGCTTGAGTGCGAACGTGTACACACCCGGCTACGTCGGCACGCCCGGCGCGCCCAACGACTGCCCGTGAGCCGCACAGATCCGTACACAGCTCGCGACCCCACTCTCCCTCGCGATCGTCGGCACGTGAGCGTCGGGGTCGGCTTCACCGAAGAGCGAATCGAGCTGTTCCCCACCCGTTTCGTGCGACATCAGTACGACGGGCTCGACGGGTTCAACCGCGGTCTCACCCGGCGCGTCCTCGAACGGGAAGCCCAGGATCAGGGCGACACGATTCAGCGCAGCAACGTGGGCGGCTGGCACTCTCAGAGCGATCTGCTTCGATGGGACACGCCGAGGTTACGGTTCTGACTGAGCTGATGCAGTCGATCGCGGCCGAAGCGGGTATCCGTGGCCTCCAATACGACCCGTCCTCGTCGCACCGTCCTTCGCATCATTGGCTCGAGTGTCGGAACGATGATGCTTCGGCGCGATGTAAGCCAAAGTCGTTTAGGGCTTAAGTCTTCTCGGCCGGCGGCCGGGCAGGCGACGTATCAGGAGGGGGAGAAGCGCTGCGCGACGGCCTCCGCGACCACCGCCTTGGGCCGCGCCCGTACGCCCGCGTACAGGGCAACGGCGCGAGCGTCTCGGTAAAGCCGCTCGATGGCGTACTCCTCGGTGTAGCCGTAGCCACCAGGGACCTGGGGCATGTTCGAGCAGCCCTGCGTGACGGGCTCGACCGCCGCGAGCGTCGCGCGAGCGATCGCCGCCGTGCGGCCTT
>CAYSPB010000330.1:0-8933 GCA_964432695.1 uncultured Nannocystaceae bacterium
GGTCACGCCCGACACGCGGACGAACACGCTCATCATCATGGACGTCGCGGCCAACATCGCGCTCGCCCAAGACCTGGTGAAAAGCCTCGACACCCAAACGCCGCAGGTCCTCATCGAGGCCCGAATCGTCGAGGCGCGGACCACGTTCACCCGTCAGCTGGGCATTCAGTGGGGCTTCGACTTCACGGCCAGTCCCGGTACCGGCAACCCGACCGGATTGCTGTTCCCCAACAGCATCGGCCTCGGCGGCGGCGGTACGGGGGCGCCCGTCGACTCTCGGGGCCTCGTGCTGCCGGGTGCGGCCGCGAACCCGAACTACGCGGTCGACCTTCCTGCGCCGGTGGGTACGGGTGCTGGTGGCGCGGTCGGCATGTCGTTCGGCAGCATCAGCGGCAACCTGAACACCAACCTCCGTCTCTCTGCAGCGGAGTCCACGGGTGAGGTTCGCATCATCAGCGCGCCAAAGGTCGTCACCCTCGACAACTCCGAAGCGACCATCGAGCAGGGCGTTCAGATCCCGATCTCGCAGGTCAGTGCCCAGGGCGTGAACACGCGATTCGTCAACGCGACGCTCTCGCTCCAGGTCACGCCACACGTCACCAACGAAGGCGCGGTCCTTCTGGACGTCACCGTGCAGAAGAACGAGGCCGACTTCGTCAACACGGGCGCCCGAGGCGACCCGACGATCCTTACGCGGAACGCCAACAGCCGGATGCTCGTCAACGACGCCGACACTGCGGTCATCGGTGGCATCTACACGCGGAACAAGGCGGTGAACTACACCAAGATCCCGTGGCTGGCCGACATTCCCATCGTTGGGTGGTTCTTCAAGAACAAGGCCGAGGCGGACACGCGCTCCGAAGTGCTGATCTTCCTGACACCGAAGATCGTGAACCGAGCCAGCTCCATCGGGGGCTGAGCCCTGCGGCTTGAAGTCCGGCGAAGACCGGCGCACCCTTCGTGATGATGGGCGCGCCGGTTTTTCTGTGCGGCATGATGGGTTGCGGCAAGTCCTCCGTGGGGCGGGCCGCCGCCGCGCGGATGGGCGTGGCGTTCATCGACCTCGACCTTCGCATCGAACGAATGTTCGGCGCGACGATCGCCACGCTGTTCGAGCAGGGCCAGCCCGCGTTTCGGGCGCTCGAGCAGCAGGCGCTCCGAAGCCTCGTGACCGAGCCGTCGTTTGCGCGACGCACCGTCTTCATCGCAACCGGGGGCGGCGCGGTGGTCGATCCCGCCAACCGGGCAACGATGGACACGGTCGGACGGCGGGTTTTCCTGCAGGTCCCGCTGCCTCAGCTTGCAGCGCGCCTGCGCTCGAGCGCGGCCCGTGCAGCCCGGCCGCTCGTAGCCGAGTCCAGCGATGACGCGGACTTGGCAGCCCGTCTGGGCTCCCTGTGGTCGGCCCGTCAGGCCGCCTACGAGGAAGGGTCCCTGCCGATCGTCGCGACCGGCTCGGTCGAGCAGGTCGCCGACCGATTGCTCGATGCGCTTGACCTCACGCCACAAGTCGGCGACACCCGGCGTGCCTAGGACCCCCATGGCTCGGCCGGTTGCTCTCGAAGTCGCGGTTCCCTCGGATGACCTCAGTTACCCGGTCTTGATCGGTGCGGGTCTGCTCGACTACGTCGGTGCGAAGATGAAGCGGGCGACCCCGCGGGCGCGAACGGTCGCGCTCATCTCGGACGAGAACGTGATGCCGCTGTACGGCGAGCGCGTGCAAGCGTCGCTCGTTGCGGAAGGCTTCGAGGTGGTGCGGTTCGTCGTGCCGGCAGGGGAGCAGAGCAAGACGCCCGCGCGGATGCTCGAGCTCGTGTCTGGCCTGGTTACGGCCGGACTCTCGCGCAGCGACGCCGTACTCGCGCTGGGGGGGGGCGTGGTCGGGGACCTCGCTGGCTTCGTTTCGAGCCTCTTCATGAGAGGCATCGACGTGGTGCAGTGCCCGACCTCGCTGCTGGCGCAGGTCGACGCTTCGGTCGGTGGCAAAGTTGCGGTGGACCTTCCCGAGGGCAAGAATCTGCTGGGTACGTTCCAGTTCCCTCGCTGCGTTCTGATCGACCCGACCGTGCTCGACACGCTGCCCGATGAGGAGTTGGGATGTGGCGTCGCCGAAATGCTCAAGCACGGGGCGCTCTTCGACCCGGAGCACTTCGACGCTCTGCAGTCGCAGGCGGACGCGATCTACGACCGCGACGATGCGGTGTTGGGCCCGCTCGTTGCGACGTCGGTGGCGCTCAAGGCAGCCTGCGTGATTCGGGACCCGCTCGAGAAGTCCGACGCGGGCAAGGGCAGGGTAGTGCTCAACCTCGGCCATACGGTGGGCCACGCGCTGGAGGCCGCCGATGGCTACGCGCTCAAGCACGGCCAAGCGGTCGGCTTGGGTTTGCTCGCTGCCGCGCGCATCTCGCTACGGCGGGGTCTGACGGCGTTCGACCTGGAGGGTCGTATCCGACAGGCTCTTACCGCGCTGCGCCTCCCGGTGGACCTCGACGAGCGGCTTGCAGCCCCGCAACGTCCCGCAATCGCAGAGGCGATGGCGCACGACAAGAAGCGCGGCCCGCAGTGCAAGGTGACCTACATCGGCCTTGCACGGCTGGGGGAGCCGCGCGTCCTCGCGCTCACGCCCGACGAAATCCTCGAGACCCTGACCACTTGAGCGGCGTTGGGTCCACGGCGTTTTTTGGAGCCGGCACGGCGCCTTGCTACCCTGATGCGTGGGGTGCCTTGGGTGCGCCCACCGGGTGCGTCATGAAGATTGCCAAGCTCATTCCGGCCGCCGCTGCTCTCCTTTCGCTGGCCTTCGTCAGCTCGTGCGCGGAGGAGCAGGAGCCGCTCATCATTGCGGGTGCTCCCGTATGGAACGCCGGATGCGCTGTCCAGGTGCCTGCGGATCTCTTCCTTCCCATGGGGATCCTCGACGTCCGGTTCGGCACGGACTATCTGCTGCCGCTCGAGGTGCAGAACCAACTGCTCGCGCAGCAGCCCCAAACCCAGAATAGTCGGACCGACAACTCCGAGGTCCAGCTGCTCGGTGTCGACATCTCGATCTCCAGCGCCCAGCGCCCGCAGATCGTAAGCCAGCTCCGCACCGAGAACCCGGCCTTCGTCGAGTTCTCACCGTCGATCCCGACCGACTCGTTGCCGGGGAGTTCCTCGAAGGGTCTCATCATCCAGGCGATCCCCGCCGCAACGTCGGCGCGTCTCGCCGAGCTTCGAGTTGCGGAGGCGGTTGCAGCTGGCGAAGCAGCGCTCGCCAACGCACAAGCACAGGACCCGGACGCAGACGATACCGTTCTACAGGACGCGCGACGGCGGGCAGAAGCGGGGGTGCTGTCCCTTCGCGAGACGTATACGATCGGTGTGACCGTACGTGCTCGCCGCACCGGAAACCGAGTCGGCAGCGTCGGAGAGTTCGAAGCTCGGGAGTTCGAGTTCCCCGTGGAGGTCTGTCACGGATGCCTCGTGTCGTGCGCCTCTTGCAGCTTCGAGGTGGATCCGGACGGGGACGGGATGACCGAAGAGATCGGCGGCTGTCCAGCTGTCGTGCCCACGGAACCCACGGATCCTCTGTTCTTGGGGAACTACCAGGGTGCCGCCGTGGGGTGCCCGACGGCTCAAGATGATGTCTTCATCCCCGTCGACCCCAACTGCCAGTAAACGACCCCGCTTGACCCAGCCCGTGGGCTGCGCGACTCTATTGACGTCGCCTCGGCGGGTGACGAGAGCCCGATGCTGAACGAATCACTCGAAAAGATCGTGGAGAACACGCCCGGCTCGGCCGGCGCGATTCTGATGGGCTTCGACGGCATTGCCGTCATGCAGCACATCGCGCCCGGTCACGAGGACGTGGACATCGAGTCCACCGCGATGGAGTTCTCCTTCCGATTCGTCGAACTCCGTCAAGCGGCGCAGTCGCTGGGCATGGGCGAGGTCTCGGACATCACGATCAAGGCCGAGAACCGAGCCGTGCTGTGTCGGGTGCTCTCCGAAGAGTACTTCGTCGCGATCGTGCTCGAAGAGCCCGGCCACTTCGGCAAGGGCCGCTGGATGCTGCGCTCCACCTCGGGTGAGCTCCAGGCCGAGCTCTAGCGCTCGCGTAGGGCTTCGCCGGCGGTCCAGCGAGACCCGGCCAGACCCTTTACACTGCGGCGCATGACAGCCGCCGCGGTGACGGTCATTCACGGCCCGAATCTCAACCTGCTCGGCGCCCGAGAGCCCGAGGTCTATGGGGCGACCACCCTTGCGCAACTCGATGCGCAGTTGGCCGAAGCCGCAGCCCGTCGTGGCGTCTCGGTCGACTGCCATCAGAGCAACGCCGAGGGGACCATCATCGACCTCATCCACGCCGCGCCAGCGGGGATCGTCATCAATCCCGGGGGCTACACCCATACCTCCGTCGCGATTGCCGATGCCCTGCGCGGAGTCGACGTTCCGGCCGTAGAGGTTCATCTGTCCAACATTTATGCTCGCGAGGCGTTCCGACAGGTCTCGATCACTGGCGCGGCGTGCCGCGGCGTGGTGATGGGCTTGGGCGTGAACTCATATGTCTTGGCCCTTGAAGCGGTGCTGGAAATGATAGGGTCCGGCGCCGAGAGGTCCTGATCCCTCGAACGATTCTCGCGAGCCACCATGCCTAACGAGACCGACTCCAAGCTTCCCGACCTCAGCTACATCCGCGAGCTGGCCAGCATCTTCCAGGATCACGAACTCGACGAGCTCGAGATCGAGACCGGCGAGACGCGCATGCTCCTGCGACGTGGCGACATGCCCGTCGTGACGGCCGCGCCTGCCCTTGCTGCCCCCGCGCCCGTGGCCGTGGCCGCAGCAGCACCTGCCCCCGCCGCGCCGGTGGCTGCCGCAGCGCCTGCGGCCGAGGTTCCAGGTGACTTCATCACCTCACCCTTCGTCGGCACCTTCTACCGGTCGCCGCGTCCGGACGCCCCCTCGTTCGTCGAGATTGGCGCCAAGGTGAATCAGGGCGACACGGTGTGCATCGTCGAAGCGATGAAGCTGTTCAACGAGATCGAGTCGGACTTCTCCGGCGTCATCGAAGAGGTCCTCGTCGAGGACGGTCAGCCGGTGGAATACGGCGCCAAGCTCTTCCGGGTTAAGAAGCAGTGACCCAGTCCATTCGGAAGGTGTTGATTGCGAACCGCGGCGAGATCGCGCTTCGCGTCATTCGGGCGTGTCGCGAGCTCGACATCCGGACCGTCGCGGTGCATTCGACCGTCGACGCCGACGCCCTCCACACTCGCTTCGCCGACGAAGCGGTCTGCATCGGCCCCGGCCCTTCGCCGCAGAGCTACCTGCACATTCCCAACCTCATCGCGGCCGCGGAGCTCTCCGGCGCCGATGCGGTGCACCCCGGATACGGCTTCCTCGCCGAGCGGGCCGACTTCGCGGAGATGTGCAAGAAGTGCGGATTGACCTTCATCGGGCCGCTGCCCGAACACATGTCGCTCATGGGCGACAAGGTCGCTGCGCGGACGAAGATGCAAGAAGCCGGCGTTCCCGTGCTCCCGGGCACGGGGGTGCTGCAGTCGACCGACGAAGCTGAAAAGGCCGCCCACGAGATCGGGTTCCCGGTCATCGTCAAGGCGTCGGCAGGTGGCGGCGGGCGTGGCATGAAGATCGTGCACGACCCGGCGCAAATCCGGCAGACCGTCGAGATGGCGCAAGCCGAGGCGCTGGCCGCCTTTGGCTGCGGGGACGTCTACATCGAGCGCTACATTCAGAGCCCACGCCACATCGAAGTCCAGGTCGTCGCGGACCACCACGGCAACTGCATCGACCTGCTCGAGCGCGAGTGCTCGGTTCAGCGTCGCCACCAGAAGATCATCGAAGAGGCGCCGTCGTCTGAAGTCGACCCCGACGTCATCATCGAGATGCGAAAGTCCGCGGTCACCGCAGCCAAAGCCATTGGCTACCGGTCGGTGGGAACCGTCGAGTTTCTGCTCGACGGGGACAGATTCTACTTCATGGAGATGAACACTCGCATCCAGGTGGAGCATTGCGTCACCGAGATGATCACGGGGGTTGACCTTCTCCAGGAGCAGATTCGCATCGCCACGGGCGAGCCTCTGGGGCACCTCGACCGCGAATACGAGGCCAAGGGCCACGCCGTCGAGTGCCGGATCAACGCCGAAGACCCACTCTCGTATGCGCCGCAGCCGGGCACCATCTCCGCGCTGCACTTTCCCGGTGGCTACGGCGTACGCGTGGATAGCCACGTGTACCAGGGCTACACGGTGTCGCCGTATTACGACTCGCTGGTTGGCAAGGTGATCACCCATGCCGAGACCCGCGAGAAGGCCATCGCCCGCATGCGGGGGGCGCTCGACGAAACCATCGTCCGGGGCATCGGGACCAACATCCCGCTCCACCGCTGGGTCCTCGAGCACGAAGCGTTCGTCAAGGGCGGGTACGACACCCACTTCCTCGCCCACTACATGGACGAGCAGGCCGTCCGCGCGTTCGCCGACGAAGAGGCCTGACCTACGGCGCGAGTGCGGGTAGTCTAGGGGCGCGTTGGCCTTCAGTAAGGACAAAGCCCACGACCGGGCCGAGAAGTACGCGGCGAAAGGACAGCATGACCGCGCCGCGCGGGAGTACCAGGCGATCGTCGACCACGATCCGAAAGACGTTCGCGCGTGGCTCATGCTCGCGGACTGCTTGGCACGAACGGGTGACCGGGCTGGTGCGGTGAGCCGTTACCAGCAGGTCGCCGACTTCTACGCGAACCTGCGCGAGTTCCAGAAGGCGCTTGCCGTGTATCGGCAGGTGCTCAACCTCGACCCGTCGAGGATGGACATCCACTACAAATGCGCCCAGCTCAACTTGGAGGTTGGGCGGGTGCATGACGCCATCGCCAGCTTCGAGTCGATCGCGCAGGCGCAGCTCTCCAGTGGACGCATCGCCGAGGCCCTCGACACGTATCGGACCATTGCCGACGCCGACCCGACGATCGTGTCGAAGCGGCTTCGGCTTGCCGAGCTGTACTCACGCGAGAAGATGGTCGATCAGGCCGTCGATGCGTTTCGTCAGGCGGGCCAGATCCTGCTCGAAGCCAATCGTCACGCCGACTACGTCCGCGTTGCGGAGCGCCTCGTCTATCACAAGCCCGACGATCGCGATGCGATCCGTCAGCTCGCACGCGTGTACCTGCACCTGGGCGATGCCCGGCGCGCACTGCTGAAGCTCAACGGCTTGCTGCAAACCGACCCCGGTGATGCGCAAGGGCTCGAGTTGCTCGCCGAGACCTTCATGGCGCTCGGCAAGCCCGACAAGGCGAGTTCGGTCATCGTGGAGCTCGTCAAGAAGCTGCGCGAGAAGGGCGATGAGGCTGCTGCAGGTCGAGCACTGGAGACCGGTCTCGACTGGATCCCGGGCCGGCCCGAGCTGCTCGCGCTCAAGCGAGGCCCGGCTCCGCTCCAGCCAACTGGCGACGGCGACACCGATCCGCTCGAACTCGACGTCGACGACTCCGACGTAGTCGAGCTGGACGACTCCGACTTCGTCATCTCCGGCGACGAGGATACCGAAGCGGTCGTGCTCGAACCCGACGCGATCGAGCTCGACGTCGTGGACGAGGCGCCGGCGTCCACGTCGATGACCGACCACGTCATCGAAGAGGTCGTCGAAGCGGAAGCCGAACACGCCCAGGTCGACCCGTCCACGCTCACCGATTTCGACAAGGTGCTGTTCGAAGCGCGCGTGTACGTGAAATACCGGCTCTTCGAGCACGCCCTCGAGCACGTCACGTCGCTGCTCGAGTCGCAGCCCGAGCACGTCGGTGCGCTCTCGCTGCAGGCACGCTCGCTCACCGAGTTGGAGCGCAGCACCGAGGCTTCGTCGGTGCACGCACGCGTCGCGGCACTCGTCGAAGCCAGCGACCCGAAGCTTGCCAACGAACACGTTCAGGCCGCGCTCGCGCTCGAACCCCGGCATCCCGAAGCCCTGGCGGTGAAGTCTCGGCTCGACGGGGGCGCAGCGCCGACGCTGTCGGACGAGGTCGAGCTCGACCTGCTCGACGACGACGACGACGACGACATCGCCATCGACGTCAGCGAGCCGGAGTTGGAGCCGGAGCGCCCCGCGACGCCGATGGTCGTCGAGAATCGTTTCGGCATCAGCGAAGCCGGGCCTTTGCCCGAGCCGCGGAGCGACCTCGACAGCGCGGCTGGATTTGCCCCGACGGACCAAATGGAGGCGCTTCGTCGCGCTCGGGAAGTCGATGGCGGAACACCACCGCATGGATTTGTCGCACGGCCACCGGTAGGCGAAGGGGCCGGCGTACCGGTCCGGCCCATGGTGCCCACGCCCAGCAGCACCGAACTGACGCTGACCGACCTCGACGAAGATGCCGAGGCCGAGACCGGACCCATCTCGGTGGAGCAGACTGCCGCCGGCCTCGACCCGATTCTCGACGAGGACAGCAGCCTACTGGAGCTCGAAATCGACGACATCGCGACCCCCGGCTCGGATGTCCCCGAGCTGGAACTGGACGTCGAGCCAGAGCCAGAGCTGGAGCTAGAGCCGGAGTTCGAGCTGGAACTCGAACCCGAGTCCTCGGCTGACGCCGAACTGGATCTGGCGTTGGACCTCGAGGCGCCGTCCGAGCCGGCGCCCGCCGAAGCCGTCGATGATGGTCTGGACGCCGAGTTCGATCAGGCGTTCGATGAGGGCTTCGACGATCTGCTGGATGCGGACGGACCTGCGACGGCCCCAGTTCCCGAACCCGAGGCACCACCGCCCGAGCCCGCGCCGCCGCCCGCTGCGCTCGCACCTCCGGGCGGGTGGCCCGACCTCTCCGACGACCTGGCGGAGATTCGCTTCTACGTCGACCAAGGCCTCGACGATGACGCCGTCGCCACGCTCGACGACCTGGCCGCGCAGCACCCCGGGCATCCCGAGATCGCAAAGCTCCGGGCGGA
>CAYSPB010000331.1:0-8930 GCA_964432695.1 uncultured Nannocystaceae bacterium
GGCTTTCCGCACTGGCCGACGTTCAGCTCGCCGCCGCGTCCGTTTCGGCGGTGGCGCTGGGTGACGCGACGGCGTCGGTCCTTTGGCGCGATGCGGGCTCGTCCCCGCGTACGGCCGTCGCCGGCGCCCGCGCGCTGCTCGACGAAGGCGCCACCGTCCTCATCGGTCCGGTCGGCGCATCCAACGTCCGGGCCGTCCAGGATGCAATCGGGTCTCGGGCCCGCGTGGTCGTGCCCGGGGAGTCGGTCGCGGGTGCCCAGGGCGTTGCGCCCAGCCTCGAGGACCGGGCCGCGGGGCTCGTCCGCCTTGCCAAAGAGCGCGGTGCGACGCAGCTGATGATCCTCGCGCCGGACAACGGGTACGGCAAGCGAGCCCTCGCTGGCATCAAGGCCGCGGTGGGGGCCAAGAGGGTGGGCGACCTCGTCGTCCAGACCTATCCACCGGACACCACCTCCTTTTCCCCACTTATCACCCCTTTGTTGGGCGGCCTGCGGCCCGGTGGGGCCATCATCGTGCCCGATCACGTTTCGCGACTCGAAGGCGTGCTGCGGCAGCTGATCCGGTTGGACCGTGCGCCGTCGGTGTCCGCCAAGGACGGCGTCATGGTGCTCAGCACGGCCGAGGGCGCCAGTGCCGATTCGATGGTCGATGCCCGCAAGGTGTTCGCGAACGTCTGGATGGCGCCGGCGGCGTGGAGTTCCGACGGGACCCGCACGTTCGAGCAGGCGTTCTACGATGCCGAAGGTCGGCCCGCGGCCGACCAGGAGCTGCTGGTGTTTCGCGCGTTCCGCCAGGCGCTCTCGCCCGGCGACGCCACGGCCCCCGCGGTCGTCTTTGCCCACGTAGGAGCCGACGGTGTCGTCCGAACGGCGCGGTAAATCCAAAGGCGGGCGCGCACGGCCTCGGGGCGGCAAAAAACACCGTCCCGCGCGCTACGCGGTGCCGGGCGAGCGGGCGGTGACCGAGCTGCTCGACGCGGCGTCCGATCGCATCGAAAAGCTGCTGGTCGATGAGCGCCGGGACTTCGCGCTGGTCGAACGCGCCGCCGCGATGGGCATTCCCATCGAGCGGGTCGACCGAGACGCGCTGCAGCGCGAGGCCGGAGACGCCGACGCGCGGGGTCTCGTGGCCCTTGCGGCTCCGCCGACGCTGCTGCCGCTGGATGCTCTGCTGGCCGTGCAGGGGCCACCGGCACCCCGCAAGGTATTCGTCGCGCTCGATGGCGTGGTCGATCCACAAAACCTCGGCGCCATTCTCCGCTCCTGCGAGTTCTTCGGGGTCTCCGGCGTGTTTTGGCCGCGAGACCGCGCGGTTGGCCTGACCGCAACGGTGGCTCGCGCGTCTGCCGGGGCGACCGAGCGGCTCGCAATGGCCGAGGTCACCAACCTCGCGCAAGCGCTGCGCACCTGTAAAGAAGTTGGGCTCTGGGTTGTCGGAACCGTCGTCGATGCCACCGACGACCTCGCCACGTTGTGTCATGATGACGCTCTGCCGGACGCGGTCGTCCTCGTCATGGGCAGCGAAGGGCAGGGCATTCGTCGCCTCACCGCCGAGCTTTGTGACTTCCGGGTCACGCTCGCGCGGCGTGGTGCGTTGGGCTCGTTGAACGTCGCCGCGGCTGCGGCCGCGAGCCTCGTGTTGTTGATGTCCGGCGACGTGCCCGAAGCCTCCGACTGACCGTCCGAGATTTCCGGGCGTTCTTCGGTTCCTCGCATTGAACGCGGCCGCGCCGGCGGCGTAGAGTTGCGTCCCCTCCACACCGTCACGGTGTCGGGAAGGGCGGCGCGTTCGGATCTCGGGCCCCTCGCGTCGTTGCACGAGCCCGTAGATTCGACGCGCCCTCGCGCGACCACCGATCGAACACCGACGACCATGGCAGAAGTTCGCTCCGCTCTTGCCCAGTTTCTCAGCGCCGACGACGACGACGCGCGGGCTGCCCTCGCAGCCGCCGTCGAAGGAGTCGACCTCGCCAAGGCGAGGATCGAAGCCAAGAACCAGCCCGATTCCCCCGATGCAGTCGCGACCGTGCTGGGCGTGATGCTCACCGACGGCTCGGAGACCGCCGACGTGGTCGACGCAGCCAAGGCCGCCGCCCAGCGGGCTCCGCGGGATGCAAGCGGCAACGAGGCCGTGTTGCTGGCGGCCCAGGTGCTGTGGCGACGCGCGGAGCAGCCTCAGCTCGCAGAGCCCTACTTCCGCCGAGTGCGTCGCAGCGATCCTGCGCACCCCGGCGTGCTCTCGTTTTACCGGGAGCTCTTCGGTGAAAAATCGAAGGCGACCCAGTTGATCCAGGTGCTCGTGCAGGCGCGCCGCGCCAGCAAGGACCCACAGCTTCGCTTCGACCTCGCCAGTGAAGTGGCGTCGATCGCCGAGGAGCGGCTGGGCAGCAACGACCGCGCCATCGAAATGTGGCGCTCGGTCATTCGCGAAGACGGCCACGACCCGCGGGCGTCCGAAGCGTTGATGCGCCTGTATCGAGCCGGCGGCAAGTGGACCGCGCTCGTCGACCTGCTCAAGGACGAGATGGAGCGCTTGGGCTCGGGCGATGACGTCAAGGAGCAGCGCATCGAAAAGCTGCTCGAGATCGCGGCGTTGTACCGCGACAAGCTGCGCCTCGATACGATGGCGCTGGCGACCCTGCAGCGCATCCTCGAAGTCGACCCCGGTCACGAGGAGAGCCTCGAAGCGCTCGCGGAGACCTACGCGAAAGCGGGCCGGCATGCGGACCTGCTCGGCGTCTACGAGAAGCGTATCCAGGCCGCCCACAACGCCGGAGAGACCGAGCACGAGTGCGAGCTGTTGCGCAAGGTCGCAACGATTTGGGTGGAGCAGCTCGGCAACCCGCAGCGCGCCCTCGAGCCACTGCGGCGGGTGCTGGACCTCTCGCCCAAAGACAAGCCTGCGCGAGCGCTGCTGGCTCGGATTCACGAGGAGCGTCGTGACTTCCGGGCTCTGATCGCGCTGCGTCGTGAGGAACTCGAGGAACTCGAGGGCGAAGAGGCGCTTGCAGCCCGCATCGACCTCGCGCGCTTGGCCGAGGACCGTCTCGGCGATCGCCGCGAAGCGATCGAGGCGTGGAACGACGTGCTCACCCACCACGGCGACGTCGACCGGGCGCTCGCTGCGTTGGCCCGCCTGTACGAGCGAGAGAGCCGCTGGGCGCACGCCGCCGAGATCCTGCACCGCAAGCTGCGGACCTGCGATCGCGACCAAGCGATCGCGCTGCTGCAGCACCTCGGAGGCCTCTACGGCGACCGCCTGCAGAACCGCACCAGCGCCGTGCGGGTGTGGACCGAAGTACTGCGTCTCTCGCCGGGCCACGACAAGGCGACCCGCCGACTGCGAGATGCCTTCGTTGCGGACCGACGCTGGGACGACCTCGTTGCGCTGTATGAAGGACAGGCGCGTCTGCAGGACGTCGTCGAAGTGCTGCACAGCGCAGCCGACCGCATCGCGGACGTGGAGGAGCGCGTGTCGCTGTATCGGCGCGTCGCCGGCTTGTGCAACGATCGGCTCGGTCAGCCCGAGCGCGCCCTCAAGGCGCTCGAGCGCACGCTTGCCATCCAGCCCGACAACCTCGACGTCGCGCGGGAGCTGCTGCCGATCTATCGGGAACAGTCCAACTGGGCCCGCTTGATGAGCACCTATGAAGTGCTGCTGGGCGCGGCGCAGTCCGACGACGAGCGCCTCGAGCTGCTGGCATCGATGCGTGAGGTCGCCGAGGACCGACTGCACTCCCACGCGCTCACGCTGCAGCTCGCCTCGAAGTCGTACCACCTGCGGCCGACCGACGAGGGCCTTCGAGAGCAGCTGGAGCAGGCCGCCGAGCGTGCCGACGGTTGGGATGAACTCACCTCGATCTTCGAGGCTCGGATCGACTCCGAGGGGGTCGCCGACGAAGAGCGCCTGGTGCTGCTCGAGAAGCTGGCGATCATCGCCCGCGACCGACTGTTCAAGCCCGACGATGCCCAGCGATACTACCGTCGCATCATCACGCTGCAGCCGACCAACGCCGAGGCGATGGCGGCGCTCGAGGACATCTACTCCTCGACGCGGCGCTGGGACGACCTCTCGGAGGTTTACCGGAAGCGCCTCGCCGTCACCGACGACGTCGACGCTCGCTTGGCCACGCTGCGCGGTCTCGCCAAGCTTCAGGAGGACCAGCTCGGCGACCTCGAAGCCGCGGCCGAAAGCTACCGAACCATTCTGACGCTGGCCGAGAACGACGCCGTTTCGCTCGACTCGCTGTCGCGGATCTATCGAAACCGCGGGCACTGGGCGGACTTGGCGGCCGTGCTGGAGCGCAAGCTCAACCTGTCTTCTTCGGATACATCGCGCATTCCGCTGATGTTCGAGCTGGCGCAGGTCCACGCAACGCGCCTGCAGGACAGCGATCGAGCCGTGTCGGGCTTCCTGTCCGTCCTCGAACTCGAACCCTCGCATCGCGCTACGGTCGAGGCCCTCGAGGAGCTGCGGCAGGCGGACCCCGCGACGTCGCTTCCGGTGATGCGGGGCCTACTGCCGTACTATAAGCGCACCGAGGACCGGCCCAAGGAGGCCGAGGCGATGGAGGTCATCGTCGCGGCCGAAGAGGACGAGGCCGAGAAGTTCAGCCAGCTGACGCATCTCGCGGGCATCTACGAGAAGATGGACGAGCGCCGCGAGGACGCGCTGCGCATTCGCGACCAGCTCTTCCGCGCCGATCCGAGCCAGTGGGATGCACGTTCGGTGCTCACTCGCCTGGGCGGAGAACTCGGCCGCATGCAGGACGTCTCCGACGCCTACGAAGCCGCAATCGCCGGGGTGGCCAGCGAAGCCGACGCCGCCGAGGCGGAAGGCCGTACCCTGCCCCGTGAGCGGGCCAACCTGCGTCGCGACCTGCTGCTCGAGCACGCCGTGATCCTGCGCGACCAGCTCGGTGAGCCGGCGCGGGCCGAGCACGCCTACGGCGTGGTGCTTGGTCACGATGAAACGCATCAGGGCGCCTACGAAGCCCTCGAGGCGCTGCTACGGCAGCGAGACGCCAACGAGGAGCTGGTGGCGCTGTATCGCCGCCGCGTCGACGTGACGTTCAACCAGCGCGAGCAAAAAGAGCTGCTCTCGCGCATCATCGAAATCTCTCGCAACGTGCTGGGCGACCGCCGCACCGCGGTCAGCACGGCCGAAGAGCTGCTCGACCTCATTCCCGACGACCTGGGCACGATCGGTCTGCTCGCCGAGATGTACGCCGAGGGCACCGAGACCGACGACTACTTCAAGCTCGAAGAGACGCTGGGTCGTCAAGCGGAGCTGGTCGAAGACGAAGCCCAGGCGCGGCGCCTGCGGGTTCGTCAGGCCTCGCTGCGGATGCAGTACCTCGGGGATGCGTTCGGCGCCGTGGACCTGCTGGGCCAGGTGCTCGGCGAAGACCCCGACGACGAGGAGGCCCGGCGTCTGCTCGAAGAACTGCTCGCGATCAGCGAGGTTCAGCTGCAGGCGTGCGCACTGCTCGAGCCGCTGTACGAGCGCGCCGGCGATCACATCGGCCGCATTCGCATCGCGCAGGTCCGCCGGGAGCAGGCCGAGTCGATGGGCGCCGTCGACGATGCGATCGGTTACCTCAGCCAGATTGCGCGCATCTACGAGTCCGACATGGGCGACCCGAGCACCGCGTGGTCGTTCGTGCGCGAGGCGTACCTGATGGACCCCACGCGCTTCGACACCCGCCAAGAGGTCGAGCGCCTGGGCTTGGGCC
This sequence comes from uncultured Nannocystaceae bacterium, assembly GCA_964432695.1. GTDB lineage: Bacteria > Myxococcota_A > Polyangia > Nannocystales > Nannocystaceae > CAJXVA01. The sequence continues at coordinate 5,735 of CAYSPB010000331.1, forward strand.
TGGGTCTGTTCGGCGAGCTCTCCGAGGTATGGAAGCAGGCGCTCGAGCACGAGCGCGTCGTCGATCGTGCGCTGCGGGTCGACCTCACCACCCGCCACGCACGTCTGCTCGACGAACACCTGCGCGATCAAGAAGGCGCGCGGACGGCCTACACCAACCTGCTCGCGCTCGATCCGCCCGACGCGACGCTCGCCCACGAGGCGGTGTCCAAGCTGTGTCGCTTGCACCTCGAGGCGGGCGATGGTGTGGCGCTGGTCGAGTCCAAGCGCGCGCTGCTTCGCTTCGTCGACGCGCACGCCGAGCAGGTCAACCTGCGCCTCGAGATCGCGGGCATTCAGCTCGAGCTTCGGGACCGCGTGGGTGCGGCGTTGACCTTCTCCGAGGTCCTCGATCGCCAACCTGCCAATGCCGACGCTCTCGATGCGCTCGAGCGCCTGTTCACCGAAGAGGAGGAGTGGGCGCGGCTGGTCGAAGTCCTGCAGCACAGGATCGGCGTCACGACCGAAGTGCGCGCTCGCGCGTCGCTGTGGCGGCAGCTCGGTGAGGTCCAGCGCGATCGCATCGACGAGCCGCATCGCGCGATCGAGTCGTTCCAGTCGGTGCTCGACCTCAAGGTCGGCCGGGACGAAACCACGTACGCACTCCAATCGCTGACGACGCTGCACGAGACGCTCGAGCACTGGCCCGACGTTGAAGAGTCGCTGCGCCGGCTGACGACGATCGCCGAGAGCGAAGAGATTCGCGTGGCGCTGCTGACCCGTACCGCCATCGTGGTGGGCAAGAAGCTCGGTCGCGGTACCGATGCGCTCGACCTGCTCAAGCGCGTGCTGGACCTCGCGCCGACCGATGCGCGCGCCCGCAGTGAGGTGGGTGCGTACCTTGAGAACGACGGCACCCGAGAGCGTGCGATTCGCATCCTCACGCCGCTGTACGAGGCGGAGCAAAACTGGCCGGCACTCGTGGAGCTCGAAGAGCTTCAGGCGCGCAAGCAGCCGTCGGGGCGCCGTCGCCTGCAGGCGCTGCTCAAGGTCGCCCAAACCCAAGAAGAAAAGCTCGCCGACTCGAACAAGGCGTTCTCTGTCTTGTGCGAGGCGATGATCGAGGCCGCCGACCAGCCGGAGCTGGAAACCATCGTGGAGAAGGTCGAGCGACTCGGTGCCGAGCCCGAGCGTGCCGAGCCTCTGCTCGCGGCGTACAGCTCGACCGTCGATCACATTCTCGACTCGGGTCTGCAGAGACGGGTGCTTCGCAGTCAGGGCCAGGTCGCACTGGAGCGACTGGGGCAGCTCGACGTGGCGCGCCGCTCGTACGAGCGCGTGCTAGACATCTCGCCCGACGCCTCGGATGCTGCCGATGCGCTCGAGCAGATCTACCTACGCCAAGACGACTTCCAGCCGCTTGCCGACCTGCTGGTCTCCCGTGCCGACCGGGCGTCGGAACCCGAGCAGCGCGATGCGGCGCTCACCCGCGCGGCGGAGATCAACCGCGACCAGCTCTCGCAGCCCGAAGAGGCGATCCGTCTCTACGAGCGTCTGTCCTCCGACGCGCTGGGCTCGCCCGAGATCCAGGACGTGCTCGAGCCGCTGTACGAGCGGACCGAGCGCTGGCGCGAGCTGGCACAGCACCTCAATCGCAAGCTGTCTCGCCAAGACGGCAGCGGAGCCGTCGAGACGCATCTGCGCCTCGGTCGGCTCTACGGTCAGCGTCTCGAGGACCCCGAGACGGGGATTCACCACCTCTCGGCCGCGCTCAAGCTCGACCCGGACCAGGCGGTCGCCACCGAGGAACTCGACCGCTACCTCGAGGACCCCGCGATGCGACTTCGCGTCGCGGAGATGCTCGAGCCCGTGTTTGCCGCGGTCGCCGACTGGAACCGCTTGATCCAGATCCAGGAGATCCGGCTTCAGGAGGCGGAGGACGATGCCAGCCGGATGCGCATCCTGATGCGCATTGCCCAGATCGAAGAGGAGCAGCTCGAGGACCTCGAGCGGGCGATGGCAAGCTACGAGCGGCTGTTCAAGGAGCAGCCCACATCTCGCCGCGTGCGTGACCAGCTCTCGCGGCTTTCGGGCGTGCTTGGGGAGACGGAGCGCTACGCCACGCTGTTGACCGAGTACGTTCAAGGTCAGGGCGCGGGGGATGACGGCGACGAAATGCTCGCCGTCGTGCGCGAGGCCGCCGATCTGTGGGCGGGCATGCTTCGTCAGCCCGACAAGGCGGTGCCGCTGCTGCAGCGCATCCGCAACGCGAACCCTGAGGACCGCCAGCTGTTCAGCGCGCTGGAGTCGACGCTGACGCAGGCCGAGATGTGGCGCGGACTCTCCGAGCTGTACTGGAGCGAGGTCGATGGCGCGCTCGAGGAGGACCGCCAGATCGAGGTGCTTCGCAAGCTCGCCACGCTTGCTCAGGAAATGCTCGAAGACGCGGACGAGGCCGCGAAGGCCTATCGGCGCATGCTCGACGTTCGGCCCTCGTACGATCTCGCGCGGTCGCGTTTGGAGCAGATCTACGCCGACAACGATCGGCACACCGACCTGCTCGACCTGCTGCGCGAGCGTCTCGACCGGACCGAAGACCCCGAGGGACGCGCCGAGGTCGGCCTGCGGATCGCAACGATCCAAGACGGCGCCCTCGAGGAGCCCGATGGGGCGGTCGACACGATCGAGAGCGTGCTCGTGGACCTGCCCGACGACCCCGCGGCGGTCCAGCTACTCGAGCAGGTGGCGCAGCGTCGTCGTGACCTGCGAGCCCGAATCCTCGACATCCTTCGCCCGATCTACGAGCGCGGGGGCAACGTTCGCCGCATGGTCGAGGTCGACGAGTGGCGACTGACCCAGTCCGAAGACCCCGTGACGCGGCACGAGCTGTATCGCGGGATGGCGGAGCTGCTCGCCCGGTCGCCGGACACGACCGAATCCGCCTTCCGTACCCTATGCCGGGCGCTTGCCGAGCCGGGCCCCGAAGATGCTCTGGATGGACTCGACCGCGAGGTGGAGCGCATGGCCGAGACGCTCGACCTTCGCGGCGCGCTGGCCGAGGCCCTGGTGTCCGCAGCTGATGCCGAGAAGCTGCAGTCCGACGAGGACCGCCGCTTGGCCCTCATGGTGCGCGGCGCAACGCTGCTGGCCGAACATGGCGGCGGCGTAGAGGGTGGGCAGCACGCGGACGTGCAGGTCGTGGCCGATCCGATCCGAGA
>CAYSPB010000332.1:0-8927 GCA_964432695.1 uncultured Nannocystaceae bacterium
ATCCAGAACGTACCTCGCGTGACGTTCTGGTCGGACTCCGGGTCGGGAATCCAACCGGCCGACAAGACGCGCATCTGCGTCGCCGACGTCGGCACGCGTCGCGATGCGGGCCCATGGTACTGAAGCCCGCGCATCCAGGCGCGGTTGACGACCTCCGGGAAGGCCCGGAGCGAAGACATTGACCGAGGTTCGCGCGTGCCCCTCACCGGCTTGGTGAGGTAGTCGAGCATCTTGTTGACGACGGTCTGCGAGGCCTTGGTGAACGGCCACGCCTTCACGATCACCGTGTTCGCGGGGACCGTCGCCGGCGGGGCCTGGTAGCGCTGCAGGCGATCGCACGTCGCCGGGAAGAAGGGGTCCCTCGACGACGGGGCGCTCGACGACGTCGCAGCCCCTTGCCTGAGGGTTGCTGGGGACGGCTGCTGCACCTGAGGCAGCTGCTGACCGTCCTGGACACTGATCGGTCCCACCTGAGCCAACAACTTGGGGCTCAGCTGAGCAACGATCTGTCCCATGCCCTTCGAGTAGGTCATCGATCAGCGCCGGCGACGACTGCTCCGGCGACGACGCCGGCGCGTGCTCCTGCGTCGGCGACGACGCTTGTTCGGGGTGGGGGCGGGCGCCTTCTTCTTGCGCGTCGCGAGGACCACGACACCGCCGACGACGCCGACACCGATGAGGCCCAGCGCCCACACCGGAAGGCCGGCCACACGCTGCGTGAGGAAGTTCCCGTTCTGTGCCGCCAGCTCCTGCGCAGGAGTCGACGACGGCGCCATCTCGGGCGTCGGCGGCGCGGTCGGAGGCGCGTCCACGAAGGAGTTGCCGGGAATCGCCGTCGCCGCGTCGTAGAAGCTGACGTTGCCGCCCATCTCCGCCGCCGCCTGCTGACCAGCCTGGAAGTTCTTGCGCTTGATCTCCCCGGCACGTGTGTTCGTCGCGAGGATGACCTCGTATCCGACCTTCCCGTCGTTGGTCCAGCCGGTCGTGCCGATCTTCCGCACCGTGTTCCCGCTGAACAGAGCGCGTGCCTTGGCGAGCACCGCCTCGGCAGCGCGTGCGGCCGTACGATCACCGCCGAGGTTCCGCACCCGGTAGGTCGAGCGCACGGTGGTGAACTGCCGAACCATGCGCGGGTCGTCAGCGGGCGCACCCGTCCACGGCGTCTGGCCGAGGTTCGCCTGGTAGCGGTAGAGCATCCCGTGGCCGAGTCCGGCCGTGGCGGAGCGGAAGTGCTCGCCCGGCTGCTCGGTGTAGGAGCCCAACGCGGGGACGCCCAGCATCTGCTTGTAGGGCGCGCCGTAGTGGCTGATGTCGATGCCCGGGCCGATGCCTTCCAGGGTCTCGTAGTAGCTTCCGATCATGGTGTCCTCGCTTCTCAGCGCCTCCGGCTTGTCCGACGGCGCTGTCGCCTGCGCCGATTCGGCCTGACGCGCCCCTGCTTCGAGTAGAAGTTGTAGGCCATCAGCAAGCTGGTGGCCGCGATCGCGACGCCCGCGATGGCGTAGCGCTCCATGCGCTCGCTGCGCCGAAGGTCTTCTTCCGCACGACGAAGCAGCTCACGCTCCGCGGCGCTGGCGTCCGCCGGAACGTCGGCCCCGAGGTGCGCGCTCTGCAGGTACGGTCCGGCGGTCTGGAAGACCATCGGCGATACGTACCCTCGCTTGCGCTGCGGCTGCCCGTAGTTCGCGAACACCCAGGGGTTGGTCACCCCCCAGCGCTGGAACCCCAGGGCCCTGTTGACTCGGTACGTCATCAGGCCTCCTCGGTCTCCTCCGGCTTCTTCTTCCGGGTGGTGCGACGACGCTTCGTCGGGTTCTTCTTCATGCGAGGAAGAGCGAACCCGAAGACCGCGTAGCCGATGCCGAAGCCGACGACCGCGCCGACGCCGTAGCAGAAGACCGGCTTCTTGTAGAACGGCACGGCGACCTCCGGCTCGTTGCCGAGGGTCGGGAGACCGTAGAGTGGGTAGGGAGCCATCCCGGGGGCGTCGGGCGCGCCGCTCATCTCGTGAGCTTGCTGCGCGTACCGCGCCTCGGGGGTGACAAAATCGTCGGGCATGGGCATCGGGGTCAGCTCCTCACTTCATCCACTTCTTGACGTTCTTGGCGATGCTCTTCCGGTTGGAGAACAGCAGATACGCGCCCAAGCCGACGCCGGCGCCGATGAGCATGTTCTTGGTCGTGAAGAGGCCCCCGCCGTTGCCGTTCGCCGCGGGCGCGCCGTTGCCGTTCGAGCTGGGTGCAGCTTCCTGCTCCGCGACCTCGCCCATCCCACGGCCAGCCGGGGAGTGGTAGAGCGCTCCGAGGTCCTGGCGCAGCGTGTTGCCGTTCTGCGTGAGCGGCGCGATGTGGTCGCCACCGGCGCGTCGAAGATCACCGGCCTTGCGCACCACCGTGCGGCTCATCGCGTCGAGACGCGGAAGCAGGCTGGGGCGACGAGCGCGACGCTTGTCGGTCAGGTCCTTGGTGGCCGCGTGCATGATGAGGTGCGCGGCCGCGTCTTCGAGGGCGACGTTCTGCTGGTAGCCCATCTGGATGAGCTTGTCGGCCGCAGCCTTCGCACGAGCCGCACCCTGAGGGCCGAGCGCATCGAGCGCAGCCTTGAGGAACTTCCCGCGGTTCTCGGGCCGGTGCGCCTGCGCTTCGAGCACGAGGCAGCGCGCCGCCTTCCTGCCGAACGCCTCGATGTGAGAGCGCGGACCGGTGACCTCGGGCCGCATCTGAACGGGCGGCTGATCGCTGGCGAAAGGCGAGTACGCCTTCTTCATCTTGTCGACGCGACGCGCGATCGCGACCCCGCTCGCGCTGGGTTGGGTCACGCGCCACTCGCCGGCGGTGGAGTCCCACATCTCCGACTGCTGAACGCCCAGCTCGTCCTCGTCCCCGATGTAGGCCGGGAGGGCGAACTGATGCGCGAACATGCCGTCGCGCGGACGCCAGGTAGCGCCCTCCTCCATCGCGAAGATGCCGTTGCCGATCGTGTCCTGTGAGGAGTCCTCGTACTCGTACGACGTACGGTCGTAGAGCGTCATCGGATCGATCTGCGCGTTGGAGGGTTCCTGGTTCTGCGCCCCGTGCCACTCCTGGTCCCACGGGACCGGAGACTCCACCGGAACTGCGTTGATGACTTCGGGCTCGTCGTGCATGGAATCCCTCTCCGCGGGCTTTGGCGCGGGCAACTGCTCTTCTTCGATGTCGCCGAGTGCGCGAAGGTCCATCCCCGTGCGCTGCTGCGAGTAGGGCCGATAGCCGGATCGGCTCCCAGGCCCCCAGGGGCTGGCCCCGAACGTCGTCTGCTTCATGCCAGGCGCGTCCATGCCACCCTCGACTTCGAGCATGTCGAAGTCGTACGTCCCCTCAATGTCGGTCGCCGACGCGGCGCCCGGGTGGCGACCAGGCGTCGACGGAACATCCTCCTGCAACTCGTCGTCGAGGATGGAGCTGGAGCCGTCATACCCCTGGTAGTCCTGCACGTCGAGGTTGGCCTCTCCCCGCATCGTGGGGATGGCCAGCTCGCCGTCGTCATCGAAAATGTCGCTGAACTCGTTGTCCATGAAAATCGCTCCCGGCGCCCAGCCGTCTCAGTTCTTCCTGCCGGTGTACCAGACCACACCGCCGACCACGACCAGAGCCCCGACCCCCACCGCAATCGGCAGGGCGAGAGACGTCTCGCCGCTGGTCGTCGGGGGAGTGGTAGGGGGCAGGGGCGGCGTCGGCGTCTGGGCGCCGCACTGCGCGAACCCCTGAGCAACCTCGTAGCCGAGGTTGGTCGCATCGTGAGCCTCGCGGCCTTCGTTCTGGCCGACCATCTGCGTGATCGAGGTCTGCAGACCATCGGAGCACACGATGCCCTGAAACATGCCGGCGACGATCTGACCAGCATCCTGCTCCTGCGACGTCGTCGACTCCGGAGTCGTCGTCCCGAGGTACCCGAGAGGGACCACGGCGCCCTGGCGGTAGGCGCGCCCGAGACGCTTGATGCGGTTGATGCTGGCGTCCGCCAGCGAGAGCGCGAGCGCACGCTCGACCGCCTGATTCACGGCCATGCCCTCGCGGTGAAGGTGCTCCGACACGCGCCTCACCCGCTCAGGAAGACCCTCATCGAACTTCACCAGGACCCTGTCGAGAGCCGCGACCTGCTGCTTCCGCGGAAGCGTCTTGATGCTCTTCATGATCGCGCGAGCGGCGGGCCCGGTGCGCGCCAAGAGCGCATCTCGGCGCTCCGCGCTGGGCGACGCGACGGCGGGGACAACTCCGAGGTGGGTGTAGTGGTAGTTCACGGCGTCATACCTTGATGATGGCGTACCCGGTGGCGAGCAGGAGAAAGAGACCGCCGCCAACGATCGCCATCGTCTTGATCTGCTTCGTTCGTTCGACGGCCTGAGTCGCCTCACTGTCCGCCTGGGCCTGTGCGGCTGCAAGGGCCGCGTTGGCCTGTGCCTGAGCAGCCGCAGCCTGGGCCGCCGCGATCCTCTCCTGCGACTCGCGACCCTCCTTGTTGCAGTCGAGCGCGGTGCCGACCATAGAGCCGCCAGCGCCCACTGCACCGCCACCTGCACCGCCTCCGTAGATGCTGGCAACGAGGCCGCCAATCGCGGTCACACCGCCGGTGATTCCGCACCCGACCGCACGCCCCGTGTCTGACATCCCGAGGCCGTCCATGTACTCGGCGCTGTCTTGCTCCGCGAGCGCGGTTCGAATCGCCCGCATGCCCTCCCGGGCGTAGGCGTTGGAGGCGACGAGCCTCATGGCGTCGTAGGTCGCCTGGTTCGGTGCCCAGCCTCGACGAAGAAGAATTTGCCTCTCCTTGTCGAACAGCGGTCCCGACCCGGGCCCATACACGCGCATCTGGTCGCGGATGTACGACAGCCGCGTTCCCTGCGGCTGCCTCGCGGCACGCAGGAGTACCTGACTCGCGTCGTACGAGGCCTGAGCGAGGACGATGTCCTTGCCCGCTTTGGAGCCCACCCGGATCGAGTTGGTCTCCTTCGCCCTCAGCGGCGTCTGTCCGAGTGCGTAGGACATGGCTACTTCAGAGCGAGCACCCCCACACCGAGAAGGAGGAGCGCGCCACCACCGATGGCGACGTACATGAGCGTGCGGTCGTTGCCGACCTGCTGCTGCTGACCAGCCGCCAGCATCGCGGCCGCGTTCGCCTGCGCAGCCGAAGCGTTCGCCTCGGCGATGCGTGCCTGCTCGGCGAGCGCACCGCGGTTGCAACCCGCGGCCTGCAGCGCGGCGGAGCCGGCCTGTCCGATCGCCGCCGAGCCGGCCGGGTTGTCGAAGCTCGCCGCGATCGCGCCGCCGGCGGTGCCCACCGACGTGATGCCGCAGAAGACCGCGCTGATGTCGTCGGCGCTCGAACCGAGACCCGCGGCAGAGTGCTGCGGGTTCATCTTGTCGAGGTGCGTGGCGATCTGGTTCGCGAGCGTCAGGCGCAAGCCGTCGAAGAGGGCCTGGTTCGCGTTGCGTCCACGCCTGCGCAGCTCCTTCGTCTTGCTCACGAAGGTGTTGCCCATCCCCGGCTGCACCGCGTTCATCTGAGCACGCAGCCACGACAGCCGCGTGCCGGCGGGGCGCGTCGACGCCTGACGAAGCAGGTTCGAGGCCATCACCGACGTGAACGCCATGAGGGGGTCGCGTTTGGCGAGCCGACCCACGGAGATGTCGCCCGTGTTCACGTCGCCGAGACCGAGCATGCCGGCCCGATACCGAGGGGTGAAGCTGCGCGATCGAAAGTCGGTCGGGGTGACGATCGGGCGCGCCACACGCGTCATCGTCCCTCGCTCGATCGCTGTTGCGCCCATGCCGTAGCTCATCGCCGCCTCCTGCTCGTTCGGCGCCTCCGCCGGTTCCGGCCCACCTTGGGCTTGCCGAAGCCCTGAGCGAGCGCCACTGCCGGGGTGATGATCGGGAAGATGCCCCCGAGCAAACCCCATCCGACGGCTGAGCCCACCGAACCACGAGAGCGCTTGTAGCCGTGGTACGCGGACGCGCCGCTGCTGAGCACGACGAGCGTGCCCCAAACCAACATGGTCGTCCCGGTGATGCGCGAGACATCCTGCTGGGACAACGTCGGCGTGGGCTGGAGGCCCGTGCCGTTGCCTGGCATCTGATCGATCGCGTTCCCGAGATGGCCGATGCCAAGGCCGCCGACCGGGGTGTAGTAGTTCTGCATCTAGTCCACCTCGAAAACGGTGTAGTCCTTGACTCGGCTGAGCATCTGCTTGACGCGACGACCCGCGACGGGATCGAGCACCCACCAGACCTTCGTGCGCGGGTCCTGCGCTCGGCAGAACACGTGAGTGTGAACCTTCGGCGCGCCCGGCGCCCGCGGCTTGAAGCCGACAGTCACGAACTGCGTGCGGGCTCCGATGGCCAGGCAGCACATCGCGATCGCGAGCGCGAACTCGTCGCAGTCGCAGGAGAGCTTGCCGTTGAGCGCGTCGGCGATCAGCCGGTCGGGCGTCCGCAACATCTCGACGTGCAGCGGGTCTCGCGTGTAGCGACCCGCGTTGCCCCACCACCGGCAGATGGCGATCATCTCGGACGAGTAGTCCTTGGGGCGCAGGTTCCCGACGATCTGCTCGGTGTGGCGTCGAACCGCGTTCGAGCGTTCACCGCGGAGGGCCCCTTGCACCATCGCGCGTGGGTCCACGCTGCGGTTGGCAAGCCGGATCATCGTGGCCACGGTGTGGTCCGTTCCGCGGTACGGTTCGGTCGTACCAGTGGCCTGGTTGTAGGCGGGCAGATATTCGTGTGCACGGAGCATGGGGATATGTGTTTCCCGAAGCCCTGACGCCCGCCGAGAGTCTCGCACGCCCTAGGAGTCCAGGGCAAGGTGACGGAGACCGATCACTTCCGGGTCGTGAGCTTCTTTCCGTCCCGCACGACGACCTTCGGCATGGCCTGTCGGGCTCGGGACGGACGGGGAGGCGCCATCGCCTCGACCCGCACCTCCTGAACGTTCCCGCTCAGGCGCACCACGATGAGGAAGAATCGCTGTTTCGGCTGCACCCCGATCTTCTTCAATGGTGCGGCCGGGATGCCGTAGGTCGACCCGTCGTGGAACCGCACGACGGCCTTCTGGCCCCTGTATTCGAGCAAGACAGCCGGACGCCTCTCGACGTTCGGCTGCGCCTTCCGCTTCCTGCGATGGAAGCGATAGTTGCCCAGTCCCTTCACGATGCGAAGGCTACCACTTTGTGGAGGTGCACGTCAGGCGACGGGCGCTTCCACGTCGCGAACGATCTCGAAGCCGTACGCGGGAACGATCTCCGGCTGCATGCCCGTGTGGTTCATGTGGGCGACGTGGAATGAGACCGTCGCGATGGTCGCCGCGACCGCTTCCTCGGCGCGACGAATCTCCATGCGCTCTCCGTACGGGAACCAGACGCGAACTCGCGTGTCCGGCGCCACCGGGCCTGCGACGACCAGCTCCATGTCGTCATCGAAGGACTGAGCCTTCTTGACCATGCCCCAGCCTCGTTGAACTCCCTCGACGAACGCCTCGGCCTGCTGGTCGTCGTTCTCCAGAAAGTCTGGGTGCGAAACGAGTACGAGGACGCCCCTCACGACGCGACCGCCTGGCGCAGAAGCTGGAAGGCCTGGCGCACGAACTGCTGACCGCCCGGAGTCGCGCCTGCAGATCCCGGCTGCATCTGGATGATGCCCTGCATGATCTGCCGATCGGTGTATCTGCCGACGATCTGCTGGAGGATGTTCACGGGGAACTTCTCCATCATCCGCTGGACAAACTCTTCCGGCTCATCGGCCTGCGACACGGAGACGTGCACCTCCCTCGCGACTATCTGAATGCCCTGCCGCTCCATAGCGGTCATCTCCACGGGGCCCGACGGTGCGGCAGGCTCGGGCCTGCGCGTCGCGGCTCGGGGAACCGGAGGAGGCGGAGGAGGCGGAGGAGGCGGCTCTGCGCCGGACGGCGCCTGCGGGTCGGTCGCCTCGCCACCGCCCTCCCACGGCGGCCGACGCTTCGGCAGCCCTTCGGCGAAGTTGGGCACCGCGCTCACGCCCTGGCTGCGCGTCCGGCGTCGTCGGCGAGCCGGGGGTCGCTGCTGTGGCGGAGGACCGCCCTGTGGCGGGGTCCCGGAAGGCAGGAGACCGCCACCCTGCTGTCGCGCCTGCTCCTGCGCTGCGACCGCAGCTCGGTGCGCATCGAGAGCCTCCTTCGGCGCGAGTGCGAGCGAGCCGTCCGCAGGGTTTTTCACGACCTCCATCTTGCCGTTCGGTGTGTCGACGACCTGGCCGACGTGGAACTGCTGCATCTGCTGCTGAGTGGGCTGCTGCGTCTGTTCGACAGGACCGCCGGTCCCGAAGAGCTTCTCCATGATCGCCGGGGCACGCTCGCTGAGCCCTTCCGCCAGCGTCTGCTTCCAGTCTTCTCCTCCGCCCGTCAGCCCGATGCCACCAGCAGACGCTGCGCTCGTCGACGAAGTGTCAGCGCCGCTGAGGTCCTTGAGAAAGCCCTGCACCTCGCGGTGCTTCGACAGCTGGGTAAAGAAGTCGCCCTTGTCCTCCTGCTTCTGGCGCAGTTCATAGTTCTCGGACTTGAGCTTGTCGACCTCCTGCTGGAGCCATCCGACGCGCTGCTCGTAGGTCGAGATCTGCGTCTGATGGCGCGACTCCCAGGAAGACTGCTGAACGGCCAGCTGGCCCTCCAAGCGGTCCTTCCAGTGCCGGTCGCGCTCCTCCATCGCCTCACGATGTCGAGTGCGATCGCGCTCGCGCTCCTCTCGCTCTGAGCGGAGACGATCTTCGCTGCGTTCCTCTCGCGAACGACTCGACTGGCGCTCGGCCTCCAGCTCGCGAGCGTGAGCGGAACGAATGGCGGTGATCTCGTTCTGGTGAGACTCGCGAAGGCTGCGCACGAACTCCTGGTGCGCCTGGTTGAGCGAGGCAATCTCGTCG
>CAYSPB010000333.1:0-5013 GCA_964432695.1 uncultured Nannocystaceae bacterium
CGCGTAGCGCCCGGAGAGAATGTAGCTCTCGCCCGTGCGGCCTTTGTCGGCGGCTGCCCGCATCGCGTTGCACACGTCGCGAACGTCGACCCAGTCGAAACCTCCGCCGATGAGCCCGGGCATGCGTCCGTTGCCGATCTGCAGCAGGACCTTGCCCATGCGCGAGGGACCGTAGTCGAACGGGCCCAGCACGCCCGAGGGGTGCACGACGACCGCGTCGAGACCCTTGTCGACGATCTTGCGGACTTCCACCTCACCCGAGGCCTTGCTGGCGTCGTAGGCGGGGGAGTTCGACTCGTTTGCGCGCGGGTGCGTTTCGTCGATGCTGCCACCGGAGCCGTTCATGGCGAAGGCGTGCACAGAGCTGACGTGCACCATTTTCCCGACTTTCGCATCGAGGGCCGCTTGGGCCACGTTGCGAGCGCCATGCACGTTCACGGCGCGGACCTTGCCGCCCATCGGGCCCACAATCGAGATGAGCGCAGCGAGGTGGAAGACCCGCTCCACGCCGTCGAGTAGGGGGGCCAGCGTGCTGGGCTCGCAAACGTCACCGCGGACGAGTTCGACGTCGAGACCCTTGAGCGAGGGTGGTGCTTTCGGCGTGCGTACGAGCGCGCGGACTCGATGTCCCTCGCCGAGCAGTTGTCGAATCAGGCAGGAGCCGACGTGCCCGCTGGCTCCGGTGACCGCGATGAGCGCCATGGGTCGGGAGACTATCAGGCCGCCGAGGCGGACCCCGGGACGACCGAAACCGCCCGAAAATCAACGGCCTGGGCGTTCTTGCGCCAGGCGTGATCGAACACGGGCCTGGGGGCACTACCCAAGCAACATGGCCTTGGACCTCTTGACCCTGACCGCGTTGCTCTCCGCCACTCAACCCGCTGCGGACGTGCCGCTGCAGCGCCCGACGGACCGGGACGCTGCTGAGGAGGCCCCGTCCGAAGCGGTGGAGCCCGTCGAGGCCGAAGTGCCGATGCAGGCGGATGCCGAGCCGTCCGTGGGCGAGGTTCCGGCGCCGATGCTGCCGCCGGCAAGGCCCGACCCGACGGCCGTCACGACCGAAGCACCGATGATGGCCGACACCGTGCCTTTGCCGGCCGACGACGAGCTCGCCCCTGCGCTGGAGCCCGATCGCGGCCTGGTTCGGGTCAAGCGCCCGCTGCAAACGGGCAACGGCATGCTGGGGACCGCCGCGGCGCTGTGGGGATTCAACGTGTTGTACCAGGCCTCCGATCGACTGCTCTGCGGGGGCTGTGCGACGGGCATCCTCGAGCACACCGTGGCCGCCACGTCGATCGGGTTGGCCGCAGGCGGCGGGCTGCGTAAGGGCGGGGCGTTGGCCTTCGATGACGCTGCAACCGGGAGCGAGCGGCGGAATCACAAGCGGGGGCGCGCCGTCGGACTCGGTCTGCTGATCGGGGGCGCGGCGGTGACGTTGGCAAATGACGTGATGGTCTACCGCTGCATGGTCAACGGCGAGGGTCCCTACGAGCCGTGGGAGGGAGCGACGCCCTGCAATCATGGCATCAACCGTCTCGTGTTCGACCTTGGGACGGGGTCGATGGGCGCGGGCGCGGCCTTGCTCGCGGGATCGGTTCGCTACGGAAAGCACAGCGATGCTTATGCGCGGGCTCGAAGGATCAGCGTGGCGCCCAGCGTGGGACGTGACCGCGCTGGCCTCCAAATCGGAGGCCGTTTCTAGTGCGCATTGCGAGCGTGGTGCTCACGCTGCTGGCCGTGAGCGGTTGTGGCAGTACCCCCGTCGCGCCTGGCGCGGTGTTGCTGGTGCCCGACGAGGCCATTCTTCCGTCGATGAACGCCGATCGCGTGCTTCATGTGCCCCGCGAAGACATCCCTGAGGGTATGTGGGGACTCGAGCAGGTGCGAGATGAACGGGTGGTCGAAGTGAAGGCCGGCGACGTGCAAAAGGGGATGCGTGTCGAGTGGTACGACAACCGCTAGGGCGCTACGACAGTGACGGTGCCCCCCGCGGTGTTGCCCGCAACCTCGGGCTCGTACATGGCTTCGACCCGCGCGGGAGGGAAGTCGTAGGTGCCCTCGTGCGTGGCGCGAACGGGAACCTGGAGTCGCCACGTTCCCGCGGGGAGGCGGTCGGCGAACACCAAGACGCGATCGCCTCGGATCTCGATGTGGTCGTAGACGAGCCACGCCGTCCCGGTGCCGGAGCCCGCGACTGGCCGCACGACGCCGCCCCGACCCAGAGACCGGTCCACACCGGCCAAGCCTCCGGGGAGCGGGAGGTCGAGCACGACGTAACGCGTGCGGGCATCTGCGGTCACGGTCACTTCGAGCAGCCCGGCCTCGCCGGCGGTCATCGAGCGAGCGCCCCCGATGGCCCCGCGCAGCGAGAACAGCTTTCGTTCGATAGCAAGCCCCGACGCAGATGGTTCGACATCGCCCGGCGCCCAGTCCATGCCGACGCGGTAGTACAGCCGGCCTGAGCCCGTGTGCGCGAACGTGACGCGTTCGGCTGCGGGGACGGTCGCGCGATGGACCGTGAGGTCGCGGCCCTCGAAGGCGACGTCGAGCACCATGTCGTCGCCGATCCACGCGCGTACGTCGAGGTCGGGCTCCACGGAGTCTCGCGCCGCCGTGTAGGCGGACATCGCCAGCAGTGCGTAGGCGTTTTCCTGGGTGTTGCGGAGCGAGCCTGCGTTGCGGATGGCCGCGAGACCGCGTGCGAGGGGCTCGACGAGCGGGTCGTCCGCGGCGACGCGAGACATCACGAGAAGAAGCATCGCGTCCGTGCGCACGGGGGAGTCGAACAGCGCCGCGTATCGCTTGGATTCCGCCTTTGCGCGCGCGACGTCGCCTCGCAGCGCGATGCGTTCGCGGAGCGTGTCGAGCATCTCCGCGATCCGGAGGTCGCCGGGGTTTGCGGTGTGCAAGCCAAGCACGACGAGCGCGCGCACGAACGCGGGCAGCGTTTCGGGTCGGGTGGCGAGGTCGTCGAGAATGGGCGTGGCGTCGCGTCCGGCCGACGCCATGGCGAGAGCCCCCATGGCGCCCACTGCATCCTCATACCCCGTTGGCGTTCCCTTCGCCCGTCGGGCAGCGAGGGTCCGTTCGAGGTAGGCCGAAGGTTCCTTCATGAGCTCGGCGGCCCCGGCCACGCCGGCACGGTCGAGTTCGGAGAGGACCCAGACGGCGTACGCGGTGGCGTACAGATGGGGCGCGTCGCCGCCTGGCCAGTACGCGAAGCCCCCCTCGTCGGTCTGCATTCGGGAGAGTCGTTCGAGGCCCGCGCGCGTGAACGCATCGACGTCGCCGACGCCAAGGTCGTACCCGTCCAGGCCACGAAGGGCCGCCAGCGGTACGAGACGGGAGGAGGTCTGCTCGAGGCAGCCGTAGGGGTAGTGCACGACCGAGTCGACCGCGCCTGCGTAGCCGCCCAGCATCGAAGCGTGGACGTCGACGGTGGCGTGGGCAGACCCCGGAATGCGGCCGGAGGGAACCTCGAGGGTCACGGCGTTGGCGCCCGCGGTGTCGACGGAGCCGTAGACCGCCGCATGCCGAACGAGCGTGCGCTCGGGCCGGACCTCGAGCGGAAGCTCGCTGGCGTCGCGGATCGTATGGCCCGAAGCCGTCGTGATGCGTGCCCGGACCCGCACTCGAACCACGCCCGCCCCGAGGGCTTCGATGGGGACGGGTACGCGAAGCTGGGCCCCGTCGAGCGGGCGCGAAAGCGGTGCAGTGTCGGTGCGGCGTGCGACCCCATCGGCGTCGAGCAGGTCGACCTCGAGGTCGAGGTGCCCCGAGGCTCCCGAGAGGTTGTCGACCAAGACCGCGAGCTCGGCCGTGTCTCCGGGGCGAAGGATGCGGGGAAGAACCGGACGGACCGCGAGTTCGGCCGTCACGCGAACGCGGCCTTCTCCATGTCCCGACCGGGCATACGCGCCGGTGCCGTCGACTTCCGCGGTGGCGATGGCAGCGATTCGGAAGGTCGTGAGGTTGTCGGGCAGCATGCCCTCGACGCGAGCGGTCCCGTCCGCCTGGGTCCGGACGTCGCCGACGAAGATCGGCACGGGGTCGAAGTTGCGACGGACCTGTGGCCCGCGCGTGCTTCGGCCCGTGCCGCCGTAGCCTGCACCCGAACCTCGTCCCATCAATGAGGCACCGCCGCGCCGTATGCCGATCGTGCCCAAAGTGTCGGGTTCGTAGGGGTCGTTGCGCCACACGTAGGGCTGCCGAACGTCACGGTATCCGTGGAAGTAGGTCGCTTCGTTGCCGCGGTCCGGTGCCAGTGCGCGAGCGATGTCGGGGAACGACCACGCACGCAGCAGCAGGATGCCCTCGTCGACGGCCCAGAGCGAGACGCGCGCGCCTTCGACAGGGGCGCCGTCGGGATCGGTCACCATGACGTCGATCGGCAGGACCTCGCGGGTGCCCGCGGTGGCGGCGTTCGTCACCTCGACTTGGAGGGCTCGGCTATCGTACCCGAGCCTCACCTGGTGATCGGCGAGTTCGATCTCTGGGAGCCCGTGAGACGAGCGGGGGTGGACGACGAGCGTGTCGATGTAGGCACGCGGAACCCAAGCGTCGTCGAGCTCGAGTTGGCCGGTGCCGCGCCGCTTGGCCACGTCGAACGGATCGAGGCTGCGAATGCCTGCGTGCACGCCCACGGCCAGCCCGTGCCCGTCGGGCCGAACTGCGTGAACGTCGACCTCGATCGTCTCACCCGGGGTGGCCCGCTCGGGCACGCGCACGATGAAGCGGTCCCTGCGTGGCTCGGGCTTGGCGTCGTCTTCGACCCACGCGGTGGAGTCGTATCCGATCTCGACCCCGTCGACCGTCGTCGAGACATGGACCTCGTAGCGACCCGCCGCGCGTGGAGTCCAGCGGCACTGCGCGTTCCCACCGGCCAATGGACGAACCGAGCAGCGGTGGACGAACGTCTCGGTGCTCGAGTCTTCATCGATCGAAGCGATGCGAACCGAGACCGGTTCGGCATCCACTCGCGTACCGTCGGGGGGGGTTGCGTGGATGGTCCAG
>CAYSPB010000333.1:5023-8911 GCA_964432695.1 uncultured Nannocystaceae bacterium
TGAGCGCTTCGCCGAGGGTCGACCACCGCTCCGTGGGACTCACGACGACGTACCGCGATGGATGGACCCACGCGTGGACGTCGGTTCCCAGCTCCTGGCGTGCCGCGTCCATCACGGCCAACGACACGGTGCAGCGATATGCTTGGCCGCCGGAGAGCGTAGGCATGGTGCCGGGTTCGAACGACCCGGAGATGTCAATCTCCTCGAATGTGGTCTTGTCGGACCACGTCCAGGGTCGAATGCGCAGATCCTTGGGGCGCGGAGAGACGTGGACCTTCGACGCCATGCGCTTGGGTAAGCGTGCGTCGAACTCGAGCATCAGCCCTGCCGGAGCACAGCCGTCGGAGGCTTGGTCGTCGCAGGAAAGCCGCGCGGTCACGCCGGCGCGCGTTTTCAGCGTTGCGAAGAGCGCTCGGCCGATCGGCAGTGGCCCCGCGCTGGTGACGAGCGCGCCGTCGATGTCGGCGCGGACGGTGGTGTCGGGGGGCCAGTGTCGAACGGGAATGATCTCCCACGCGGTCGTGAGCCCCCCGCGGTCGTGGGCCCAGCGTGGCCGGACGCGAAACGGCAGCGCCCTGCCGGAGGCTTGATCGTGCACGCGAACCGCTCGGCGTAGTGCCTTCGCATCGATCTCGTGCGAGACATCGACGCTGAAGCCGGCGTTCCAGTCGGTACCGCTGGGTGGCTCTCCTTCGGACCTCGTTGGGTCTGAGTCGGCTTGGATCGACGCGGTCGGGCGGGGCGTTTGGAAGGACCACGTTCGGTTCACCGGTACGGACACGCCATCGCGGGTCCGGCACGCACCTTCGACATGTGCGACGAATGCCGTCGCCTCGGGCAGGCGTACATCGGTGGAGAACGTCGCGCGCGTCGGTGAGGTCCAAACGGCGTGCCCGGCGAGCTGCGGGGTGAAATCGAAGCGCGGCGGGTCCTCGGTGGTGTCCATCGGCGTTGCGAACGTGATCGTGATCGGCTCGTACCGCCCAGCATGCTCGAGCGGGGCAACGTCGATGACCGCGCCTGGTGAGGGGGCGTCGCTGCCCGTTCGCGGGTCCGAGCGAACCGTGCCCGTATCGGTCAGCGTCGCGACGACGGGTGCTGCCGGCGGGCTCGGGTCGGCCAGCGGTGCCGTCTCTGCCAACGGGGCCGCGCGATGGCAGCCAGGCAGAGCGAACGCAAGGACGAGAACGGCGCGAATGCGACGAGGCACGGGCGAGGGCTTGGACAGCCAGCTCTGCCGAAGGTTCCCAGGCGTCAGCGTTTCGTCGCGTCTTGCAGCGCAGCGGAGAGCTTGGCTCGCGATTTTGGGGGGAGGGTGTCGCCCTCTTCGAGCGTTTGCCGAAGGATGTCGACGGCGGCCTGCTGCTTGCCGTTCGCGATCAGTGCGTTGGCAAGCGCGCGCGCGACGGTGGACTGTCTCGGGTGGCTGGGTACCAGTGCGGCTCGTGTTGCGCGTCGGGCTTCGCGAAACGTCTGTTCCGCGTCCGGCCAATGCTCGACGGTCGCATAGACCTTGCCGAGTCTGTACGTCATGCGGGCGGTATCTTTGCTGTCGGCGCCATGCGCTGCCCGGCAGGCGTCGACGGCCTCCGCCGCAAGCGCAAGGCCTTCGTCGATGCGCCCGCTTCGTGCGAGCGCATTCCCAAGGAGAAGGCGGTCGCGCAGGGTGTGGACGTGAGTGGGGCCGAGGGCCGCGTTGTGAAGCTCGGCTGCCTTGGTGAATGCGGCCGCGGCATCGTGAAATCGACCGAGCTCGAGGTCGTTGAAGCCCAGGTTGAACTGCGCAACTGCCTGGTCAATCGGACTGGAATCGTGGGTCTCGTAGTACCGCGTCACCTCGAGTAGGCGAGCATGGGCCTGCTCGTATCGACCCAAGGTGCCGTGGAGCGCCGCGATGTTGCTCAGCGTACCGATCGCGGTGGGACTCGGCGTCCGTTCGAACGTCATGCGCGCGCCGTAGCTGCGTTCGAAGGCATCGAGCGCGGTCTCGTAGTCGCCGCGTCGATAGTGGATGGCGCCGAGGTTGTTTTGAACGAGCGCGTAGAGCTGTGTGTCGCGCCCATGGCCCGCAATGGTGAGCGCGAGGGCTCCGTTCATGCGTTCGAGGGCTTCGTCGTCTCGGCCCGCATCTGAAGCGACGGTGGCGGCGTGGTACTCGATCGTCGCGCGCTGCCCGTCACTCATGGCCTCGTCCGGGACGGTGGTGGCAAGGTCGGTGAGTACCCGTTCGGCGTTGCGGAGGTCGCTGGCCTGGCGAAAGAAGTTGATCGAGGCGGCAGCTGCATGAACCTGGAGCTGCGCGGTCGGTTCGGGGACGCGCCCGAGGGTCTCCTGCATGGCGCGCTGCCAGTGTGCTGCTCGCTCGAGGTCTCCGACGATCTCGAGCTGCAGGCTCAGCGCGGTCTCGGCGGCTTCGGTCGCCAAGGTCCACGCCGCCAGGGAGGAGGCCTCGTGAAAGGACTCTTCGGCGAGTTCGAGCGCGTCGGCATGGTCCCCGGTGGCCTCGCGTGCGGCGGCGTATCGAAGCGAGGCTTCGGCCAGCACAACCCGGTCGTCCAGGGATTGGGCCGTTCGGCGTACCTCGGAGAACACGGCAAGGGCTCGTTCGGGTTCTCCCGCCGCGAGCAGGGCTCGCCCTCGCGCGAGTGCAGCTCGAAGCGCGTCGAGGTCGTCGACATCGCCGGGGGAGACGACCGTCTCATGGCGACGCAGTTGCTCTGGGTCGCTGCAGGCCGTGAGCGACGAGAGCTCGTCGATGGGGCTGGTGCCGCGCGCGAGCAGGTGGGGAGCCGCCGACGCGTAGGCGTCGACGAGGAGGTCGAACTCGGTTCTGCGGGCGTCGAGGCAGCGCGTGCGGAAGTCGAGCGCGGCGACATCGGCGGTGTCCAATGCGCGGGCCTCACAGACGTCGTGGGTTGCGTCGGCGAGGGCACTCGCATGGGCTTCGAGGCGCGAGAGAAGGTGTTCTGTCGCGGTTTCGGATGGGCTCGCGGCCAGCGTAGCCCGCACCGATTCGGCCTTGTGTTCGTTCCAGAGCTCGGCTCGGGTATCCGCGGAGGAGGGGCAAGGCCTTGGTGAGGCGTGGGTCGCGAGCGCGAGGCCGGCGGTCGCCAGCAAGCCCGCCGCTGCACCGACCATCCACCCTCGGGCCGCGGTACGCCCGCGCAGCTGGTCGAGCAGGGCATGCATCGAAGGATGCCGATCCCTGGGGTCGTGCTGGAGACCGCGCTCGAGGGCTTCTCGTACGCGGCGGGGCACGCCGCGCCCCCGTGGTGCTTCGCGACGCCGTCCATGGGTCACGGCCTCGAACAGCGTGAGCAGATCGGTATTGTCGAATGGATGGGCACCGTAGACCGCCTCCCACAGCGCGACGCAGAAGCTGAACTGATCGGTGCGCGCGGTCGTGGTGGTGCGTAAGAACTGCTCGGGTGCCATGTACGTCGGCGTCCCGATCCAGCCCCCACCGGCCGGTTCGTCCGGATCCGTATCAGCCCGTTCGTCTTCGAATGGGGTGGACGAGGGCCGAAGTGCATGTGCCACGCCGAAGTCGACCACGACCACGCGCGCGTCGCTGACGATGACGTTGTCGGGTTTGAAGTCTCGATGCACGAGGTCGGCGGCATGGGCCGCGGCCAGTCCTTCCCCCGCTGCGCCGAAGATTCGCACGATGTCCTCGAGGGACTGGGGAGTGTCGAGCCATACCGAGAGCGTGCTCCCCTCGATGTACTCCATGGCCAGGTAGACCATTTCGTCGTGCTGGTCGACGTGGAAGAGCTGCACGACGTTGGGATGCGACAGGCGTGCAAGCGCGCGAGCCTCTCGTCGAAGACGGGCGCGAAGGCGGTCGGGGTCGTGCGAGGTCTTCAGACGCTTGACCGCGAGCCGACG
>CAYSPB010000334.1:0-8902 GCA_964432695.1 uncultured Nannocystaceae bacterium
GCCGCGAAAGACGTTGAACTTCGAGACCCCCGCGGAGAGACTCGCTGTCGCGCTGTCGCGCTGTCGCGCTGTCCGGTTGATGGCGCCATAGTTATCGGAATCCGATTTCGGGCCTCACGCGGGCCGGTGCAAGCGGCGAAGCAGCCGTCCAGCCCCGATCTTGGACCCTTTCCCCGGATCCCCGATCCCTACACCGTTGGGCGGTTCCATCGACGCAGTGGGAAGATCGACCGAACCATCCCACCGATTGAATCGAGCCGTGGTCGGGAGCGTTCGTCATCCTGTGCACCCTTTGCCCTGGATCGCCGTCATCACACTGGTGTCTGCGTGCCTGCCTGAGCCGGTGAAGGGCCCGTGCTTGCCCGATTCGTGCTGTGGCGGAACGGGGGCGTATTCGCTCCAGGAGGACGGGTCGTGCGTCTTCGTCGATGCGGTCATCGCCAACTGTGGCTGCTTCTGCGTTCAGGAAGAGTTGCCTCGCTTGCCGGGCCTGCAGGCGAGGATGTTCGACACCCGGGAGGCCTGCGAAGACGCCGGTCGAGGGCCGAAGCGCCGCGGAACTCGCTAAGGACACCTCCATCTCCTCCAGGGCCTCCGCCGACGTCGGGTTCATCGACTTCGGCGAGGGACTCACCGCGCAGTCGGTCATCGCGGGCGTGTCCCACAGCTGCGTTTCGCTCTCCGACGGAACGATGCGGTGCTTCGTCGTCGCTCGCCCAGACCTCCCCCCCTTCGCGACCTTGGTGGGCCTCTCTGACCGTATGCGCAACGCACTCGTCCTCAGGCGTCCTCATCGAGGTGCTCCCCCAGCATCCTTGCGCCCCGATGCCGGTGCTTTTGCTGCACCAACACGGACGCCGGCCCCCCAAGCGCATTCGCGCCGTGATGGACTGGATCACCGATGTCGTCAGGCCGCACCTGCAGGCCACGTGACGCCGGTGCGTCTGCGTTCAATCCTCGCCACAGCCACTGTAGTTGGCCATGCTGATGCGCAGGTTCTTCAGGACGGCGTATGCCCGGTCTTCACCAACGGCTTCGACGACGGCAGCGTAGGCGTCGGAGGCTCGGTTGACCTGATGCCGAAGGAACCGTTCGACGGGGCTGCCTTCACCGGGCGGCCGAGCTTGGAGTAGACCGGCTCGCTCCTTGATGACGCGTTCGCGCGAGGCGACGCGATCATCCTCAACGGACTTGCTGAAAATCTCGGCCTGCATGGCGTTCTCGGAGAGTTCGCCGGCACCGGACTCGTCCCCTGTGGCATCGATGTAGATCGAGCGCAGGTTCTCGGCCGACTGCTCGTGGGACCTGTCCAGCGCGCGACGCATCGCGTCGACCTCTTCGGGCGCAAGGCCAAGCTCCTCCGCCACGCCGGGACGTAAGTAGCCACCTCCGGGCCAGCGCCCAGGGATGGCGAAGGAAAGCTCGCAGTTCTCGACCGCGTCGCGGAGCTGCGCTGGGCTTGGGTCGTACATCCGCGACAAGAACTCGCGTTCCTCTTCTTCCGTCGGTCCGTCTGAAGAGTCGTCCTCGTCCTCGGCACGCTCGAGCTGGCCTTCGAGTTCACGGATTCGCGCACGGAGGTCGGAGACGAGAACCGGGTCGGGCGCGGACCTTGCGGCGACGGCGAGGCGCGGTGAGGCCCCAGCATCCGCCGACGGAACGCGCGACCGAGGACTCGAGGGGGGATGTTCGGCATCCGCGGTGGCCGATTGGCCAGCTTCGAGCTCGGTGCTGCCGTGTTCGTTGGCCAGAACGACGCGGCCCTCGTAGACCGTCACGACGGCCGTGGTTGCGAGGGCGGCACCTAAGGACATGGATTTGAGGCGTTGCTTGTTCGTGCTCATGATCAGCTCGACTTCAAAGCTGGTTCCGGTGACACGAACGTCGGCGGCGGGTGTCCGAACAACGTACGCGTCCCCTGGTTCGACGCGGTAGAAGACTCGACCTCGGGCCTGCTCCACAGATGCGCCCGAAGCGGTGATGGTCCAGGAGATGTCGGAGTGGGGTTCGAGAACGGCGATGCCCCGATCTCCGACCTTTACGTTCCGGCGCTCGGCAACGCTCTGTGCTGTGCCCGCATCCATCGAGACGGAGTCCCGCGCAACGAATACGACGAGTGCGGCGACAGCCGCCGCCACGACGAGGCCGATGAGCCAACGTCGGTCACGCACAGGTTGCGCGCCCTCGAGTGAGCCCACCTGAGCTTCGAGGCGCTGCCGAATGCGTCGTCGCCGTGCCGGCGAGACGGACTCGGGCGTCCGCGCAGGGTCCAGCAGCTGAGCGAGCTGTGGATCGACCGGTTCCAGATCATCCGAGGTCATGGCGACTGTCCTCGACCGACGCGAGATGGGCGTGCACGTGTTTGCGAGCGCGTCGAAGGTGGGAGTAGAGGGTGTTGATCGGGCCCCCCAAGACGTTGGCGATTTCCGGCACCGAGAAGCCGTCGAGTTCGTGCATTACGAACGCCGCGCGACGCTCATAGTCGAGGGAGTCAAGTGCGTGCTGAATGCGTGTGAGCTGCTGCCGCGCCTCGGTTTGCAATTCGAGGTCGACGGCTTCCATGGGACGAATGGACTCCACGACGCGAAAACGGGCTGCCCCTCGGCGGAGGACGTCGCGCGCCACGCGATACGCGATCCCGAACAGCCACGGTCGCAGCGGCCGCGCTCTGTCGTACGTGGCGAGCTTGCGGTGTACGACGAGGAACAGCTCGTGAGCGGCGTCGTCGACCTCTGCATCGGGAATACCGAGGCGGCGAAAGGTCGCGAGCACCCAAGCAAGCTGAGCGTCGTACAGGTCGGCAAGCGTCATGAGCGGGCTTCGCAAGAGGATTGGGCCGAGCCGGCCCGATCCGTGCGGTGCCGCGAAAAAAAGAACGCTCCGCCCGAGATCGTCGGAAGCCGAACGCGCAGCTTTCTCAGCCAGCGCTGGCGGGGATGAACTTTCGGCGAAAGACGAGGCGGGTCGGGGTGGAGGCTTTCGCGGCAAAGCGGTAGCGGTCGACGCGGAAATCGCGGAGGCCTTCGACACGGTCGACCCGCTCGGTGATGATGTAGCGAGCCATCGTGCCGCGCGCGACCTTGGCCATGAAGCTGATGACCTTGCCGTCGTCGGGTGTGTTCTTCCAGTCTTCGAACACACACTCGACGATGGGGCGTGCGAACGTCTTGGCGCGAACGACCTTGAAGTATTCATTCGACGCGAGGTTCACGAGCGTGTCGTCCTCGTGTCCCTCGAGTGCAGCGTTGAGCCGGGCAGCCACGCGCTCGCCCCAAAACTCGTACAGGTTCTTGCCGCGACGCGTGGGCAAGCGCGTGCCCATCTCGAGTCGGTACGCCTGCATGAGGTCGAGCGGACGCAACAAGCCATAAAGTCCGGACAGGATCGCGAGGTGCCCCTGCGCATAGTCGAGGTCCTCGCTCGACAGCTCACGGGCACGAAGGCCACGGTAGACGTCACCGTTGAAGACGAGCGCCGCGGGCATGGCGTTGTCGTCGGTGAACGGCAGCTCGAACGCCCGATAGCGGTCGTAGTTGAGCTTGGCCAAGCTCTCCGACAGGTTCATCAGCTCGCGGATCTTCGTTTGCGAAAGTCCGCGGGTGGTCTTCATGAGCGACTCGGCATCGGTCATGAGCTCGGGCTGCGTCGTCTCGATCGCGCGCCCGACGGGAGAGAGGTCCAGGTTCTTCGCGGGGGAAATGACGGCAAGCATGACGCGCCCGATGGGTTGTATCCGGTCTGCCCGCCGCTGCAAACGGCGCGTGCCGCATCAAGCCCTGGCCGTCTGCCAGTAGCGAAGAGCGAAGCGCCGTGGACGACGATGTGGACCTGGCCGACGAAGCCCAACCGGCGCTCGAAGACCATCCCTGCACCTTCGACCGCGCGCTCGAACGCGGCTTGCGGCAGCCCGCGGCGCACGACCCAAGGATCGATCGACAATGCCTCGCACCCGCGCGTCAGCGCGCCGGCGTCGCAGAACAACATGTCGACGACGTCGTCGGCGAAGTGGAGCTCGACGTCCCCGAACGTCCAGATCGCGGCGCGGTGCTCCGATCCATCGAGACTCCAAGACGGTGGACCTCCCAGGTGGGCCCGGACCTTAGCGCGCGTCAGCCCACGACGGATCGGACCGAGGACGCCCGTTCGCGCAAAGGTGAGGAGCGATGCGGCGACCATCTCCTCCCGAGTATGCACGGCGCCGTCTGCGAAATTCACTCCATGCTACGGTCGCGTCGCTTCAGCCATGCGACGACTTCGTTCCCGCCCCCGGTTCCTGCTCGGTTGCATCTCTGCATACCTCTCCTTGTGCCTCGCGGGCTGCAACAGTGCCCGCGCTGCGGCGAAGACAGAGGAGCCCAAACCGACGAAGCAGGCCGAAGATGCAAAGGGCGACGATGAACGTCCGCGTCGCAAGCTGGCCCCCGACGAGACCGTCACCTCCAAGCACAAGCTGACGGTCAAGGGGAAGTCGTTCAGCTACACCGTCACCACGGGAACGCAGCCGGTGTGGGGCAAAGACGATAAGGCGATCGCCTCGTTGTTCTATACCTACTACCAGCGTAGCGGCGTGAAGGATCGCGCGAGCCGGCCTTTGCTTATCTCCTTCAACGGCGGCCCCGGTTCGGCATCGGTGTGGATGCACGTCGCGTACACCGGCCCGAGGACGCTCGAGATCGACGATGAGGGGTATCCCGTGCAGCCCTACGGACTTCGCAACAACCCGTATTCGATCCTCGACGTGGCCGACATCGTATTCGTGAACCCCGTCAACACGGGGTACTCCCGCATGATTCGGGACGACGAGGGCGAGCTACCAGACCGCGCACTGTTCTTCGGCGTGAACGCCGACATCGACTATCTCGCCGAGTGGATCAGCAACTTCGTCAGCCGCAACGAGCGCTGGCGCTCGCCGAAGTACCTCATTGGCGAGAGCTACGGCACGACGCGGGTCTCGGGGCTGGCAAAAGCGCTGCAAGACAAGCAGTGGCTCTACCTCAACGGAGTCATCCTCGTCTCGCCCACGGGGTTGGGCATCGATCGAGACGGGCCCGTTCGCGCGGCCAACCGCCTGCCGTACTTCACGGCAACCGCGTGGCACCACAAGGCACTCCCAGCCGACCTTCAGAAGAAAGACCTGCTCGACGTGCTGAAGGAGTCCGAGAACTTCGCGGTACACGAATACATGCCAGCGCTCGCGCAGGGAGGGTTCCTGCCCAAGGCCAAGCAGGCCGAGATTGCGAAGCGCGTCGCGCACCTCTCCGGCCTCACCGAACGAGCAGTCCTCGACAACAACCTCGACGTCTCCGTCAGCTTCTTCTGGAAGGAGCTCTTGCGCGACAAGGGGTTCACCGTGGGCCGCCTCGACTCCCGCTACTTGGGAATCGATCGCAAGACCGCCGGCGTACGTCCCGACTACAACGCCGAACTCAAGTCGTGGCTGCATTCGTTCACGCCCGCGATCAACTACTACCTTCGCGAGGAGCTCGAGTACGAGACCGACCTCAAGTACAACATGTTCGGTGACGTGCGCCCGTGGGATTGGTCCAATGACCAAACCGGCGAAGATCTTCGGGCCGCGATGGCGGAAAACCCCTATCTCCACGTCATGATTCAGTCGGGCTACTACGACGGGGCCACCAACTACTTCGACGCAAAGTACACCATGTGGCAGCTCGATCCCAGCGGCCGCATGCGCGACCGGCTCCGCTTTCGTGGCTATCGCAGCGGACACATGATGTACCTGCGCCGTCAGGACCTCGAGACGGCGAACGACGACATCCGTGCGTTCATCGAGGACTCCACGCCCCGCGACAAGAAGCCCGCGAAGTATTCGCGGTAGCCGGACTCAATGCGGCTCGGGGTGCCTCACCCGGGACCGGAGCCGCGGAAAGCGACGAGCCCGGACCGTCACGTACTTTTGCGTGTCGGCCACGGTTCGCTTTCGCATCGCCGCGTCGACGAACAGCCGCAGATAGTCGGGGGTGGCCTGCAGCGCAGGTGCTTCGGTCGCGATGAAGTGCTCTCGTTGTGCAGGCGTCATGTCGCACACGTTCACAGCCGCCAGGCGCTCGAGGATTCTCGCTCGACGAGACATCGTCTACCTAGTGTGATCGATCTTCGCCGTTCGGATGATTCCGTGTTGGTCCCACGATCGTCCGACCGGCTGGAAACTTGCCCATTGGCCGCCTAGCGCGTCTGCAAGTGCGCGATGTGGTCGGCGCGAGCGTCGTCGTCGGGCGCGAGGCCATAGCGATGCCCCGGCACGGGGCCGACGCCGCGTGGACCACGATGGTCGGCGGACAGCCGCGCGCGGCCCAAAAGGTCTTCGAGGGAGGCAACGCTTCCGTCGTGCAGATAGGGCGCGGCATCGGCGACGTGAATCAAGGACGAGGGCCGATAGAGGCCTGTACCACGCGCTTTGCCGAACGCGAGCGTCCGCTCGGTCCCAATCTGCTCGGCCGGTCGCGGTGACCCGGCACCCGTCAGACGCTCATCACGTCGGGCAGCAGGCGCCCGCCCCTGCCCCTCCGCCCCGTCCTCCTTCTTGGGAAACGAGAGCCTTGGGTCACTGACGATGGGCGACGTATCCAGCCGCTGTCGCCGCGGCAGTACCCGGTCCTTGCGCACGCTGGCCTGAGTGCGCCCCACCCGACCAGGGGCCAGCTTGCGCCGAAGCTCGGCGGGCGGGGCGTGGAAGAGCGTGAGAGATACTCGGCTCGCGGCGCCTCGCAGAGGTGCCGGCATAGCTGGCGAACTCAAGCCGGCGAGCGAGCTCAGGCTCGGTGGGATCCGGTGAACACGAAGCCCCGCCCCCCTACGCGACGACTCGAGTCCACCGCGTGGCCGCATTGTGAGAGCCCATCCCTTTTCGACGTCCTACTAGCCGCAGTTCTCGCCAAAGTACACGCAGTCACAGTCGCGGATGCAGCTCTGACTTGATTCAATATTCTCAATGCCGAAGCAGAAATCGAGGCACTCATGATGCGTTTGGTGTGCGCCGTTGGTGCCATCGTCCGGGCTCCCGCCCCCGCTCGTGTCGTTACAGTACGTCCCTTCATGCTCGCATCTGCAAGCGTCGAAGCAGGGGAAGTCAGCGGGAGAAGAACAGGCTTCGATGCACTCCACAAGTCCACCGTGGGTTCCCCCTTCTTCGGTGTCGTCCTCGTTTGAGGGGGTGCAGCGGCTCGGCCCACCAACTTCAACAATCTCGAGTTCCGATTTTACCTCGTCGGAAAGGCGAGAGAGCATCTCGGCACTGTCATAGACCACGGCGGCCCCCGGAAGGAAACAGAGTCCGTTCACGTTGCAGACCCTCGCCACGTTGCACGGGCGCTCCGGATCCGCGACGTAGTGGGAGCCTCCGTTGCCCTGGCTCACAACGCCGGCAACCATGTTCGTCGTCAGGTCGAAGACGCCGCTGCCCGAGTTGCCAGGAAAGGATTCGACATCGAGGATGAACCCGTCGCATTCACTTCGGGTGTTGATGTAGGTGCTAACGGTCCCGGGGGCGATTTTTTGTGGAAGCCCCGATGGATGGCCAGCGAGGGTCACCGCTGTTCCCAGTCCAACAGGATCTCCGTCGCGAAGTTTAACGGGCGTTCGGCCAGGGACTTCTCGGTCGAGTCTAATTACTGCGTAGTCGGCCCAGTCTTCCTCCCCCACAGCGTACTCGAGGGCGAGGACTTCGGAACACTGGAACACGTCCTCTTCGAGGAACTCAGAGGGGTCATCATCCCCCGTGCTATAGGCGTAGTCGAATGCGATCTTGGTATTGGCGCATCCGGCTTTCACCGCGGGGTTCGACGGCTGGACATGTTCGATCGGGGAGATGCAATGCCCAGCGGTGAGGACGACGTCCGGGGCGATCAGCGTTGCGGAGCAGCCGCCAGCCGCCAGTTGTTCCGCAAACCGCTCTCCTTCGCAGAGGTTCTGAATCTGTCCCAGCGTTGGAGCTGAAACTTTCCAGCGGCCTTGTGAGGTGCGGGACAGTGATTCGCTGCGGAACAGGACCGCGGAGGACCTTGCAAGCTCGTATAGAGGCTCGGAGTCGTCAAGCTCGTATCGCTCGATTCGGTCATCTGAACCGTAGATGTCGCCCTTCTCGTCGGAAGGGGCGTAATCGTTGCCGTGCGCTTCGGATGCGTCGTCACAACCGCAGAGCACGGTGGCAAGGGCGAGAGCTGCGCCAAAGGAGCCTGTGTTTAGTGGTCTCATTTCAGCCTACATGTTGCGGTGGTCTGGCTCTCGGTCTGCGAGTGAGTGCACGGGTGGTCGCTAGTTATCGCGCAACTCCTACCGCGCACATGAGCCGCGGGTGCAGAGGTCAATGTCGAGTGAAACAGGCCAATCAAGGAGGTGTTCCAGTCGCACATCAATACCTCGATAGACCAACGTCCTGGGGGGAGGGCCGGCGCTGCAAGGGCAGACGGCGGCGAGCTAAAGCCCGCAGAGCGGGATACAGCCGGTTCCGCCCGAGCCGCCGACACAAGGAGCGCAAGCCTCAGGCAAATATTCGTTATCGCAGACCCCCAGGCATTCGCGATTGAGCCCCATCGTTAAGCAGGCCGTACACTCGTCGCTAAAACAGACTGGGATACAGCCGAGTCCCCCGTCGTGCTCAAGGCAGCTTTTGCAACTCTCGCCTTCGCACACAGGCTCGCACTCCCCCCCGGCTCCGGAGGAGATGCAGCTTATGCATGTAGAGTCGTGAGCGGAGCTCGATAGAACTGCCCAGTCGCTTGGTTCGGACACAGGTCCGGTCCAGAGGCGGGTCCAAAGCTGAGGGGTTCCTGAACTGATCTCAACGCGGAAGCATCCGTACGCGCGGTCTCCGATCTCGCCGAGGCGATCCCGATTATAGTCGGCGGCAAAGTAGACGACGCTTCCCTCTGTGTCTCCTGCC
>CAYSPB010000335.1:0-8815 GCA_964432695.1 uncultured Nannocystaceae bacterium
CGCGGGCAACTTGGTTCTTCGTGAGGTACAGGTGCGGGACTGCCGCCTGGCGGGCGCCCCCCTTGCCACGAACGCATCGGCCCCGCTATTGGGGGTTGGATGAGGAGCAGCCCGAATATGACTTCGGACCCGGTTTGGAAAGGCGTATGCGGATGCCGAAGAGGCCTGTTCGAGTCGGGCCCGGGTGAGGAGTGCTGACATTGCAGGACAGGGCGAAGCTCACGAAGTCATGCTGATACGTGCCCCCGGGAAGTCCTGGCTGACCTGCCCGTGCTCGGGGACTCATGGATGTTCGGACCGCACGCAGAACGACTTCTCGCTCGCGGAGCCTCGCAACATCGTGCTCCGTACCGGTGTAGAAAGGCCCCGCAGCTCGTGGTGGCTTGAGCGTGTGGGCTTCTCTCGAAAAAGTGGACATCCTGATTAGACCGTAGAGAGGCGTTGACGCTTGTGTCCAAGCGCCGTTCGACGACCGTCGGTGGAACGAGGGGGTCGGCACGGCGCTGGCGACTCGGGGGACGCTGCTTTCGGAGCCGTGGTGAGCAGTTCGGCTTGAACTATGCGGGCTGTCGTAGGTTCAGCGGCGGGCCTTGAAGACGTGAGTGATGGCCTCGACCAGAGCCTCGTTCTCGCGAGCCCGAGGGCGTGGTTTGAAGGGGGCGCCACGGCCACGTGGATATCCGCTGCGAGAGACGCCGAAACGCGCCGCATCAGGGCCTCGTAGGCGCCGCGTACACGCTCTTCTTCGCGAAGAAGGCGCCTTGTCCTCCTCAAGACGTTTGCGCTCGCGCCGAAGGCGAGTGAGCTCTTCGCTTCCTTGGGGTGAGCGCTCCCTTGGCATCCTTCTTCAGTGGGTGCACGCTTGCTGCATCCACTTCTCCAGTGCGCTGGGCTTTGATGCTCTTGCCGCTGGGGCGGCGCGCCGCTGCGAGGCCCGAGGCTTCCGAACGCGCTCCCGAGCCTCGACGAAGCCTACCGTGCGCGCGACGCCCAGGGTGTCGAGGCGGCGTTGCTGGGGGTTCGGCCTGCGTGGTCTCCTCTGTGTTGCCGGGTCGATGCTCCGACCCGACCCGAGACTACAGAAGACCAGCCCAGGCGGCACAACCCAACACGGCGCCCGCGAGCGCGGGCACTGCCACCAGCCCCATCAGGAGTGTCCGTCCGCTCGCGCCGGACCAC
Organism: uncultured Nannocystaceae bacterium; assembly: GCA_964432695.1. GTDB lineage: Bacteria > Myxococcota_A > Polyangia > Nannocystales > Nannocystaceae > CAJXVA01. The sequence goes on from CAYSPB010000335.1 coordinate 1,180, forward strand.
GGGCTGTCGGTGAGAACGGACATCTCTTGGCCCGTGACGCGAAGCTCGGTGTCGCCGTCTTTCATTTGGCCCGGCAGCGGGAGAATGGCCTGCCCAACCACGCTGATGCGTTGGCCAACGAGGATTGCCGACTCCACGCAGTGCGCGGGCGTCTTTTGGTGGCGAAACGAGCCCTGGCCGTTCACCCAGCTTCGAAACGGCGCCGGAGTTCGATCGAGGCGTTCCGCGGTCTCGCTGCCGTCCACGAGCTTGGCGTTGCGCGGATCAACGTCGATGCGGTTGCCGTCGTCGTCTTCGAGCGAGAACACTTGGGCGTTGGTGCCCTTGAACGCGACGTTCTGCTCCTTGCCCACGCGCTCGAACACTTCGAGGGAAGAGAAGACCGCGGTTTTGGTGGTGAGCCGCGGATAGAGGGCGGGCCGCCGGGCCTGGGCGACGGTTCCGCGCAGGGTGACGCGAGCGCCCTTGACGACCGCGCCTACGGGCGTGACCGTAGCGTTGTGAAGGGCTCGTAGGCGAAGGAACGGACCCACAGATCCGACCGCGACCGCGACGGCAACGAGAAACAACACTCCAGTCAGGATGAGCGCGATGATCGGCACGTGGCCCCCATGACGAGACGCGACTTGTTAGGCTCGGTTGCACCGAGCTCACCAGCTCGACCCCGCGACGTCGAGGGCAGACGTCCTCAACCTGGCCCGGCGACCGAGTGACCGCCGCCGGGCTCGCAGTGGACGCTGAGCCGGGCTCCCCGACGAGATTCCGGAACACCCCTGAAAAATTCGAAAGAGCCTGAGCTCGAGCGGGGTGGAGACCCGACCGAGCCCAGGCTCTTTCCTGGGCGAAACGTCGCGCGCGATGGACGTCTCTTCGTCTAAATCAAGCTAAGGGACCGAACGACCAAGAACGGGGAACAAGTCAGGCGAAGCGCGCGGGGTTCAAGCAAAGTCAAGAAGGGAAAGGCCAAGTCAGAAGGGTGCAACGCGAAAGCTAAGGAATAGGGAAGCGCTGCAGAAAGCCAAGTCAAGGACGATAATGGAAAGCCAAGGTCTGGAGCGTCAGAAGAAGTAAGGCGACGACCGCAGACGCTCGATAGGTTTGCAGTCCGCGTGCCAGAGCGTCACTCGAACGGAATCACAGCGAAAATTCGTCACGGATCCGGCGCGAGCCGCGAAACGTCGCGAGGGGCATGACGCAAATGCCCGACCTCGGCTCCGATCGGGTTGTCACGCCTGACATGGATGTCGCGAGGATGCGCTCTGCGGCCCGTGCCCTGGCTACACGAGGATCTTGCTGCCGGTGGCCTCGACCGTCTCGGCGGTCAGGTCGTCTGGCTTGGGCGGGACCGCGCGTCCAGCGTTCACCGCTGGGCGCGCTCGAATGGCGTCGTGCCATCGCGTCAGGTGGGGCAGTCCGTCCAGGGAGACGCCGGACCACTTGTACGTGGTCACCCAGCAGAAGTTGGCGATGTCGGCGACCGAGTAGGTGCCGGCGAGATAGTCCGCTTCGCCGAGCCGGCGGTCGAGTACTTCGAAGAGCCGGCGTGTCTCTCGTTGGTAGCGCTCGATCGCGTACGGGATCTTCGAGGGAGCGTAGCGGTGAAAGACGTTGGCTTGGCCCATCATCGGGCCGACGCCGCCCACTTGGAACATCAGCCACTGCAGCGCACGGCTGCGGTCGGCAGGGTGCTCAGGGAGCAGGGCACCGCCCTTGTCGGCGAGGTGCAGCAAGATGGCGCCCGACTCGAAGATCACGAGGTCGTCAGCGTCATGGTCGACGACCACTGGGATGCGTCCGTTGGGGTTGAGTGCGAGAAACCACGGCTCCTTTTGCTGCTCTGCCTTCAAGTCGACGGCATGCGCCGTGTACGGCAGCCCGAGCTCCTCGAGCGCGATGCTCACCTTGAAGCCGTTTGGGGTTCGGGCGGTGTACAGCTCGATCATCGCGGCGCGACGATAAACCAAGTTGTAGGTGGCCCGAGCTACAACACGAACGGCACGATGGCGCGCCGCGACGGGGGATAGTTCGGGAACGTCCGGCGATACCAAAGGTGGTGCGAGACGGCGCGAGGAAGCAGGAGCGCGAACGCCAGCGTCGCAGCGGCGAACCCGGGCGCGCTCCAGGTCAAGATGGCCCATCCCAGCCACATGAAGATCTCGCCGAGATAGTTCGGGCAGGACAGCTCTTGAAAGAGAGGCCCGCGAGGCAGCATGTAGCCCATGTCGCCGCGCCTGCGCAGCGAAACCAACGCTACATCCGCTGCGCGTGAGATGAGCATGCCGGCGAGGAACAGCGAGGTGCCGTAGAGAAAGCGAAGCGTCCACAGCCAGCGCAGCGCGCCGCCGAACGAAGCGAGCATCATGCCGGTGGCGTAGGCGAGGGCGGTCGAGAACGCGAGCCCGAGCGCAACCATAGCCCACGGCATGCGCTTGCCGTGGGTGCCGCGAATCATCAGCGGATAGACCACCGCTCGCCATGCATACGCGATGACCCAGAAGGTCAGCATGACCATCGAAGGCACGCCTTGGCCCCCATGCGTCGCATACAGCCACGGCGTGAGCAGCAGGCCTGGGGCGCCGAGCAGCATCCAGGCCAAGCGAATCGGCAGGCCGCCTTGGTCGACCTTCGCGTGGCGGCCGTAGGCCAGCGGCCCCACGCCCGTGCGTACGAACAAGGCGCCGGCGGCGAGAAACAGCGCGAGGATCATGAGCCGTTCAGGCGCCATCACACCAGCTCCGTTCCGCAGACGCGGCAGAAGTTCGCGTCGTCGTCATGCCCGCCGGCACCACACTCTTGGCAGCGCACAGGCACGGGGGCGCCAGCGCGGGTCGCCTGGACGTACTCGGCCGAGACGATGCCGGTGGGGACCGCCAAGATGCCGTACCCCAGCAGCATCAGTATCGCGGCGATGGCCTGACCGAGAACGGTGGTCGGCGCGATGTCGCCGTAGCCGACGGTTGTCATGGTGACGATCGCCCAGTACATGCCGCGCGGAATGCTGGTGAAGCCGTTCTCCGCGCCTTCAACCAGGTGCATCGTCGCGCCCATGATCACGACGATCGTGAGGACCGCGCCCATGAACACGGTGATCTTCGCGGCGCTGGCTCGAAGCGCACGCAGCAGCTCGTTCGCTTCGCCGAGCATGCGAACGATCTTCAACACGCGGAAGATCCGGAGCAGCCGCAGCACCCGAATGATCAGCAGTGAGTGCGCACCCGAGATCACGATGCCGATGAACGACGGCAGGATCGAGAGCAGGTCGACCACCCCGAAGAACGAGACCATGTACCGAAGGCGGTCCCGTGCCACCCACAGTCGGACGCTGTACTCGGCGCAAAACAGCGCGGTGAACACCCAGTCCACGATGCGCAGCGCGGTGCCGAAGCGGGTGTTGATCGCTTCGACGCTCTCGAGCATCACCGCGAGCACGCTGGCGACGATCAGCACCAGCAGGGCGACATCGAATGCCTTTCCTTCGGGCGTGGAGGTGCCGAAGATGATGGTGCCGATGCGCTCCCTGGATGGAGCGGAGCGGACGACAGGCGTCGTCTCAGGCTCTTGCGGCGAGGGCGCACTCATGGGCGGTCGAGTGTATCGAACCGGCCCGTAGACAGAACCATGACCGGCGGCGACGGGAGTATGACCAGCACCGAGGCCCTCGCATTGCAGACTTCGCTCGACGATGAGCCTCTTCGACGTCCCCCAGCAGGAGGTCCGACTCTCGGGCAAGCAAGCGCGGTCTCTGCGCGACTACGAGTGGAGCGACGTCGTGGTCTTCGTCGCGGCCCACGTGGCGGGTCTCGCGGGGCTCTTCTTGGACGTGAGCTGGCAGGTCTGGGCGCTATGCGGCGCTCTGTACTTCGTTCGCATGTTTGCGATCACCGGCTTCTACCACCGGTACTTCTCGCACCGCACGTTCAAGACGAGCCGCTGGATGCAGTTCGTCATGGCGTTCGTGGCCCAGACGTCGCTGCAGCGCGGCGTGCTGTGGTGGGCGGCGCATCACCGCGACCACCACAAGTTCTCGGACACCCCCCGCGACGCCCACTCGCCGGTGCAGGAGGGCTTTTGGTACTCGCATGTCGGATGGCTGTACGACCGAAACGGCGAAACGAACTATGCGCGCGTCAAGGATCTCGCGCGCTACCCCGAGCTGGTCGCGCTCAACAAGCTCTGGCTCGCGCCGCCGGTCATCGTGGCTGTGGCGTGCCTGGTGTTCGGTGGCCTGCCGGGTCTACTCGTCGGCTTCTTCTTCAGCACCGTGCTGACGTGGCACATGACGTTCACGATCAACTCGCTCGCACACGTGTGGGGCTCGCGCCCCTACGAGACCAGCGATGACAGCCGCAACAACTGGCTGCTCGCACTGCTGACGCTGGGCGAGGGGTGGCACAACAACCACCACCACTTCATGAACAGCACGCGCCAGGGCTTTCGCTGGTGGGAGATCGACGTGACCTACTACATCCTCAAGGCGATGAGCTGGGTCGGGCTGGTCTGGGATCTCAAGGAGCCGCCCGCGCACATCGTGGACGGCACCAGTAAGCCGCACCCGGCCGACTCCCACGAAGTGCGGCCTGCGGCCTGATTCAGCCGCGGCGCGGCTTCTTCGAGCGCCGCGCCGTCGCCTCGTCGATGGCCGGCTCGAGCAGCGGCACGACGAGCGCTTCGTAGCGAGACCATCCTCCCTCGATGAGCGCCCAGCGAGCGACCAGCGCTTCAAAACCCGTCGAGCTTCGGTAGCTCTGGACGTCCTTGCGGCCTCGAACCGTCGTCGTCTTTGCGTTGCGGCCCCGCTGCACGACGGCGGCTTCGGCTTCGTCGAGGTCGGGCTCGATCGCCTCCAGCAGGCGTGCCTGCGCCGGCGCACACACGACGTCGGCCTTGATCGCATCGAGTCGGTCGACGGGGTGGTCACCGCGCCGGCTGATCCGCCAGCGAACGTCGCGTTCGAACGCCGCGTCGCCCAGCCAGGCCAGCGTTCGAATCGACCGTTGCAGCAGGGCAGCGTCGTTCATGCTCACGAACCCTTGAACGCAGGCGCGCGCTTCTCGAGGATTGCGGCCACGGCCTCTTGGTGGTCGTCGGTCTTCTGGACCATGCCCTGGTACGTGCTCGCGAGTTCGAGCGCCGTCTCAAGGTCGGCGTCCCAGCTTCGGTAGGCTGCCCGCTTGGTCAACGAGACGGCCAGCGGCGCGTTGGCAGCGATCGCCAGCGCGGTTTCGGTGGCTGCCTCCAAGAGCGATTCACGGGGCACGACTCGGTGGACCAGGCCCATTTGCAGCGCTTCGTCGGTGGTGACGAGCCGCCCGGTGAGCACCATCTCGAGCGCCCGGGGAAAACCGATCGTGCGGGCGAGGAAGTAGGCGCCTCCGTCGCCGGGAACGAGGCCGACCTTCACGAACGTGGAGCCGAGCTTGGCTCCCTCGGCCGCCACGCGAACGTCGCACATGCAGGTGAGGTCGAGACCCGCACCGATCGCTGCTCCGTTGATCGCGGCGATGAGCGGCTTGTCGAACTGCGCAATGCGACGAGGGATTCGCTGAATGCCCTCGATGTAGCGCCGGCGCAGCTCGACGGGTCCGCCCGCGAACATGCCGCTCTGGTTCTGCATGCGCTTGAGGTCACCACCGGCATGGAAGGACTTCCCGGTGCCGGTGAGGATGACGGCGCGGACGGAGTCATCGTCGGCGGCGGCATCGAGCGCGTCGAGGATGCTCTTCACCATTGCCTCGCTGTACGCGTTGCGAGCCTCGGGGCGGTCGAGCGTGATCGTGGCCAGCGGTGCGCTGACCTCGTAGCGAAGATCGGTGAAGGACATCGCCCCCGCGATACCGCGTCGGGTCAGGTCGTGTCGAGGGCGTCGTCGAAGCGGCTCGGATCTTCGGCGTAGTCGCGTGCGACCGCGGGCGAGCAGCTGCCGTCGGTGACGCGTGTCGCGAGGGCATCGTCGAGGCTGGGCATCGGTCGCAGCAGGTCGTGGTTGCGAAGCTGAAGCGGAGACGAGCCGGTGGCGATGCGGTCGAGGGCCCCTCGCATCGGGAGGGATGGGACGAGCTGGGCGCCGATGCGGATGGACCCTTCGACCCCGGGGACGAGGCGCTGCACCACGACGCCGACGAGGGAGCGGGCGATTCGCCGTAGTGTTCGACGGGCTGCGGCATCGGCTCCCGAACACAGGCGGGCGATCGCCGAGCCTGGGGACGGTGCGTCGGTCGTCATCACGACGAGTCGGCCCGCGGTGGCCAGCTGCACGGCGGCCCGGTACGCCGCAGGCTCCGCACAGTCATCGAGCGCGACGACGGTCGCGCCGGTCTCGGCTGCCCGCAGGCCTTCGACGTAACTCGGCACGTCGACGCCCACGCCGCGCTGGATCACGAGGCTGCGCGCGTGTGGATGCACCTGCTCACACGGCGATTCGAGCGTGACGACCTCGCCGGGCCGCGTCTGGGAGAGGTGGCGAACGATCGCGTGCAGGGTCGTGGTGCGTCCGGAGCCGCTTGGGCCGGTGATCAGCAGCAGGCCGGTGGTCGCATCGGCGAGCGGGCCTGGGTCGAGGCCGAGTGCGCGCAGGCTCGGCAGGTGCGGGTCGAGGAGGCGGAGCACCGCGTGCATGCCATCGGCAAGCCTCAAGAAGCGGACGCGGACGCGGTGTGGGCCGAGGCTGCACACCGCTGGCAGGGGCGTGCCGTGGCGTTCGGGACGGCGCTCGCCGATGAGTGAGGCTTCGAATGCGGCGAGTTCACCGGGCAGCGGTGCATCGGCGGCGAGTGGCTCGAACCCCGTCGGGGTGCGCACCGATGGGGCGACGTTCGGCGACAGGAACAACTCCGAGGCGCCGGCGTCTCGTGCGAGGTCGAGCAGCGCGTGGATACCGTTCACGCGGACGCCTCCAAGGCTCGGCGAAGCGCGAGCGGTTCGAGCTCGAGCAGCGAGGCCCGAATGTCCGCCGTCCACGGCGTGGCGAGCCATCGGACTTCGGCGCTGGGATCGTGGGCATCGAGTGCGCACACGACGTGGGCCAGCCCCACGCTGGCCACCAGTGCACCGACATCCTGCACGCCGGCGTCGGTGGCGAGGTCACACAGACGCATCAGACCGTCGAACGCGGTTGCCGCATCGAGCGTGGCGAGGACACGCGTGCCGGACTCGGCCGCATACAGCAGTTGCGCGGCCACGTCGGGCACCGTCAAGCCGTCGACCGCGAGCACGTCGGGACGCAGCGCGGTTGCGCTGGAGACCGCCTCAGGCCACGCGCGGGGCGACGTGACGCGGTGCGTGGTGACGTGGGCCCGCGTCGGTTCGAAGGCGTGCTTCGAGGTTCCCGACAGGACCGTGATACGCGCGGGAGTCTCGGCGGCGATCGTCTCGATGAGCGCGCACAGCGTGCTGCTCTTGCCGCTTCCGGCGCGACCGGTGATCAGGACCAGACCGCCGCGATGCAACGGGCCCGCCGTGATGATCTCCGGCAAGGCATCGACGGTCGGTAGGGTCTGCGCCACGGCGTCGAGGACCAGCATCGTGCCGGACCGGTCCCGCAGGGCGCGGGCGTTCCAGCGCCCCGCGCTGCCGAAGTCGATGGTGCGGGCCGCGTGCCCGCGGCTGGCCAGCTGTTCCAGATCTGGCACCTCGAACA
>CAYSPB010000336.1:0-8808 GCA_964432695.1 uncultured Nannocystaceae bacterium
GACCACCGCCCCCGCTCCCACGGCCGCGCCGATCCCCACGCTGGGCAGTGCGTCGAGGGACACGCCCTTGCGCGATGCGGCCGCGCGGCAGATCGCATCCAGCTCGCTGTGGTCGAACCACACGCCATGCTCGGCGCAGCGGTCGACCATCACCTGCGCCTCAGGCACCCACACCGGAGGCATGCCCCGGTCGCAGCACGGGCACAGCAGCGCAGGCGGATGGTTGCCCGGCGCTTCGGAGATGTCTCGAAGCACGTGCGCGGCTGCGTGGGCATCGAGCCAGACGCCACCGCAGGTGTTGCACGCGTGCAGCACGAACGACTTGGTCATGCCGCGCTGCAGCGCTCGCACGGCGCCACCGGCCCAACACCGCGGACACCGTTGCGGCGCCGCGCTCACGCCTCTGCGGACTCCTCGCCCTCGCCTTCGGCTTCGGGGAGCGGAGCCTCGATCTCCCCGATGACGCGGCGAAGCAGACCTTCGACCAGCAGCGCGCGCTCGCCCGCATCGTAGCGACCGTCGCGGTAGCGAGCCTGGATGTCTTCGAACTTGTCCTTGGAGTCCGAGAGGACCTTCTTGTATGGGGTCACCCGCGCCATCACTTCGCGCTGGTTGGACCAGAAGAACGAAATGAGCGTGGCAGCGGTGAAGCCGGTGAGGATCATGCCGAGCGGACCGCCGAGCAGGTATTTCAGGCCCACGCGAAGCGCAACCGCCCCTGCGGCCCCCATGGCGAGTTCCTTGATGCCACTCTTGCGAAGACGGCCCCAGGCCATCTGCAGCACCTCACCCGAGGCGATGACCAACGCCACGAACTCGGCCCGCTTGGCACCGGTCTCGTAGACGTCCTTAATCACCTGCTGCAAAAACGCGTCGAACGTCTCGTAGACGTCGGCGGGGTACGCCATGTCGCCATCGGCGGGGGAGGACTGCGCCATCGTTTCGAGCATAGCACCGCCACGAGGTGCGTTTGACAGAGCCCAGGGGCCCTTCCACACTGCTTTTCCGATGCGGATTCGCCGGTTTCGGTCCTCCCTGCTGACCGCCCTCGCCTTGTGGGCCGGGTCCACGTCCGGGGTGGTCGGATGTGATCGTGACGGCACCACCACCCCGCCCGAGGCTGCTCCGCCGAGTGCGGGCGCCGCACGGCCTGGCGGCACGGCGCCGCTGGGCGACACGACGGCCGCCTACGCTGGACACGACGACGCGGGCGCGTTGCAGTCGACCGCCCCCCGCGAGCGTCCGGCCGCGGCCCCGGTCGACGGGCGTGACGCGGCGTTGAAAGCCGTCACGCACGGCAACCCCGAAGGTGCGCGGGACTTCCTCACCGCTTTCGTGACAGCCAACCCGGGCGACGTACAGGCACGCCATTCGCTCGCCCGTGCGCACCTGCTGCTCGGGGACACACGAGCCGCCCGTGCGACCCTGAGCAAAGCCAAGTCCGACGACATTCTCGCGACGCGTTTGCGCGCCGAGTCGCTCGCTCGCGAGGGCAAGCTCGCCGAGGCTACCAAGGCACTCACGGCCGCCGCGAAGAAGCACCCCGACGCGATGGCGCTTCGCGGTGACCTCATCACGCTGCTCGTCGCCCAAGGCAAGCGCGACGAGCCTGCGACGCAGTCCATGATGGACGGGCTCTACGACGACTACGAAGCCGACCGCGCGAAGACGCCGGCCGACCTCTTCGCCGTGGCCCAAGCCGCGCTCGGGCGCGGCACGAAGGGGGCGCTGCACGACGCCAACATGGTCTTTGGCGAAGCGGAGGAGCTCGCCGGCAGCGACGACCCCGACGGATGGGACCTCGAGGCGATCGTCCTCCGCCGCGCCCACATGTTCCGCGAGAAGTACGCTGCCGAAGACGCTCTGCAGACCTACGCCCTCGTGCTCGAAGGCCGCGACCCCTGGCACCCCGATGCGCTCGCAGGCTCGGCGCGCGTACATGCAGACAACCTCGCCTTTGCCGTCGCCAGCCGTCTTGCCACCGAAGCGCTGCTCGTCGACGACAGCCACCCCGACGCTCACGCGGTGCTCGCCCGCGTCGCCCTGATCGAAGGCCGGCGCGACGAGGCCGAGCAGCGCATCAACGAGCAGGTCCTGGCTCGCAACCCGGTGCACACCACCGGGCTGGCCGTGCTCGGTGCGCTCGCCCTGGTCCGCGGTGAGCAAGCCGCATACGAGGGACTTCGCGACCGGGCGCTGAAGGCCAACCCAAAGAACGGAGGGTTTTACAAGGAGCTGGCCGACGTCCTGGGCTTCCTGCACATGTACCCGGAGACCGAGACGATCCTCGTCGATGGCGCGACCCGGGCACCCAAGGACCCTGCCGTCCTCGCAGCGCGCGGCCTCAACCTGCTGCGGCTGGGCGACGAGCCCAAGGCCCGCGAGCTGCTCGAGCGCGCGTGGTCTCGCGACCCGTTCAACGAGCGCACCCGGAACACCCTCGACTTGTACGACGAGCGCATCGACAAGCTCTACGGCGAGCGGGCGGTCGGAGACCTCGTCCTGCGCTTGCCGAACGAAGACCGCGACCTCATCGAGCCGGTCCTCGTCGAGTCCACGCGAACGTCCCGCGACGCGCTCGATGCCGCCTACCACATCAAGGCCGGCGCGCTCCGGCTGGAGTTCTTCTCCGACCCTGAGGATTTCTCGATTCGCACGGTCGGCGTGCCTAGCCTCGGCGCGGTCGCGGTGTGCTTTGGACCGGTGATCACGTTCATCGGTCCGTACGCGGGTCGCTTCAACATCGACAACGTCGTCCGCCACGAACTCGGTCACGTCTACGCGATCCGGATCAGCAAGGGCCGCGTGCCGCGATGGTTCACCGAGGGGCTCAGCGAGTGGGAGTCCGAGCTGGCTGATCCGGCGTTCGCCCGCGAGAGCGCTCAGCTGCTCACGTCAGCGCGCCGCGCCGGCAAGCTGCGCCGCCTCAGCGAGCTCGAGCTCGCCTTCATTCGCGCCGAGAGCCCGCAGATGATGGAGGTAGCCTACGCCACCGCCGCGTACGCGATCCGCTACCTAGGCACGACGTACGGACGCGACAAGCTGATCGCCATGCTCGAGGGCTACGCAAAGGGGGATCACACCGAGGCGTTGATGGAGCGACACCTTGGCAAGCCGCTCACCGACGTCGAACGAGAGTTCGAAGCATGGTTCTTCACGCAGCTCGACGCGGTCTTCACCGGCTGGCAGCCGCGCAGCGACCCGAGCAAACCTGGCGACGAACGCGACGCGCTTTTTGGTCGCGCGCTGCAGGCCCTCGACGCCGGCGACCAAGCCTCGGCCACGAGCGCCCTCGAGGAGCTCATTGCACGCGACGGCGACGGTTATGCACCACGTATGATGCTCGCGAAGCTTGCGGGGCCCCGCACGCCGAGCGCCACGATCATCGGACACCTCGAAGCCGCCCGCGGTTTCAACAAGGAGGCGGTCGAGCCGCTGGTGCGCCTCGCCGACCTCGCCCGCAAGGAGGACCGGCCCGACGACGAGAAGCGGCACCTGCTCGACGCGCTCGCGATCGACGGAGACGCGTTCGAGCCCGCTGCGCGGCTGTTGATGCTCGGGGCCGTAACCGCGGACGGTTCCGCCTCGAAGACGGCGCTGCACCGCGCGCGAGGCATTGCTCCGCTGCACCCGCTCGCGCTCGCCGGCCAGGCGCTGGCGCGAAAGGGCAAGGACCCCAAGCGGGCCAAGGCGTTGGTCGATGCCGCGGTTGCGCGACTCGAGGGCGCCGAAGGCCCGGCCGATACGTTCGTCGTCGTCGCGCTGGCAGCCGACGCGGTTGGAAACGCCGCTGCAGCCAAAGCGATGGCCAAAAAAGCCGTTTCGCTCGGCGGCCTGCCGAAGGCCGCGCTGCAGCGCATCGAAGTGCTGGCCCAAGGATGAACCAAGGACGGTGCGGCGCTGGTTACGGCGTTTGCAGACCCGGGCCCGCGTCGCCACCGCAGCTGATCTCGTAGTCGGCGTTGATGTGGCAGTCATCATCGCTTTGCAGCGGGTTGCAGGCCATCAGACCCATCGCCCCACACACCAACACGAACGCTTTTACGAAGTTGCTCTTCATCATGATCTCGTCTCTCCTGCCCATATCGGACAGGTGACGGAGCGGGTTGGTTTCTTTTCGAGAAGGAAACCGGCGGCCCGATGCGACGCGCGTCGCACCGGGAATGAACGCCGGCCCGGGTCGGTACAGGGGCGATTACAGGCATGAAAAAGCCCCGACGCCGGCAGGCATCGGGGCTCTTCGTTGCGCGGTTGATGGCCTTCAGCCGCAGTTGCCGAACAACGGGTCGTCCGTCGAGGCGTCGGGGCCAGCACATTCGTCCTGCAGCTCGTCGCCGAGCACGTACACGCACGAAGGCTGGCCCTGGGTGTACACGGTGCCGCAGCCGCCCTCACCGAAGGGCAGGTCCGGGTCACACTTCACGCATGTGTTCGACATCGTGTTGCAGACGAAGGCATCGTCGCAGAAGAAGCTCTTGCAGAACTGATCCTTGACGTCCTGGTCTTCAAAGCCCGACGCGTTGAGGTTGATCGACGGGTCGTTCGAGTCCTCTTCGGTGTCGCACTGGCCGTCGCCATTGACGACGAGGCCATCGGCACAGCCGACTCCAGCCTCGGGCGGGCAGCCGCGGACGCCCGGCGTGTCGGTGCAGGCATAGTCGCCGAACGAGCGCTCGTCGACGAGCGAGCGGTATGCGCTGTCGGGCTCGAAGTTGTCTGGGTCGCAGCCAATGTTGGTCTTCACCTCGGCGACGCAGATCTGGTCGACTTGCGTGGTGTCGATGTTGGCGGCCGGGTCGGACTTGCAGACCGCTTCGAAGCGATTGTCGTTGGTCGACGGGCAGTCATCCGCGTTGCTACACCGGGCCACGTCGTCGCGCGGGTTGAGAATCAAGCTGCACGCCAATCCGCTGCTGAGGGCAGCCACGGCAATCAGGAGCATCTTGGCGGACGAGCGAGGGCGACGTGCAGAAGGCATGTGGACGGTGTTCCTCGTGTAGGTGCGCGTGGTCGACGCGGGGTGCGAGCTTACGGAGCGGTCGGGGGGAGCGCAAGCATCGTGTGTGCGGGGGGTGCGATCGGCGCAACATGCCGATTCGGGCCCGCAGACGCCTCCGGCGCTCAATGATGGGCTGCGGGGATTTCCACCGCGAAGGTGGTCCCCGACGCACCGGTCTCCGCCACGCGCACGCCACCGCCGTGGTCGGCAACGATCTCCTGCACGATCGGGAGGCCTAGGCCGGTGCCTTGAGCTTTGCGGGTGAAGAATGCTTCGAAGATGCGCTCCAGGGCGTCGGGCGGCAGATCGATGCCCGGGCCGTTGTCGCGAACAACGACGACAGCCCGACCGTCCTTACACGACATCTGCACCTCGACACGCGGCGGCGGCGGGTCGTCACGGTCTGGCTCGGTCACCGCCTCGACTGCATTTCGCACCAGGTTCATGAAGACTTGGCGCAGCTGATTGGCGTCGCCGTCGACCCACACGTCCGTGTCCGGAAACACGGTGACCAGCTCGACGCCCGCCAGCTCGATCTCGGGGGTGAGGAACGTGGCCAGGCTGGAGAGATGCTCCCGCAGCTCGAGGCGCGCCAGCTCCGGCTTCGGTCGCCGGGCGAAGCGAAGATAGTCCTCGGTGATGATGGTGAGACGGTCGACTTCCTTCGTGATCTCTCCGAGCAGGTCGCGGGCCTCCGGACTCATGCCGTCCATCTCATCCTCGAGCAGCTCGACGTTGAGGCCGACGCTCGAGAGCGGGTTGCGAATCTCGTGGGTGATCTGAGCCGCGAGCTGACCGGCCGCCGCTAGGCGTTCGCCTCGCAGCAACCTTCGCTCCCGTTCTTCGAGCGCAGCCGCCATCTGGTTGAACTCGCTCGCGAGCTGACTGACCTCGTCGCGACGCTGCCCACCGTCGAGCTCGACGCGCTGCGACCAATCCCCGCGACCGAGGTCGCGCACCTTCTGGGTCAACTGGCGCAGTGGGCGAAGCGTGAGAAACAGACCCCCCGTGGCCAAGGCGCCGAGGACGGCCACCGCCGCAATCAGTAGAACGGTCCGCTGCTCGGTCTGCTGGCGCGCGTCGGCCACCTCGGCCTCGAGCTCCTCCACCGCCGATTCGCTCTGAACGGCCAGCGTCTTGAACAGCTGTGTGATCCGATTCTGGGTCTGGATGTCGACGAGAACGTCGGTTGGCGACGCGAGTTCGTCGAGTTCCGCGAGTTCCTGCAGCTCGTCGAGGGAAGCCCTGATCTCCTGGAGGGCTTCGAGCTGCGGCTCACCGAAGCCCGCAGGGGACGCGAGCGTGTTGTCGACGGGCTCACGTGCAGCGACGACGCTGATGCTTCGCGCACGCAGCGCGATGGAGAAGTTGGAGAGAAACGCGTCATCGAGCGTATCGACCGACTCGGATTGATGCGTGCGAACCTGCTCGTGCACGCGCACGGCTTGGACGTGCGCCGTGGCGAGTCGCTGGTTGAATACGACGTAGACCTCGGTGAGTCGGTCGAAGCTCGCCTGGAGCGAGCGCAGCTGGGCGATCATCACCACGGCTGACGCCGCGGCGGCGAGCAGCATGATCAACACCAAGACGGTGATTCGGGCCGCAAGCGAGTTGCGAAGCTGAACGCGTGCGCCCGCATCTTCACCGCCCTCGCCATCGAGCTCATCGTCCACGCGAAGCAGGACGATAGACCGCGCCCGGGACGGGCGCAAAACGCGAGCCCCCTTCCCTCACGCTGCGCAGCATGCAACTGTTGTCTGGGTACGCCCCCGCCCGACCATGAGCCTGCGCCACCTCCTCGTTCCGCTGCTGAGCGCCACCTTCGTCCTGCCCTTCGCCCTCGCGCCCACGCCTGCCCAAGCACATGTCGCCGGCATGCTTGCCTTGAACGCAGGCCTGCGAGCGGCCGAGCCGGTCGTCACGAGCGTGCTCGGTCTGCGCAGTGAGGATGAAGCGGCGGGTGCGGCTCTGACGACCTCGCTCCGGGCTGCGTTCGAGGCTCGCGACATGAGTGGCGGCGAGGAACTCTCCCTGGAGGAAGTCATCCTCACGCTCGACTGCTCCAGCGAGGAAGACACCGCGTGCATGACCGAGGCCGGACGTGCGCTGTCGATCGAGCGTCTCGTGTACGGAAACCTGCTCGAGACGGGTGGTGGCTACACGGTCGACATCATCGTGCTCGACGTGACCACCGGCCAGGTCGAAGCCCAGGCCACGCTGCCCTTCGACGCCGACGCCATGTCGGCGGGCAACGTCGATGCGACCGCGGCGGCAGTCGTGGAGAGCCTCTACCCCAGCGACGATGCACCGATCGCGGCCGCCCCGGTCGACACCAACGACGACGACGACGCGCAACCCGATGACGACGACGATGAACCCCGTGGTCAGTCCGACTACGTCTGGGGACCCTACAAGCCACGACCGGCCTGGAAGAAGGCGGGCCTAGCCATTGGCGCCACGCTTCTCGTCGCTGGCGTTGCGGCCGGAACGTACGGCTGGATCCGACGTGAACCGACGAACACCGCAGTCGACGACGAGAAAGCGCGTCTGGCCATGGACAACCCGACGCTGCTGAACCTGGCCGCGGGCAACATCGAGTTCTGCGCGGAAGCAGTGCAGGAGACGGGACAGTCCGGGGCGGGTGAACGCGCCGTGCCCGACCCTGCCGCGGCCGAAGCATGTCGCGACTTCCGGGTCGCGCGCGGCCTGTACATTGGCGGGGTCGCGGCCGCCGTTGCCGGCGGTGCGGCCACCGTTGCGTTCACCATTTTGCACTTCGTGCACAAGAAGCCGCCGAACGCGAACGCTCGCAAGCGGTCGTTCTACGTCGTCGGCGGGCCTTCGCGCGGCGGCGCAATGCTCAGCGGCGTGGGTCGCTTCTAGCGGACTGTTCCTTCGCAGGGTCCTTCGCCGGGTCCTTCGCTGGCTTCCGCGATGGGTCCTTCGCCGGGCTCTTTGCGTTGGGCGGCGTGCCCTTCGCTGGCGGCTTGCCCTCGGCGGGCACGTCGACCTTGGCGCCTTTCGCCGGCCCCTCTGCGTCGGCACCCTTCTCGGGCGCCTCTTCGGGGGCGAACTCGATCTCCTTGGTGTCGATGCCGTCCAAGGACACACCCACGACCACCTGGAGGTAGTGGTCTTTCTTCGGAGACTGCGGCGTCGGAGGGTCGACGACCTCGGTTTCGACGATGCGCCACAGCGGTTCGCCGTCGTAGCGCTGGCGGTTCAGCGCCTCGGCGACCAGGCCCGGCTCGTGCTGGTACGGCGAGCGCAGGATGAACCGACAGCGAATCGTGCGGCACTGCGTCCCGCTGACGACGACCCGCGGGTCTTCGGGTGCGCCGCGAAAGGCCTCCTTGCGCGCGAGCACGACGGCTTTGTTGACGATCGACTGCTGACGGCGCCCCCACTTGCCCTTGATTGGCTCTCCGTCGAAGGGCTGCTCGCTCCAGCGTGCCCAGGCGCGGTCGAGTTCCTGCACCGAGCGCTCGGGCACGGCGAATCGAGACGGACGCCGCGCCTGCTTGGCTTTCTTCGAGCCCTGGTCGCGCGCCTTCATCTCGACCTTCTCTTCGGGCACGTTCAGCCAGAAGTGCACGCCGACGGCCCCGAGCACGAGTACGGGAGCAAGCAGCGCCCGGGCAATGCGAAGGCCCTTGGTCTGCGAAGTGACGGACGGCGCCGACGCGGAAGCCTCGGCAGACGGAGACGACTCGGACTCACTCATGGTCGTTCACTTGGGGGTGCGGGCGTACCCGGCGTGGGAAGGGTGACTTTCCAAGCACCCTCCTCGAGAACGAGCTGAAGCTGAT
>CAYSPB010000337.1:0-8800 GCA_964432695.1 uncultured Nannocystaceae bacterium
CAAGAGACCGTGGGGCACAGCGTCGCGCCATACAGCACCGCCGCGAGCAGAGCGAGTACGACGCTCGGCGCCCACGCCCGCACGCGGTTGGAGCGCTCCGGCGGCATGACGAAAGCGCTGTACCACGGCGACGGCATCGCGGGAACGACCGACGCTCCTCGTGCGTTGCAGGAGGGCGCGTGATCGTCATCTCCTACACCACCCGCTACCGCGAGGGGGGGCCGCGCTTTGCCCAGGCTGCGCGGACTCTCGCCGTGCAGCTGCGCGAACGAGGTTCGTCCGTGGTCTGCACCGCGGTGGAGAGCAAAGCGGCCTTCGCCGAGTTCGTCACCACCCACGGTGACCTCGGGGCCCTTCACTTCGTCGGCCACTCGGGGCTGTACGGCCCGATGTTCGGCACGACCCAATGGCCCGAGCAGTTCAGCCCACACGAGTGGCGCGCACTATCGATCCCCTTCGCAGCCGATGCGGACGCGCATTTTCACTCGTGTCGCTCCGCTCGGTGGTTCGCCCCATTCTTCGCCCGCACCTTCGGCGTGCCCACCAGCGGGTTTCACTGGTACACCGCGTTCTCGTCGCAGCCGGATCGCTACGCCTGGGTGCCTCCGTGGTACGCCGCCGAGGCACCGCTGTTCGTCGCGGGCTGTCCGGGCCGCAAGTCGCACGGCATCTTAGCCTCGGCGCGCAAGTACGCCGGCCGCATGCCCTTCGAGACTCCCGTGCGCTTCGAACCCGGGGATGCCGACGCAAGCTACGACGCGGTTGCGAGCGACTACGACGAGGTCTTCGACGACATCGCCGTGCGACACGACGAGCTGAGCTGGATCGAGGCCCACCTGCCCGGCATGCCCTTCGACGCGCTCGACATCGGCTGCGGCAATGGAGCCCTGCTTCAGAAGCTGTCCCGCCGGTTGCGAAGCGGCATCGGTGTCGATGCCTCCGCTTGCATGATAGACCGGGCGGTTGCACGCAACGGCGGCGACGGACGCCTGCGATTCGAGACCATCGATGGCCCGCGTCTCCCCCTGCCCGACGCCAGCATCGACGTGGCGCTGTCGTTGCTGTCGTTCCGCTACCTCGACTGGGACCCGCTGATGCTCGAGCTTCGGCGCGTGCTCCGACCGCACGGCAAGCTGCTGGTCGTGGACATGGTCGACAAACCCGTGTCGCTGCGTCAGACGCCCCGGATGCTGGCCGACAAGCTTCGCGTGCACCGCATCGAAGCCGCTCACCCGGGGTACCGACAGGCACGGCGGCGCATGGTCGGGACACCCGCGTGGCGCACGATGCTCCGCTACAACCCGATGCGGGCCTTTCACGAATACGACTGGTACCTCGGCAGCCGCTTTCCCCACGGTCGCCTCGAGACGCTCAACGTCGGCCGCCGTGCGCAGGTCATCGCGTTCGACACAGGACCGTTCGAGGCCGCATCGATTCGGGAGATGGCGTACCCGTGACGCCGCTGGGCGTGCTCGACTGGGGCATCGGCGGCCTCGACGTCGTTCGCAAGCTGCGGCGGGCAGGACACCACCGGCCGATCCTCTACGTCTCCGACGCCGGCGCGCCGCCCTACGGCACCCTTTCGGACGAGGCGCTCGCTGATCGCGTGGGCGCCATGATTGCGGCCCTCGCCGCACACGGCTGTGACGACATCGTGGTGGGCTGCAACGCCGCCAGCACCGTGCTCTCGGCGATCCCAGCCCGTCCTGGCGTTCGGGTGCGCGGCGTCATCGCGCCGGCGGTCGCCGACGTTCTCCACGCGGGGCACGGCGACGTGCTGATCATCGGAGGCACACGAACCATCGCCTCAGAAGCCTATGCGACGGCGTTGCGGCCCCACGGCGTTCGCGTGCGCAGCCGGGTTGCACAGCCGCTGTCCGCACTGGTCGAGGCGGGTGTCCTGCAGGGCCCGCGCCTGCAGGCCTGCCTCGATGCGATCCTCGATCCGGTCCGCAACGCGACCGTCCTGGTGAGTGCCTGTACGCACTATCTCGCAGTGGAGTCCGCACTCCGCCGCGCGCTGCCGCGCCTCACCGACATCGTCGACCCCGCCCAAGCCCTCGTCCATCGCCACTTCGCGCCGTGCCCGGGCAGGGGAACAGACCGTTTTTGGACGACCGGTGACCCGCACGCGAGCCGCCGCGCCGCGTCCTCGGCCTTCGGGTTCGATGCGGCGTTCGAGCCCGCGGGTTCGCGCATGCCTCAGCCCGCCGATGCCTGACGGCAGTGCTCGGCTACCGCGCGGTACGCCGCGGCACAGAACTTCTTATGGGCGCGCTTGGTGTATCGCCCGTCGACCCTGTCGCGCAGAGCCTCACACTCGGCGTAGCCGAAATGTGTCGAGAGCACGGCGTCGCCTTGCGCCGCGCAGAAGTCCCCTCGGTCTTCGGACGCCATGCATGCCATGGTCAGCCGTGGCGTCTCGTTGAGGCACCAGCTCTCCAGCCCCGTGCACTCCATCCCCCACGTCACCGTGGTCTCCACGCAGGCGTCGACGGCCATCGGGACCTCATTCCAGGGCATGGCGTCCAGATCCACCGTGGCCTGCTTGTACTCCCGGAACTGTGCCCGCTGCTGCAGCGTGCGCACGCCGAACACCACGCTGAGTACCAGCATGACCACGCCGATCAGGATGAGCAGGCCGCGCGCGCTACGGCCTTCGGAGGCTGGGGTCTCCATGACGCGCGGACCATAGCAGCCCACGCGAGGAGGGCTCGTGCCCACGCGGCGGCGGGGTTGTATGGTGGGCGACCCATGGACGCAGACGACCGCTGCGCGGGCCCACGCCCGCACCCGCGCTGGGTCTACGGGGCCCTTTCGGGCCTGATCGTGCTGTACGTGAGCGGGCTCCTGCTCGCCGCGGGTCCGAGTTCCGACCTGATCGACGACGTCTACGAGGTCGCCTACCCCGCCTTGGAGCTGGGCAACATCAACAACGACTGGGGGTTCTTCTCGCCCGACCCCGGTCCTGGGGACGTACCTCGCTATGAGGTCGTCGACGGTGACGGCAACACGCACGCCTTCGAGTGGATGGAAGCGCTGGACCGGTGGGACCCCGCGTTCTTTCGGTACACGACCCTGCTGGTCGCGGTCATCGACTCACCACGAACCTACGGACCCGGTGCCACCGCCATGCTGTGTCGCCGCCACGCCGACTTGAAGCCGCGCAAGATCGTCTTCACGGTTGCGCATCAGGTCGACCAGTCTCCCGAGGACATCCTCGGCGGGAAGACGATCATGAGCGAGGCCGAAGTCGAACGGCTGTACTTCCTGCCGTGCGAGGACGCCGAACCGTGAGCGGCCTACGAGCACTCGCGGCCGCGTGGCACCGATTCTGGTTCGAGACCGCAGATACCCGCCCGCTGGAACTCCTGCGCATCGGCGTGGGGCTCACGCTGCTTCTGTCCTACCTCGGCGTCGCGCAGAACGTGGGGGCGTTCTACACCGAAGGGGGCTGGATGCCACTCGCCCTCACGCCTTCGATCGAGGAGGAATGGAGCACGCTGTCCCTGCTGTTCATCGCCCGCTCGCCCGAGGCCGCGGGTGCACTGTACGTCGCCACGCTCGGTGCGGCCGTGGCGTACGCGTTGGGGTGGCGCAGCAACCTTGCCAAGGTCGTGCTGCTCGTTGGGCACTACAGCTTCACTCGGCGTGCCCCTGCGATCGCGTACGGCGTGGACGACCTGTGCAGCAACTTGCTGTTCTTGCAGTTGTTCGTCCCCATGGGCACGACCCTGTCCATGGACGCGCGCCGCCGAGGACCCCGCTCACCCAACGCGTGGCGGACTACGGCGCGTTCGATGGCGCTGCGCCTCAGCCAGGTCCAGATGGCGGTCATAATGGGCTTTGCAGGCCTGGAGAAGCTTCAGGGCGAAGACTGGTGGGACGGCATGGGTATCTGGTTCGCGATGACGGACTGGGAGTTCAACTTCTTCCCGCTGGTTCCCTTTGCCGCCGTCCCCTACCTGATCAACGTGCTCAGCTACGGCTCAGTCCTGTTCGAGCTCGCCTATCCCGCCCTCATCTGGGGCCGACGAACCCGAACGCCGCTGCTGCTGATCGCATTCGCCCTGCACCTGGGCGTAGCGATCGTGATGGGGTTGGTGCTGTTCTCGCTCGCAATGGCAATCGCCCATCTCGCGTTTGCACCGTCAGCCTGGCTCGACCGCCTGCAGCAAGACACCTGCCCGGCAACGCCTCAAAACTCGAACGTGGGATCGACCCCAGCGAGTTCACGCAGCAGCACCGACATCGACGGCCACCGCGACGGTGGATCCACCGACATGCCGCGCGCCAGCGCCCGGTAGCCGCGGTGATCGATGGCCGCCGGCCGGGGCGGTCGCGGCGGCGCCCCCTGTCCCATTGCGCGCAGGATCTTGCCCACGTCCGCTCCGTCGAACGGCCGCTTTCCGAACAGCGCCTCGTAGAACGTCACGCAGTACGAAAACTGGTCGGACCGCGCGTTCGCCACGCCCCCCAGGTGCTGCTCGGGTGCCATGTACTCGATCGTGCCCAGCACCGACCCAGGCTCGGTCAACCGGGACAGCGGAGTGTGGTTCACGCTCGACCATCCCTCGACGATGGGCGCGGATTCGGATGCCGTCGCAGCGCCCCCCTTGGCCAACCCGAAGTCGAGGACGCACACGCGACCGTCCGCCTCGATCATCACGTTCTCAGGCTTCACGTCGCGATGAACCATGCCCGCATCATGTGCTGCCGCAAGACCCTCGCCGACCTGACGCATGACGTCGACGACGCGGCTGGACACTGGATGGGCCGCCAACCATTCGCGCAGCGTCTTGCCATGCAGCAGCTCCATCACGATGTACGCTCCGCCAGCCGCTTCGCCTCCGCCGAGCAGCGCAATGACGTTGGGGTGAGCGAGATCCGCGAGCGCTCGAGCCTCACGCTTGAAGCGGGCGATGTTCGACTTGCCTTCGCCAATGTCTTCGGGAGAGAGAAACTTCAGCGCCACCGCGCGTTCGCGCTTGGGGTCCCAAGCCTCGTACACGGACGAGTTGCCGCCGCGCGCAATGACGCGACGGATCTCGTACCGCCCGATCTGCTCCGTCTCCGACACCAGCCCCAGTGTCGCCGCGCCGCGCCCGGCTGCCAAGCCGCAGCGCGCCAGCGATCAACGCCTGCGCCGTGCGAGGACCTCCAGGCCGGCGGCAAGGCTCAGCGGTGGCACCACGACCCAGGACAGCGGAACGAGGAGCATCCACAGCAGCCCGACGACAAAGGTTCCCGGTCCCCCGTGCAGGCCCGCCAGGGCGCCACTGCTCGCGGGTCCGCCGAACATCCACAGCACCGCAAGCACGCCCAGTAAGCCAGCCACGATGCGCAACGACGTCCGCGGCTTCATGCTGCCACCCCCCACAGCGGTCCGTATTGCAGCGCGTAGAACACCACCGCGTTGCCGATGCGGCCCGCAGCGCGATGCCACCGCGCCTCCCCTTCGCGGCCTGGCGCGGCCGCGAGCTCCATCGACCGCAGCAGCTGGTTCCGATACGCGTCGTCGCCGAACGCCGCGGCGCCGAGGACCGCGAGCCCGCTCGCCCCGGGGCTGGCGTCCAGCACGGGCACCACGAGTCCCGAATCCACGTCCGGTCTCGCAGCGGCGGAGCGGGGCCACTCGCGGGCCCAACCGAACCCCACCGGCGTGACCGCGAGCGCGGCCTTTGCCGCGTCGTATTGAACCCGCGCAAACGCGGGGTCGAGGAGCTGCAGGTTGTGCGTGACCATCCACACCGAACTTCCCTCGGGGCCGTCGAGCGTCTCTCCTCTCCACGTGTAGCTCGAGACGAGCAGCCCGGTGTCAGCATCGACCAGCGACGTCTTCGCGACGTGCAGCCACGCATCGACGCGCGGTCGATGGTCCGTGCCCAAGACCCGGTCCGCCAGGACGAGGGCTGCGAGAGCCGTCGTGTTGCAGAACGTCCAGCATTCGTCGGGGTACGACTCGCCGCTGTGCAGGGGTCCGCGCACCAGCGCCCCGTCAATGTGGTCGACCCGCTCCCGCAGCAGGGTTTCGTACCGCTGCGACGGCGCAACGTGCAGTCTCGCCGCGAGCATCATGGCGACCTCACCGTCGACGAACAGCGAGCGTCCAGCCGGGTCCAGAAACGGCCCACGACGCGCGTAGGGCAGCAGGAACCCCAGAGCACCCGCTTCGGCCTCGTGCGCCAGCGTGGCCTCGATCCGTGCATCGATCTGCGCGAGCTGTTCGGCCGCAGAGGCCGGCTCGGCCAGGGCGGCATTGGCCCGGCCGAGCACCTCGTAGAGGTTGGCCATCAGCGCCCACTCTGGATTGTTGGCGAACTCCTGGGGCGCGTGGGCGAGCGGCCCCGCGAGGGCGGCGTCGAGACCCCGCACCTGCGCCGGCCTCGACGGACGCGCCACGTCGACGACCGGCGCGGCCAGACCGATCCAGCCCACGCTCACCAGCGACAGCACCACCAGGCGCACTCGTCTCGACCACGGTTTTGGATCCTGCACGGACGAAGAAGAGCAGCCCGACCGAAGCCACGCTGCTCTTCTTCGACTCGTCAGCTCCAGACCACCCGTGGGTGGTCGGAACGGCTGGGTCAGGCGTCGTCGGGCGTATCGCTGGCCTGCTTGGTGAGCAGGCCAGCGCCTAGTGCGACCGCTGCCGCAACCACACCCGCGGCGTCCGAGCCTGGTTGGACGCGGCATCCGCCACCTCCGTCGGCACTTCCGCCGCCGCCGGTATCGCTGTCGGACGATGCCTCCGTCTCGGCGCTGCTGGTGCCGGACGCGTCGGGGCCGCTGGTCCCCGTGCCCGAGGCAGACCCACTGCCGGGCTCAGGGCCCGTCTCGTCCGCCGAGTCACCTTCGGTATCCGGATTCTCGCCAGTGCTGTCGTCTCCCCCGGTGCTCTCGTCTCCCCCGTCTCCATCGGGGAACGGTCCGGTGACCATCAGCGTGAGTCCCTGCTCCTGAATGTTCACGAACATCGCGCTGCCATCGGGCGAGAAGCACACGCCGGCGAACTCGCTGTCGCTCACCGCGTTGCGGGCGAAGTCGCAGATCGCACCGTCGGCGTCGATGAACCGCACGAACTGCTCGGCAGATCCGTCTTCGGCGATGAACAGCTCACCCCATGGGGCGACCGTGATGTTGTCGGGGAAGTCGAGCGTTTGCAGGCCGTCGGACACCGCGATGAGTTCGAGCGTTCCCCCGTCGGCGCCGTCGACCAAGCGGAAGATCTGGCCCAGGCCGGAGGGTCCTCCATTGGTGCACGAGAAGTAGACCTCCCCGTCGAAGTACCAGAGGCCTTCGCCCCGGGTGAAGATGCTCGCGCCGGCAGCCTGGGCCGCCATCCGGATGCTGTCGTCAGCGGGGTTGGGATCGTCGATGTCGACCCACTCCACGTCCAACGTCTCGCCGACGGTTCCGTACACGTTGGTGAACTCTGCATCGGTACCGACGATGCGCAGTGCCTGCAGCCGTCCGGTGAACGGGTCGGAGACATCCGCGGGCACGTGGCGGTAGAAACAGCCGTCGAAGCGGTCCTCGGTGAGGTACGTGATGAGCGTGCGCGGATCGACGGCGGCGGCTTCATGGTTGAAGCGACCAAAGTTGATGACGGGTTCCGCATCGACGACCGACGCCGCCGACTCCGGGCATACGAACACGTAGCCGTGCGAGGCGGACACGTCCTCTTCACAAGACAGCCATCCCCAAGGACTTGGTCCGCCGGCGCAGTTGCGCACGGTTCCGGTCAGGACGAGGTTGCTCGAGACGACCGAGCCCGCGGCTGGATCGATGACCACTCGGGATACGCCGCCGAACGCGGCATCGTCGTAGGCTTCGGGTGGGGCCTCGCCGGCCCCGTAGGCTCCGTTCGACGCATCGTTGAGGCTCACCTCATGGTTACGCATGAGGATCCAGTTGCCGTCTTCCCCCGCAAAGCAGGCCATACCATCGGGACGGCCGGGGACGACGTAGCCATCATCCATGTCTTCGCCCGCGGTCTGCAGCACCACGTACGAGAAGCCCTCGGGAAGGTCGAGGATCCCATCGGGGTCCGCGACGAGTTCGCCATACGCGTTGGCGGATGCGCGGCGCGAGAACAGACCGGAGAACAGAGCAGCGGCGCCCGCAGCACCGAGCGACCCCTTCACGAAATGACGACGACCAAGGCGAGCCATGCGGAGATGATGTCGGGAAGTTCGGCCGCTTCCAAGCAACGAACGGGCAAATCCAACGCAACAGGTTGCGCTTTTTTTTGCGTGAGCCGCTTCGGCGACCTGCGGTGTCCGAATGGGCACGCCGAGGTGCGTGCGCGTCTGCGGGAAGCCGTTGTGCAGCGCCGGCCGTGCCGGATCCACCGCGCACGCCGCCCCTTGCGCTCGTTTGGGGAAACGCAGGCCCGACGCTGTTCACGTGGCTCGGCCGCCTGCTACGGTCCCCGCCGATGAACACGCTCGCTCGGTTCGGGGCCGCACTGCTCTTCGCTGCGCCACTGGCCTGCTCGGACGATGAAACGTCGCGGGACGTCGACGTCATGATCGGGACGGCCTCGGTCTCGGCGCGCGCGGAGCCGCCCGACGGCCTCGCGACCCTCGATGCGACGGTCGAAATGGAGGCAACCGTCGACCTGCGCGGGGCCGAAGTGCTCGAAGCGACCATCACCGCGCTGCCCTCCGGCCCCGAGCGCTCCTTCGACGTCAGCGTTCGCGGTCCCGTCGACGGCGCCACCATCGACCTGCCCGCGAACGAAGTCGTGGTGGCCCGCGTCACGAACGCTGGCACCACGAACGCGGAACTCACCGAG
>CAYSPB010000338.1:0-8765 GCA_964432695.1 uncultured Nannocystaceae bacterium
ACCCTGCTCGTGGTCTGGCAGCTCTCCACCGCGCACATCGGGGTTGCAATCGCGATCGCGGCGGGCGGGCTGAGCATGCTCGTCTTCTTGGCGACGCCCCTGTTTCCTCGTCTGTTGCGCTGGCTCGGGGCGAAGTTCAAGCGCGACATGAGCGAGCTGCGCTTGCCCTCGCCCAGCGTGTTGATCATGGTCGCGCTGGGTCTCACGGCGGTTTGGTGCACCGCTGGCGGCGCGTACGTGATGCTCTCGCGAGCGGTCGTGCCCGTCGACGAGGGCCAGCTGGGCTACGTCGCCGGGCTCGGTGTCTACGCGTCGGCGCTGGTGGCCGGGTTTGCGGCGCTCTTTGCCCCATCAGGGCTGGGCGTTCGCGAGGCGGTGATGCTCGCGCTGCTCGAACCGTCGATCGGCGCGGCCTTCGGCGGTGTCGTCACGATTGCGTCTCGCGTGCTCATCACGTCCCTCGAGCTGACGTTCTCGCTGTGGGGTGCATGGCCAGCGCTGGCCGAGCGCAGGTCATCCAAGTCCTGATCTCGCGGGGTTGGGGCATCTCGACCCGGGTCCGCGCCGTGGGCTCGTGTCATCTCGCCCCGGGCCCGAACGGGCCACCTTCTCGTGCCACCCGTCGCTGACCACACGCGTTGCGCATGCAATACTTCAATCGCTTGGAGTGCCCTTGACCATGACCCGTGACCCTGGAAAACACGCCCTCGCTCTCCTCCTCTTGGCTCCACTCGCAACGCTGGCCGCATGTAACGACGGTCCGCGCGCGGAGAGCGGTGACGACGGTGGGACGGACAACCCCGCCACCTCGATCACCACGAGCAACCCCACGGGTGACGATTCGACCTCCACCACCACGACCACCGGGAGTGACAGCTCCACCTCGTCCGGCTCGCAGGTCGACTCCAGCACGGGCGTGACTGCCACCTGCGAAACGGTCCAGTGCGGTTCGGACTGCTGCGAAGAGGGTCAAGAGTGTGTGCTCGGTGCCTGCCAGGAGGCCTGCGACTCCGGCGTTCGCTGTGGCGAAGACCTGCTCACCTGCTGCGATGCGGGCGACGTTTGCCTCAACCCCGCGTGTGTCACGCCTGGCGCGGAGTGCATCGACTCCTTCGACTGCCCCGAAGGCGAGTTCTGCGAGCCGACGCTCGGTGCCTGCTTGCCCCAGCAGGAACCGGTGGTCTGCGAGATCGAGCCCGACTTCGAAGAGGTCGAGGTCACGCTCGAGTGGTCGGCCGAGGAGGAGCAGGCGATCGCCATGCCGATGGTCGCCGACATCGACGGCGACGAGCTCCCCGAGGTCGTGCTCGCGACCTGGTTCCACGACGACAACAACGACGGCAACGAGTTCGACAACGGTCCGACCGACGGCATCATCCGCGTCCTCGACGGCACCAACGGCCAAGAGCAGTTCCGGATCGAGGACGACCCCCCGAACTCCTTCGGTTCGTACGGCCGGACGACGGCCGGCCTCGCCGACGTCGACGGAAACGGCCTCGCAGACATCATCTACGCGGGTCGTCCCGTCGGTGGCGCGAACTTCAACCGTTCGATCATCCACGCGGTGAACGGTCTGGGCACCACACTGTGGGCCTCGCACGACGTCGACTCCAACCCGTACTACCTCTACGTCCGCAACGGCGCGCCGAGCTTCGCCAACTTCGACGACGACGACGCGTCGGAGATCGTCTGGGGCGCGTCGATCATCGACAACGACGGCCTGGTCGTCGCCGACCTTCGCGGCAACCAGAACTGCACCGTTCTCGAGCCGGACGACACCGAGTACACCGGCTGCGGCGCGACGGAAGGCAGCCAAAAGTCGCCCAACTCCTACCTGGGCGGGATCTCGGCCATCGCCGACCTCACCGGCGACGGCTACCCCGAGATCATCAGCGGACGCCGTGCCTGGTCGGTCGATTGGAACAGCGCCGGCCCGGTGCCGCAGGTCGAGCTGACCGAGCTTTGGAACGCCGGCGGTGGCGACGGCTACCCGGCCATCGCGAACATCGACCTCGACGACAACAACACCCCCGAGGTTGTGCTGGTCGCCGAGGGCGAACTTCGCATCCTCGACGGCGCGACCGGTCGCTTGTGGTGTGGCATCGACCCGACGGGTGCCGCGTGCGAAGGCAACGACGCCGCCCGGACGCCCGCCTTCCCGCTGCCCGGCGGAGGCCGCGGCGGCCCGCCAACGGTGGCGGACTTCGACGGTGACGGTCGCCCCGAGATCGGGGTTGCGGGCGCGCTTGCGTACACGCTCTTCGACATCAACCGCGACGGGGAAGACGTCGTGCAGCCCGGGGGCGACCTTCCGCCCGCACCCGGCGACATCTACGTGCGCTGGTCGAACGACACCCAGGAAGACACGTTCTCGCAGTCGACGGGCTCGTCGGTGTTCGACTTCCAGGGCGACGGTATCGCCGAGGTGCTCTACAACGACCAATGTCACATGTACGTCTACAACGGTGAGACGGGCGACGTGATTCTGCAGATTGAGAACAGCAGCGCGACCATTCACGAGTATCCGCTCGTCGCCGACATCGACGCGGACGGCAACTCGGAGTTCCTCGTCGTGGCCAACGACCGCGACGTCGACGACGACCCGAACCCCTGCGAAGACCCCGGCTACACCTACCGCCGCGGCGTATTCGCGTACGGCGATCCGAACGACCAGTGGGTCCGCACCCGCCGCGTGTGGACGAGCCACTCGTATCACGTGACCAACGCTGATTCGACGGGTCTCACGCCGTTCACCGAGGAGAACAACTGGGAGGTCCCGGGTCTGAATAACTACCGTCAGAACGCCCAGGGCGCGGGGGTTTTCAATGCGCCCGACCTCTCGCTCGACCTCGCGGTCAGCTTCAACAGCTGCCTGGACGAGACGTTCGAGATCGTGGCCACCGTCCGAAACGAGGGCTCGCTAGGCGTCCCGATGGGCGTAGAAGTCTCTCTGTACGAGGGCGAAGACGCCTCCGGCGTTTTCATTGGCACCAAGGTCACCGACAAGACGCTCTTGCCCGGGGAGTTCGTGACTCTCGGGTGGGCCGTGGCGGCGCCCGGTGGTGAGTCGAAGAGCTTCTTCGCTGCGGTCGACGAGGTCGAGGGCGTATCCATCATCAACGAGTGCGACGAGAGCAACAACCAGGGCGCGACCGAAACGGTCGAGTGCCCGCCCGCTGGCTGATTCAGACGGCCGGTTCGAAGCCGCGGGCGCGTGTGCGTCCGCGGCTTTTTCGTGGGCAAAAATACCGAGGCCGGAACCGAATCGCGCGCACGTGCGTCCATTGTACGAATGGGTCGCCGGATGCAGGATGCCGCGGGGGGATTGCGAACACGGACTCCAGCACGGGACACCTCGGTCCGAAGTGTCGCGCTGAACTCGAGCGCGAGGTTCCACGGCCGGGCCGGTGAGCGAATGCCCTCGTCGTTTGGCCCCGCCGGCGAGCGATGAGCCGCTATGATCGTGCGCGTGTCGCCGTTTCCCGAGCGCCTCGAAGACGAACGTTTCGTGGTCCGTGGGTGGTCTGAGTACGACGGTGCCGCGCTTTGGGAGGCGGTGAACCCTTCCCGCGAGCACCTTTCGCGGATGCCCTGGATTGAGTTCTATGACCGGGAGGCAGCAGCCATCTCGTATGTCCGTTCATCCCGTGGTCGCTATCTGCAGGAAACCGACTTCGATCTCGGGATCTTTGACGTCACCGAGCGGCGTGTGCTTGGCGCGACAGGGTTTCATCTTGGAGGTGCGGGATTCGAGCCGGCGAAGCAGGCTGAGATTGGGATGTGGATTCGGGTGGACGAAGCGGGTCGCGGCCTCGGGAGCGCCGTGTTGGCTCGACTTCTGTCGTGGGGGTTCAGTTCGTGGGGGTTCCAGCGGTTGACGTGGCGGTGCGATACGCAGAACGTGTCGAGTCGGCGGTGCGCTGAGCGGGCCGGTATGCGTCGCGAAGGAACGCTGCGCGGTGAGTACGACCCTGCCTCGGGCGGCCGTCGAGACACGGCATGTTACGGGTCCGTCCCCGCGGACGTCTTCGGCGACCAGGGGCCGGGCTGAACCAAGAAAAACGCCGAGCCCCGGGGAGCTCGGCGTCGACGTGAACGGGTCGGATCACGCGGGCGCGGGTGCAGCGGCGCCCATCTCGGCGGTGTCGTCCGAGTCGTCCGGGGTGCACACGTTGGCGGCGACCGAGACGAAGTCTGCGAGCCACTCGAATTGCTTGGCGGACGAGGCCCGCACGGCAGGCAGGTTCTCGAGGATGCGGCGCTGCAGCAGCGGCGCCCGGTCGATGAATCGCTCCACCCGCTCGATGAGCGAGGCGTGGTCGAGCGTGGAGAAGTCATACGCTTGATCGCTGATGCCGAACTGCGCAAGCACTTCGGCGTACTTGTGGCCCCAGCCCAGCACCATGGTCGGGATGCCCAAGCAAAGGCCCGCCACCATGGCATGAAAGCGCGAGGCGACGAGGTAGTCAGCCTTGGCCAGCACGCGGCGCAACGCCGCGGTGTTGAGGTCCTTGGAGACGCCGACGAGCTTGGAGGTGTCCATGCCGACGATGCGAGACTGGATGTCGGCGATGATCGGCAGGTCGTTGTTGTGGGTGCTTTGCGTCTCCTGGCGCGTTGCGTTGGGGAACAACAGCACAGCGTAGCCCTCGCGCAAGAAGTGCTTGGCGACCTGGGCCATCTCGTGCTCGTAGTCGATGCCCTTCTTGGTGCATTTCTTCGAGACGACCGAAGACACCGACAGCGTCAGCACCTTGTCGCCCTCAGCACGCAGGGCTTCGAGCTCGGCGCAGAGCTCTTTCTCGTACGCGGGGTTCTCTTCGGTGAGGCTGAACGCGTCTTCGTAGGAGAACGCAATGTCGGCCGCTTCGTCCTCGTTGTCGCCCAAGCGCAGGTCACGGACCATCTCGAGGCTGCGAGCGCCCCGCGCGAACACCTTCTTGCACTTGCGCAGCATGAACTTGCCGACGGTGCGGTTGATGCGGCCCTCGAACTTGCCGAGGCCTTGCGACAGCTTCACAACCGGCACGCCCATCATCATGGCGGGCAGGTTGGAGAGGATGTTGAACGGCAGGAACTTCTCGCGGCCGTCGGAGTAGGCGACACCGAACACGTCGAGCAGGACGCGCGACTCTTTGAGCTCGCGAACCGCTCGCGGCATCCACGTGCGCGGGAAGCCGAGGTTGATCGCGCGCAGCATGCCGTCGAGCACCGCCACGGGGAAGTGCTGGAAGACCAGCGCCGCCGGCGTGGCGCTGACGATGTCCACGCCCAGGTCCTTGCACAGCTCGCGGTCGCGCTCGGGGAAGTACGAGTGCACGACGAAGCGGGCGTCGGGGTACTTCTCGCGCAGCTTGCCGATCGTGGTGGTGAGCATCGCCTCGGCACCGCGGTTGCCGATGAGCGTGGCACCGATGATCGAGTACTTGTCGGTGGGCGGGAACGGTCGGTACAGGAACAGGTTGAGCTGCTGCAGGCCCTTGAAGAAGTAGATGTAGGCCTCGATGCCCTTCATCGGAATCTTCTCGATGAGCTTGCCGTACTTCTCGTGGTGGCTGAGCCAGTAGTTGAACACGCCAATCGTGGCGACGAGTTCGTCCAGCGGCGTGACCGGCAGGCGCAGCGGGTCCTTGATCTTGATGCCGAAGCGCTTGGCCGCCTTGGCGCGGGCGGAGATTTGATAGTGGTAGGTCATGCCGCGGCTGTTGCCACCCACGACCACCGAGGCGGGCACGGCCTTGGCGTCGAGGTTGGGCAGGACCGCCTCGGCAGCCTTCTGACCGGCCTCGGTGCGGGTGACCATCAGCGTCGGCTTGACGTCGTGCTTCTTCGCGTCGAGCGACCAGATGTCACCGGTGGCGATGTCGGCGTCGAACCCGAAGTGGTCCGTGCAGTTGAGGCACTTGCGCTCCGAGAACAGGTGCAGGTTTTGGTAGTGCGTGAACGTGCGGGTGGGGATGTCCACCTCGCGCCCGTCCTTGGCCACGATGGTGAGGCGGCCGCGCCAGGAGCCCGTGCGGTATTTGAACGTCTCGACCTCATCCCAGCTCAGACCATGCCGGCGGGTGATGATCTTGGTGAGCTCGGGCTCGGAGTTGTGGCCGCAGAACAGCGTGACGATGCACGCGACCTTCTCGCCGATGGCGGGCGTGGCCTTGATCTTGCGCCGCAGGTAGCTGGCGTCGCAGGGCAGCGTGAGCACCGCGAGCTTGCCGTCGAACGACTTGATCAGGGGCAGCGCCTGGCGCGGGAAGTTGATCGAGGTGTACTTGCTGCCGCGCGCGGAGAGCACCTCTTCGCGCGTTTTGGCGATGAAGGGCTCGCAGTGCGGATCGGGCCGGTCGCAGACCATGCGCCAGACCAGTACGCCGTCGACGATGCCCTGCTCGAGCATGTCGATGAGCAGCGCCGACGTGGTGCCTCCGGACGCAGCGCCGTTGCGAATCGAGTCGTCCTTGGCGTGCGTGAGGTAGCAGTCGCGGTGCGTGCCGAGGTAGCGCTGAATCTCCTCGTTCGTCCAGTTGCGCATGATGATTCGCGGAGGGTAGCAGCCGCGACCTTGACGGGCGAAAAGGGGTCGCGCGCAGCCCGTGGCGCCCGGTTGTCGGCCTCGGACCGTTTGATGTAGGGTCCAGCGGTGAACGCGCGTTCCACGGCCAGCCAACTGGTCATGCTGGTGCTCGGCGCCGCCGTCATCAGCTTCCTCGTCTACACCGCGCGGGCCGAAGGTGACGACTACATCGGACAGCCACCCGCCCCGCTGCCGGAGACCTCCGACGAGATGCCCGCACGACCGGACGTCGTGCTCATCACAGTCGATACGCTGCGCGCGGACCGACTGGGTGCGTACGGGTATCTCCAGGCGAGAACGCCGAACATCGACGACCTCGGCCGTAGTGGAGTCGTGTTCGCGAATGCCACGGTGCCGCTGCCACGCACGACCCCGGGCCTGGCCTCGCTGCTCACCGGCCTCGGGCCCGATGGGCACGGGTCGCGAGAAGTGTGGGAGCCCGTTCGCGTCGAGACCGGCCAACGCATGGCCGAAGTGTTCAGCGAGGCCGGATACGCCACGTTCGGGGTGAGTGCGAACTCAGCCGCCGGCAAGCGTCAGGGCCTCGCCAAGGGATTCGACAAGTTCCTCGGCCAAAACGACCTCAAGCGCAAGCACAGGCGCGACGACGCCGACATGGTCACCGCGAACGCGCTCGAGATGGTCGCGTCGGTCGATCCCGAGACGCCGGTGTTCTTGTGGGTGCACTACGTCGACCCGCACTGGAAGTACGGGCCGCCCAAGAAGAAGTGGAAAGAGCAGCCCAAGGCCCCTGCGTGCCGAAAGCTGCAGAAGGACATCAAGGCCAAGCGACTGAGCCTGGGCAACATGTTCGTCAACGCGAACGGCATCGCCACCAAGGTATTCGAGGAATGCTCGGCGCTGTACGACGCCGAGGTTGCGTTCAACGACTTTGCGATCGGAACGCTCATCGAGGGCCTGCAGGAGCTGGGTCGCTGGGACGACGCGCTGAAGGTGTTCAGCGCCGACCACGGCGAGAACATGGGCGAAGACGGTTTGTACTTCGCGCACGGTCCCAGCTTGGCGGACGCGGCGCTTCGCGTGCCGCTCATCATCGCGGGTCCAACGATCCCAAGCGGGCGCTATGACGGCGGAATTGCGCTGATCGAGGACGTCATGCCGACGCTGCTCGACCTCGCAGCGATCGACGAGAAGCTCTGGCCCGAGATGAAGGGGGTCTCGCTGCGGTGGCGGTGGGACGACGACATCGAGTACCCGCCCGCAGTGCCGTCCCTCGCGGTCGCCGAAGCTGGCGGCGCGCTGCACCCGGACACGACCAACTACGTGGTGTCGGGTCGGAAGAAGTCGAAGTACTGCTACAACGGGCCGCGGTACTCGATGTGCTATCGCGTCAAGGCGAAGCCGCGCGTACGGGTCCGGCCCGTCGGCGAAGACGACGACGCACCCGACGAAGGGCAGGACGAGCCTGATGACGCCGACGATGCTCTCGCTGGCGCGGACGAAGAGACGCTCGAGTTCTTCGACCGCGAGACGGACCCGCTGCTGAAGGCGCCGCTCGAGGAGGTCCCCGGAGCGGTGCGCGACCGGTTGCTCGACGCCAAGGCGCGCTGGTCGCCCGAGTCGACCCGACTACGAGCGGTTCGCGACACCGCGTACAAGCTCGTCGCGTATCCGAAGATGGAAGGCGGTTACCGCTATGCGCTGTACGATCTTCGCAACGACCCGTCGGAGTCGAAGGACATCAAAGATGATTCGCCTCGCGTCTTTCACCGCATGAAGGCCGCACTCGACGACTGGGGCAACACGATGCCGACCTTCGTGGCTCGGGAGCGCTCCGAGAGCGAGCTCGACGAGCTTCGGGCGCTGGGCTACGTGCAGTGACCGCTCGCCGGGCGCTCGATGGCGCTGCCGTCGTGTGGCTTGCGCTGTGTCTGGTCGGCATCGCGCTGGCCGTGCCCGATGTCCCGGTCACCTGGGATGAACGCGCCCACGTTCTGTACGGCGACCTCATCCTGCGCTTCTTCACCGAAGCGGACCCTGGAGCGCGAGCGTTTCGCGGAGACTTCCTCTACGGCGGAGCATACGACCTCGTGGGTGCGGGGCTCCGCTGCATCGTGGGTGCAGACCCCTACGAGACGATGCACGCCCTCGGGGGCGTCGTGGCTTGGGTCGGGCTGCTGCTCACCTGGCGGCTCGGTCGAAGGTTCGGCCCCGCGGCGGGCCTCGTGGCGCT
>CAYSPB010000339.1:0-8734 GCA_964432695.1 uncultured Nannocystaceae bacterium
TCGGCACGCTCGACGTCCTAGTCGCATACGACGCAGTCGGCGGCGACGGTTTCGAACGCAGGTAGCACGAAGTCTCACCGTTCGAAGAAACTCAGCCGGTCCATGACGCGCACGACGTTTCGCAGCTGTTTTCTAGCGAGTCTCATGACGCCTCAGCCAACGTCGCGATTGGCCCCACGGTTCGCAAGCAACGCTCGTCTCGCTCTCGAACACGTCACGTATATGGTCGGCAGCGGCGTCCCAGACAACGGATCGGCACCTCGCAAGCCCCTCCGGGCAATCGGACTGCACCACCGTCCAATCGGTCCCGAGCTCTTCCAACGCGGCCTGGCGCTGTCGACGAGTCGCCCGCGCCGCCGACCAACGTTGTGTCGCAGCGCACCTCAACACGCTTCGACGCCATCGCGAGCGCGAGGTCTACATCAACGCACAGCTCGATACGCAAGAACACATCGTCCCCCTCTCGCATCCTCACGTCGCGACCCGCCGCCCCCTCTCCGCAGTCGGACACGTAGACGTCGTCAACCGCGGCCGTCTCTCGGGCAAGGAGAGGGGCCCATCGTCGACCGCTTGGACACTGGCTCGCTCAGCCTGATCCTCGACGTCGACGACCACGGCGAGGTCACGCGGGCCCGCGCGCACGGCCTCCGCCACGCTCCACCTGCCGTCTACCGCTGCTTCGAGCGGACAGCGATTCAATGGTCGGCCGCGTCAGCCGACGCCCGCTCGATGTTGGTCGAGCTCGACCTGCGCTTCGCCGAGCTGCACGACGGTCACCGAAGCCCACGCCCGCCCCGCGCGGTGACCGTGCTGGGCATGGCGACGAGCGGACTCGACGGCTTGGTAGGCACCGACCGCACCTTCGTGAACATCGAAGCTCGTGATTCGTCAGTCGGTGACGCGCGTCGAGCTGGGGCCCGACGCGTTGAACGTCGGGAGTGTTGGCCAACCCATCGCGTACAGCGAACTCCTGGTCGTCCGGGAGATCGCTGCGGACGACGATTCGGTCCTAGAAATCGACGCAGGGGGTCTTCGCCGTTACGCCATCAAGCTCCGCCCGCACGATGCGGAACGCGTCGTCGACGATCTCATCGAGCGATGCGGGCCCGAGTTGACCGTGCTGTCGGTCACCAACGAACTGATCCAGGGGTCACGCCCGCGACGAGCAAGGGTGGTCCTCGTCGCCGTCGGTACCGGAGAACTGGCGTTCGGGTGCGCTGGCGTGGTGGCGACGATTCGGATGGAGCCGTTCGTCCTCTCCCGCGCACGACGAGCACGCGCGTCGCACCCCGGAGACTACGGCAACACGCCATCGTCGTCGCGACGGAGAGGCATCCGGGACCCGAGCCGGCACGAGCCCACTCGCTGCTTCTGGTACACGAGGAGAGATGGCTCAGGGAGCGCCGACGCAGTCGTACATCATCTGGTTCAGTCAGCGGGTCGGGAGCACGGTGCTCGCCCAGGCGCTCGAAGATACGGGAGTCGCGGGGAAGCCCCGCGAGTGGTTCAACAGCTCGAGCACGGACGCACTGTATGCAGAGTTCGGCGTGGAGGACGCCAGCGGCCTTCGAGAAGCGCTCTGGCGAACGGGAACGAGCGCGAACGGGGTCTTTGCGTGCAAGACCAGCGTGCTGGTCTCGCAGCATGAGCGGTTGACGCGGGTGATGGGCGAGACGGTTCCGGACGCCGCGGAACTCGACGAAGTAGGCGCGTGGAGGAGCTTCTTCCCCAACTGCAAGCACGTGTTCATGACGCGACGAAACAAGATTCGTCAGGCCGTCTCGTGGTGGAGGGCGATCAAGTCGAACGAATGGCACAGGGTTCGCGGCAAAGATGATCGCCGCGGAGTCATGACCTTCGACGGCACGGTGAGGGGCGAGCGCGCGCAGGCCGACGAAGGGCTCGTCGCGGCGTACGACGCGAATGCAATCGAACACCTGCTGACGGAGAGCGTCTTTCGAGAGGCCGCGATCCAAGCCCTCTTCGAGCGCTGGGGGGTGACGCCTCATACGGTGGTCTACGAAGACATGGTCGCCGACTGGGAGGCGAACCTCCGGAGGGTGCTGAGCGCTCTCGAGGTCCCCGGCGGAGATACGATCGAGGTCCCAGCACCGGCGCACGAGCGCATCTCGGACCAAGTCTCCGAAGCGTGGGTGGAGCGGTTCCGGAGGGAACGGCAAGAGACGTGGGACAACCCTGCGTGGTAGCATCGCGCGAGTGCGTCGGCGTCGACGGGCGGGCTCACCGTGACGCGTCAGTGTGGGCTTCCCCCGGAAAAGTGGATACCTTCTCACGAGACTCAGGGACGGCATACCGCCCCGCCACGGTGGCCGACTCTCCGCTTGATCGAGTCGCGGTGTCGAAGCGGGCTTGCGATCCCCCACCCGACAAGGCCGCTACCGATCCGCAACCATCGCCGCCACCCGCAGCGCCGAGCGAGCCGCGTTGTGCACCGACCCCCAGTCTTCGCCATCGGTGAAGGCGGAGCCGGCGAAGAAGACGCGGTCGTCGAGGACTTCGGAGAGGGCGACGACGTCGGTCCAGTTGGCGTTGTCGGCCAGGTAGGCTCCGCGTGCGAAGGGGTCGTTGGTCCAGTCTTTGGTGACGTGGTCGACGTAGGTGGCGGTTGCCTGGCCGTCGTAGAGGTCGTCGAGCTCGGCGAGAATGAAGTCGCGGAGTTCGTCGCCGCGGCGGCTGGTGTAGTCCACGGAGGGCTCGCCGACGCAGAAGAGGGCGTAGATGTGGCGCGGTGAGTCCTGGTTCCAGGTCGCGTCGTAGTACAGCTTGTGGCCGCTGCCTGCGGGGACGTCGAAGGCATCTGCGTCGCCGAAGAAGGGGCTCGAGAACTCGAAGAACGCCTTGAAGCCGCCCCAGATTTCGATGGCGTCGATCGCCTCTTGCATCGAGGCGGGCAAGGCCGGTGTAAACCGGATGCCCGCGCCCTCGAGGATGCTCAGCGGTACCGCAACGACGACGCGCTCGGCGACGACCTGGGCGCTGGCGGTATCGATGACGACTCGGTCGCCGTCGTAGCGGATGCCGACGACCTCCCGGTTCAGCTCGATGTGTGGCTCGACGGTTGGGACGACCCAGGTCTTGAAGAAGTCCATCCACGACGACCGGTAGAACTTGCGGTCGGGCGGGTCCGGGAAGGTCTCGGGCGCGGCGGACGGCTCGGCGCCTCCGAGGATCTCGCCGAAAATGCCCAGGTCGGTCTCGATCCACTCGGCGCCCAGGGCGAGCGGGAAGTCTGCGAACCCGTCATCCACCTTGATCCGTCCACCGACCACGGGCGCTGCTTCGAGCACCCGCACGCGGATGCCCAGCAGGAGCAAGGCGTAGGCCGCGGTCATGCCTGCGACGCCTGCCCCGATGACGACGACCTCCTGCACGGACGGGTCCGCATCTCCCGTGGAGCCCTCGCCCTCTGTCGCGTCTGCGCTCGCGCCCGCATCTTCGCAAGCGGCCAGGAGCGGCGCGAAGACGGACCCCATGCCCATCGCGCCGCAGAACTCGAGGAACCGGCGCCTGGATGCTTCGTTCATCGCGTTCCCACCTGAGATGACGGTAGCAGCTGGTCCCGCCTTCGGCGACGGAGCGAAGCACGGCTGCACGCTCGTACTCGCACGACGTACGCTCTGGTCATGTCCGCCCTCTCCGATGAAGCGAACTTTGAGCGTACGAAGGCCGTACTAAGGGGTGAGCGGGTTGGGGCGAACGTCCCGACGGTTCGCAAGGTGCTCGTCTTCGTGCTTTGGGAGCATGGGTCCAACAACTGGATCCACCGTGGCGGCTTCGAGCAACGTTGGGTTGAGCCGCCGAAGCGAAACCCGCACGGGTACGTGATGGACGTCGCGCCCGGCATGGTCGCGGAGGTGATGGCACGAATGGGGGTCTCATCGATCGTACAGCCGACGGTGGGCCTGCTCGATCATCGGCGCGCGACCGTGAAGACGTTGCGTAAAGCCGAGCGAGACCACGTGGCGTGGGTCCTTCCCGGCGAAGAGGAGATTCAGCTCATGGTGCGGCCGGTTGCGAACGGGGCCGGGCCCGAAGGGATGCGCATCCCAACCTCGGGGCCCTGGTCGCTCCCCCCTCCGCTCCCCCCGTGGGAACCCGCGCTCCCTACGTTCTCGGAGTTCGCTGAGGGACTCGCCTGCCCACACTGCGCCGCAACGAGCACGTCGTACCGAACGCTGGACGACGGCACGCTCATCTGTAAGTCCTGCGGGCGGTCGTTCGCGCGGTGAGCCGGGTTGCGAGCGTGCCGACGAGGGCGGAGACTTGAAGCAGGCCTCGGCCCCCACCCTGCGTATGTCCGCGCCACTCGAGCTTCGTCGCTATCGTCGCGTTGACGGGTGCGGGCGTGTCGGTGCCGTCGTGGCTGCGTCCGTACCGTGGCCCCGGCGGGCTTTGGACGGAGTCACCCGAGCTCAACGCGATGGCGACGCTCGCGGCGGCGCAGGCGGACAACTTCGTGCGGTCGGCCGAGTACGCGGGCGCGCGCGCCGTGTTCGTGAACCTCAAGCCGCTTGATCCACCCAACCCGGCCTTCCACGAGACGCACCTGGGACCCGCCGAGCACCTGCTGCCCACGCTGTTCGGCGTGTGAGGGCGTCGCATGCTCGCACGCCGTACCCACCTCCTTTCCGAACGCGAACAACGCGTCGTCTCCCTGCGGGTCATCGGGACTCGGTCAAGAACCACTCTTTCGCATTCTCGGGTCAAGCATCACCCCGTTCCCACCACAGCTCTCTCCACTCGGCGGGAGTCACGGCGAGCTTGGAAACCACCATGAGGGCCCCGAGGATCGCAAAATCGCGCTTGCGTTCGAAGAAAGCCACGGTTCGACCCTGCGGCAGCTCGAACCGCCACCACCAGGTTTCGACATCGATGTCCGCCTTCGCAGCGTCGACCCATGCCCGCACGTCCTTCTCAAGCTGCCTCGCATGTGGTGCTCGCCGGAGGGCAAGGTTCTCCGCTCGGCGCTCGTGGATCCCGATGAAGCCCTCTCCCAGCGCATGCGAATGCGGTTCTCTCGCCTCGTACTCCTCGTTCGCGAGGGCAGCGCGTACCCGCGCCAGATATCGATGGTCCGCGTCCGAGTGGCGCGCGAGGAAGTCGTCGGCGGTCTGCATCCCGGAAACCCAGCCTACCCCCTGCAGGCGGGACTCACGAACTCGGCGTCTCACCATCGGCGAACGTATGCCCCTGGATGGTGGCGCCGGCGAACGACGCCCCTTCGACGAGCGCTCCATCGAACGTAGCAGCATCCAGGGCCGCGCCCCGGAAGTCGGCGTCGCGAAGGTCCGCCCCGTCGAAGCGACAAGTCTTGACGTTCGCGCCGGCAAATGTCGAACCGCGGAGACGGCAGCCCCCGAAGTCAGCGACGATGAAGGCTCGACTGAAGTCAGCGCGCTCCAACGTCGCACCCCGTAGAGGGTGCACGCCTGCAGGTTCCTCGATCGAGGCGTCGGAGAAGTCTCGACGCCCAACGCGGTACTGCGTGAGGACGTCGACCGTCGTCAGTCCCCCGTCATCGCTCGGCATGCCGAACTCTGCCATCGCGTCGTCCAAGGAGGCCATCGCCTCCAAGACATGAGGCCTCCGCTTCAAGCCGCGGGATAATTTCGCGCGATCGAGCCGCGAAGCACGGCCGCCGCGTCGTCGCGGAGCAGTCCGCCGTGTCCACCGATCAGCATCTCGAAGGGCAGGCGGGCGAGGCGGTCGAAGTCGGGCTTGAGGGTGCCGCCGGGGGGCGTCATCATCTTTCGCCACGGTGGGCCGATTTGGGCGGGATGCTTGAAGCCCAGCAGGGCGGTGATGATGCGGGCGCCGGGGGACATGAGACGGTGCGGTGTCCAGTGCTGGATGGCGTCGCAGGTGATGAGCAAGCCGCCTTCGCGCTCGACGAGCAAGGCGCCCTCAGGATGGAGGGTGTCTCGGAACCGGAAGAGGCGGACGCCGGGAAGCGGGAGAGGGCCGTCCTCCGTGAGGGGTTCGGCACCTTCGAGCGGACGGACCGACCAGACCTTCGCCCCGAAGCGATCGACGTAGTAGGCGTTGTCCATGGCGTGACCACCGACGCTGACGAGATGCGTGACGGTGCCGAGGCGCTCGAGCTCGGCTTCTCCGTCGGCACCCAGGCGGACAGGGTTGACGAGGGTCAGGGCGCCTTCGTGCCGCAGGACGACCATGTTGCGGATGAGGCGAACGAAGGGCTTGAGCATGACGGTTCCGGTGACGAACCAGGCGTCATCGAAGATGCGCTCGAGCGGATCGTGCGGCATGGCCTTGGGGAAGGAGTCGGTCATGAAGATCACCGGCGTTCGAAACGAGGTCGGTCCGTGAATGGTCACGCCTGGGGAGCGTTGAAACGAATCCGGTAGACGGTGGCCTGCTCGGGCGGGCCGGCCACGAGCGCGTCGGCGGCCGAGGACCAAGGGTACAGACTGAGATATGCACCGATGCGGGCGCGGTTGATGCTGTCGTCGGCGATGGGCGTAGAGAAGAGCGCGTCGGCCTGCGGCTCGCGCGAGAAAACCAGGGCGTAGTCGGCGTGGGTGTCGACGACGTCCGCTTGGTCCACGGGGGCGAGGACGTGTCGGTCGTCGAGGAGTTCGAGGGCGGCGTTGCGCTCGGGCTCGAGCGCGGTGAAGCGTGGGTCGGCGAGGAGTCGCGCGAAGGCGTCGACGGACGGCCAGGTGTTGAGTGAACCCATGGTCGGGGTGACGCCCGGCGCGTTGGAGGCAAGGACCTCGAAGCTGCCGAGGCGGCCCTGCTGGTAGTCGGCGAATGCGCGCTTCACGCGAGGAAAGTACTCGCCGAACATCCATGCCTCCTTGCCGGGCACGACCTTGCCGAGGCCCAGTTCAACCCGGAAATCAGTGCTGAAGGTCATCAGAAGGGTGTTTGGGGCGTTAACCGCTGCGTTCACGCCGACACCCTACGCGGTCGATCTGTGGTCGGATATCAAAGAACTTGCACGGGTGCGGTGCAAGAATCGACCACGAGGGCACGGCCCGACGGGCGATCCCATGACGGACTTGGACTGGAACGACATCCGCGTGTTTCTCGTGCTCTTCCGTCAGCGAACGGTTCGCGCGGCGGCGACGGAGCTGCGGATGAGCCACTCGACCGTGTCGCGGCATCTCACCGCGCTGGAAGATGCGCTCGGCGGAGCACTCTTCACGCGGTCGCGCGATGGGCTCGTGGCCACGGCGTTGGCCGAGCAGATTCTCGCGCGCGCGGAGACGGTGGAGGACGAGATGCTCAGCCTGCAGCGCGACGCGAGTTCACTCGAGACCGTGTTGACCGGCGAGGTTCGCATCGCGGTCTCGCCCGGCCTCACGCAGTACCTGATCATGCCCTGCCTCGCGCGCTTTGCCGACGACAACCCGGGCATCGAACTGGTGATCGCCTCGAGCAACGACATGGTCGACCTGATGCGCGGCGCGTGCGACGTGGCCATTCGAACGCAGGCGCGCCCCGACGAGAATCTGGTCGGACGCCGACTACCGCCGATCATCGACTACGTGTGGGCGTCGCCGGCGTACATCGCCAAGCACACGTTCGAAGGCAACCACACGAGCGCGAGCTGGATTGCCTTTGCGCGCGGCAAGGCGGGTCGCGCTTGGGTCGAGAATACGCCCTTCCCCACCGCGAACGTCCGCCACGTGATGCCCGACCCGCTGGACCACGTACACGCCGCGGCCGCGGGCATGGGAATGACGACGGTGCCGCAGTTCCTGGCCGATCGCGTCGGCGGGCTCGTACGCGTACCGGGAACGGGCCCCGTGACGACACGACCGCTGTGGGCGCTGACGCACCCGGACCTTCGCACGTCGGTGAGGATCCGTGCGTTCGTGAAGTTCTTGGCCGGCGCGATGGTCGAGTACGCACCGGTCATGGCGGGCGAAACGAGCCGCTAGAGACGGCCAACCGCCCGGCGCCCGGAGATAGGGAAATGGCGCGCGGAGACAGTCCGGTGACGCGGCGGGGGCCCTAGATTGAGGTCCAGCAGGAGACTTCTGATGGCAGACACGACATTCGGACCCGACGGCTGGACGCCGGAGCAACTCGGCGACCTGGCGGGCAAAACGTTCCTCATTACCGGCGCGAACGCGGGCACGGGGTTCCAAGCGACGCGCATCCTGCTGTCGAAGGGGGCGCAGGTCGTGATGCTCAACCGCAACCCGGAGAAATCCAAGGCCGCCATCGAGACGCTCAAGGAAGAGTTCGGCGCCGACGCGCCCGTCCGCTTCGTGCGGATGGACCTCGCGGTGCTCGACAGCGTTCGCGAAGCCGCACGCGAGGTGCTGGAGACGGTGCCGCAGATCGACGCGCTGATGTGCAACGCCGCCATCGCCCAGGTCCCCTCGAGGACGCTGACGGTCGACGGGTTCGAGAGCCAGCTCGGCACGAACCA
Organism: uncultured Nannocystaceae bacterium; assembly: GCA_964432695.1. GTDB lineage: Bacteria > Myxococcota_A > Polyangia > Nannocystales > Nannocystaceae > CAJXVA01. Next base: position 8,429 of record CAYSPB010000339.1, read on the forward strand.
CTACGGGCACTTCGTGCTGTGCGGCATGCTGCTCGATCGCATCGAGGCCTCGCGCGGCCGCATCGTGGTGGTGGCGAGCCTCGGCTACAAGATGGGCCTGCGCACAATGCAGTTCGACGACCTGCACTGGGAACACAACTACAGCGCCAATCCTGCGTACAGCCAAAGCAAGCTGGCGCAGATGATGTTCGCGTACGGGCTGCAAGACCGGCTCCCGGCCGCGGGCAAGAACGTCGGCGGGTATGTGTGCCACCCGGGTTCGTCGGCCGCGTCGCTCATCAAGACGAGCGGCAGCCTGATGATGCG
>CAYSPB010000340.1:0-3942 GCA_964432695.1 uncultured Nannocystaceae bacterium
ATGACGACAAACGCCGATGCATAGACGGTCGAGGCGAGGCGAATGCGTCGCGCGCTCGCCTCGGGAACGTGCCGCAGATGGTCGGTGGATCCGCTGGTGCGGATCCCGCCGTGATTGCCGTGGAACACGAGGGCGACGGCCCAGCTGCCGTCGAGCACTCGACTACGAGCGTTGCGACGGCGCTGCTGCTCGACCTGGGGCAGAAAGGCCAGCGACCAGGCTTGCGCCACCATGAACTCGGCGAGCGCTGCGGGCAGGCGGGCCTTCGACGACGCGTCCCGGCGCCGGTACGTGTAGATGGTGTGCTGGCTCCAAGGGTTGAAACCTGCGGTGCCCAGGCTGTCGTCTGCGCCGAGGAAGATCTGCGAGGTCGGCACGACGATGCGATGCGTGACGTCGTCTTGCGTCACCGACCACACCCCGACCACATGGTTCCAGACCGGCCAGAACAAGCCCACCTCACGCGCTCCGATACGGCGCGCGACGAAGGCGAACAGGGCCGTGAGTTCATCACACTCCGCGGTCGCGGTGACCTGCGGCGCCTCCTCGGTCCCCGGAGCCTCGTGCGCGGCCCACTGGGCCCACACCGCCTCCGAGTTTGGCTTGCGGTTGGTGATCGCCCAACGCGTGTGCCACCAGCCGCCATCGCGGGTTGCCTCGAATGCGAGCTTCACCGCAGCGTGCTCTCGGCGCAGCGCATCGGTCGGCTGCAGTCCGGTCGCATCGGTCAGCGCGAGGAAATCCTCGATGACGACGGGGTCGTCCGCCATGACCTCCGCCAAGGCCCGCAGCTCGCCGAGAACCGCTGCCAGGGGAACGCCGACGGACGGGGGAAAAAACGACGCCGCAGCGGCGGCAGGTCTGGGGACTCCCGTGACCACGGCCGTTGCCAGCCCTCCCAATACCCAACGACGCGACCGCGGCATCAGAGAATGTAACGCACGAGCACGCCTTCCGGTCTGCCCGCGATACACTTTGGTCTCATGGCCGCTCGCCTTCGCACGACCAGCCTCCAGCTCGTCCCGGCCACCGCCCAGCACGTGCTCATCGCCCTCGAAGGCGTCAGCAAGCTGGCCCGCCTGCTCGCGGCCGAGCCCGCCGAGTCTTGGCCGCCCGCCGGCCTCGACGAGGGTACCCTGCGGGCCGAGCTGGACCGCCTGCATCGCGAACCTGGCGCACGCGAGTGGGGCTTGTGGTTCGTGCTGCAACGCGACGGCGGCAAGCCGAAGCTCATCGGCGGCATTCGCTTCGAGCGGGCACCGGCCGACGGCATCACCAGCCTCAGCTCTGCCCTGCTCGACGAGGCCTCCACCGGCGAGGCGATCGTGGCCCTGCTCGATTGGGCGTTCGAAGCCCAGGAAGACCTTCAGCAGGTTCGCGCCACGGTGCGAACCGGTGGACCGTCGGCGAGGGTCCTGGTCGATCTCGGTTTCGAGGAGCTCGAAGCCGAGACCATGACCTATGCCAAGCATCGGGCCTCCTGGCTCGACGACGGTCCCCCGTCTCGTCGCGCGCCGCCGTTGAGACCGCAGCCCTCCGACATCGCCGTGGCGGGCCTGCCCGGCGTGGCTGCCGAGGTTTTCGGCACGCTGCTCGAGGAGCCTCTGCGAACCCCCGAACAAACCCGCGGCGCGGTTCAGGCGTACCTGCAGTTCATCGAGGCAGAAGCCGCGGACAGCCCATCGGTCGATCTTGCGATCGCCCGCGACGTGGCACGGGTGTGTGAAGGTCTGCTCGACGCCATCACGGACAAAACGCCCGAGCACGCGCGCCGACAGATTCAGGCGGCCGCGCGCTACTTCGTGACCGAAGCCGACGGCGATAGCGATCTCGACATCGGTGGGCTCGACGAGGACGCGGCGGTCGCGAACGCCGTCGCCGAGCATCTGGGCCGCGCCGATCTCGTCGCGCACGACGTCTGAGCCGCGTCCGCTGGTGCGAACGCGGCTCGCAGCGCGAGCTTACCAGACCGCCGTTTCGGTATCGGGACCCGGCGCAGGTTTGGCGTACGCGTCTTCGGCATCGGGCACGACCGGCGGAATGCCAGCAGCTTCATCGAGGTCGACCGGTTCGGCCGGCATGGGCGACGGCGCGACCACCGTTGCGGCCACCTCTTCGGCCACCGAAGGCTCCGTGGCCTCGGCCGGCACTTCGACCGTTTCGGCACCCGCGACAACCTCGTCCATCGACGCGTTGCTGCTGTAGACCGCAAAGCCGATCGCACCCGCGCATCCGAGTGCCACCGTCATTGCCAAGAACTGTTCCATGTCGATCTTCATGTCTGATTGCCCTCCTCTCGCGGACACCAAAACAGACGCGCGAGCGAGCCCGCTTGTTCGTGAACGCACCGTAAGCCGGTGCAAAGCCACCGTACTTCGCTGATATCTGGCCACTTTCGGGCCTTCCGCGAGCTTTCGGGTAGGGTCGGTTCGTGAAGCGAACGCTGCGCCAGCGGCTGCTGTGGGCCGCCGCGACGGACGACACGTTCGAGCGCATGGAGCTCGCGGGCGAACCGGTGCTCAGCGGCCGATGCATCCACTGCCGCAAGCGACACCAGCTGCAGCTCGACGGTACGCCTCTGACAGCCGCGAGCCTCGAACACATCATGCCGCGTACACACGGCGGCACCAACGAAGCGATGAACCTCGCGGTCGCCTGTCGCAGCTGCAATGGGGCCAAGGGTCGACGGTTGGACTGCCGACGCAAGAACGACCCCGACCTCGTCCACGTGGTAGAGCTTCTTTCGACCCGACGCGCCCAACGATGGCGCGACCCACCACAGGGCTGGGATCTCGGCACGCCCCCGCCGGGCTGGCACGGCGACGACGACGGATGAGCATGCGAACGTTTCCCGAGGGCTTTTGGTGGGGCTGCGCGACGTCGTCGCACCAGGTCGAAGGCGGCAACGACAACGACTGGACCCAGTGGGAGCGCCAACCCGGTACGATCGCCGACGGGTCGACGGCTGGTGGAGCTGCGGGCTGGTGGGATGGCGCGGCCGAGGCCGACCTGCAGCAGGCCGCCGACTGGGGTCACACCGCGACGCGAATGAGCGTGGAGTGGAGCCGGCTCGAACCCTCACCGGGCACGTTCGATGACGCCGCCTTCGACCGCTACCGCGCCATTTTGGAGCACGCCGGAACCATGGGCCTGGGACGACTCCTCACGCTCAACCACTTCACGCTCCCGCGCTGGGTTGCGAAGCGTGGCGCCTGGCTCAACCCGGCGATCGCCTCGTGGCTGGGCCGGTTCAGTGAGGCGTGTGCAACGCGACTGGGTGACCTCGTCGAGCGATGGGCGACGATCAACGAGCCCAGCCTCGTCGCAATGTTCGGCTACGCCGATGTGCGGTGGCCGCCAGGGCTGGGCAACCCACTGATGTTCGGCAGAGCGCTCACCACGATGATGCACGCGCACGTGCAGATGCACGACGGGGTCAAGCGTGCCCGTCCCGACGCCGACGTCGGTCTCGTGCTCAACATGCCGCGGTTCGAACCTGCAGGGTCCAGCGTCCTCGACCGGGGTCTCGCGTGGCTGCAGGACTACACGGTCAGCGGCGCGCTGCTCGAAGCCCTGCAGACCGACCGCATGCCGCTGCCTTTTGCGATCCGAGGCCGCGTGCCCGGCCTGTCGCGCAGCTTCGACTGGCTGGGGCTGAACTACTACGGGCGCTATGCGGTGAAGTTCTCCCCGTGGGCCATCCGCCAGGCCTTTGGAGCGCACGTGCAGGAGGGCAGCGTGCGGCGCGGAGACACCGACTGGGGGCAGCCCGCGCCCGAAGGGATGGTCGCCAACCTTCGACGCCTGTCCGCGCTCGGCGTCCCGCTGTTGGTCACCGAGAACGGCATGTTCGACAACGACGACGCGCAGCGACCCGAGTTCATCCGAAGCCACGTCGCCGCGCTTCAGGCCGCGGTCGCCGAAGGCCTCGACATCCGCGGG
>CAYSPB010000340.1:3952-8732 GCA_964432695.1 uncultured Nannocystaceae bacterium
CTGCGCCTGGGCATCGAGGACGGCGCCGACGTGCGGGGCTACTTCCACTGGTCGCTCGTCGACAACTTCGAGTGGGCCGAGGGTTGGGGCACCCGATTCGGCTTGCTCGCGCTCGACCGCGACAGCGGCCGCCGAACGCCCCGGCCCAGCGCCGAGCTGTACGCCGCGATCTGCCGCAACAACGGCCTCGAGCGCATGTGACCGCTCTCGTTGCGGCCCGGAGCGCGCTTGGGTATGAGGCCTCATGCGTCTGCGTCGTCTCGCTCTGTGCGCCCTCTTGCTGAGCCCGGTGGGCATGTCCTGCCAGAAGCAGCAGCTCGCCGATGCCGTCGTGCCCGATGCCGGCATCACGATGCGTTACGATCTGACGCCTGGACAGTCGTACCAAGGTCACATCAAGTCACGGACCGCCATCACCACACCGATGGGCGACATCGTCATCCGCTTCGAGTTCGACGTCGACATGCTCGTCACGGGCAACGCCTCCGCCGATGGGCCTCTGGTGATCGCAACGTTCAACGAGATCACGACCAACGTCGTCACGCCCTCGGCCATCCCTGCCGCGATGGCGGGCGTGAATCCCGAGGTCGCCAAGGCGCTCAACGGGATGGAGATTCGGTTCAACGTCAACGAAGAGGGCAAAGTCGAGAACGTGCCCGAGCTGCCAGAAGGACAGCCGCCCGAGGTGGTCGCCACCGTCGGCCAGCTGACCACCGCGCTTCAGGCCTCGATCATTCGCTTGCCCGAGAAGGCGCTGAAGAAGGGCGAGACCTGGAGCCGAGATCGAGACGAGGACGGGATCAAAAGCAAGAGCACCGGCACCTTCAAGGACTTCGGCACCGTCGAAGGGCAGACCATCGCGAAACTGCTGACCGAAACCACCGGCGACATGAAGCGCGAGACGCAGGGTCGCGAAGTCACCGGCACAATCAACGTGCTCGGCGAGCACAGCTTCGTCACCAGCGCGGGCTACCCCGCCGAGGTCAGCAGCAAGATTCGCCAATCGAACAACATCGCCACGGTCAACGTCGAGATCGACGCGACGTGGGCGAAAGGGGAAAAGCGGGCGGTGAAGACGACCGCTCCCGCCGAGGTCCAGGCGGTCACCGACCCCTGCGATGCCGACTACGTCGGACCCGACCCCTGCCCCGCCGACGGTGCGAGCGAAGAACAGGCGGTCACCGACCCCTGCGACGCCGACTACGTGGGCCCCGACCCGTGCCCCGCAAACGCCCCCGAAACGGCCGAGTAGCGGTCCGCAGGCCGGCCAGCGCTCTTTTGTCGTTGGAACGCCTTGCACCTCTCGCCGGGCTCCGCTAAACCCCTGGGCCCGCGCACGCGTAGCTCAGCTGGATAGAGCGTCGGCTTCCGAAGCCGAAAGTCGCAGGTTCGAATCCTGCCGTGTGTACTCGAACGGGCCTCTCCGCCGACGGCAGAGAGGCCTTTGTCTTTGGTTGTTGGGGCCCGGGCACGGACGCGTCAGACTCGGCGCGCCATGAAACCGCTGTGCGTCGCCCTCCTCGCCTCGCTGTGTTCGGCCGCCTGCGACCGCAACGCCGACGCGCCCGAGCCCGAGCGGACGCCCCGGCAGGACGCTGAAGCCACCCCCGAGCTGCCACGGCCGACGCTGGCCAAGGTTCGCGCCGGCTTCGTCACCACGCTCGTCCTGCCAGACGACCCGGACGAGCCGGTACCCGCCATCCCTCCCGACGCCCCGTTCACATTTCTCGAGTACGACAGTGCCGTCGGTACGCTGGGAGGGTTCGTCTCGAAGGATCCCGGTGATGGCAAGAAGCATCCCGCCATCGTCTGGATCACCGGTGGCGACACCAATGGCATCTGGGAGATCTGGGAGCCGATGCCGGCGAGCAACGACCAAACCGCCCGGCAGTACCGCGACGCGGGTGTGGTCATGCTCTTCCCCGGGCTGCGAGGCGGCAACGACTTTCCCGGGCGACGCGAGGGCTTCTTCGGCGAAGTCGACGACGTCATCGCAGCGACGCAGAAGCTCCGCACCCTGCCGTACGTCGACCCCGACCGCATCTACCTCGGTGGCCACAGCACCGGTGGGACGTTGGCGCTCCTCGTCGCAGAATCGTCCGACCTGTACCGCGCGGCGTTCTCGTTCGGCCCCGTGCACGACCCCGACTGGTACGGCGGCCGATTTCTCTTCCACGACCCGGAGCAATACGACGAGTCCCTGCTCCGGGCACCGGTCCACTGGCTTCACTCGATCCGTGCGCCGACGTTCGTCATCGAGGGCCAGGATGGCAACTGGCTTCCCCTGCATGCGCTGGAGGGCGCGAACGAGAACCCGCTGGTCACGTTCATCCCGCTGCGGCACACGGACCACTTCGCCGTGCTCGCGCCACTCAACACCCTGATCGCCGCGCAGATTCTCGCGGATACGGGCCCCTCCACCAGCTTCACGCTCTCGGCCGAGACGCTGCAGCCGATGTTCCCCGGTTGACGCTCGTCGCGTGCGCCCCGAAAGCTGAGATACTGCCTGCGATGCGTCGCGTTGTGCTCTGGACGGTGTTGATGTCGGGTTGCGGTGCGCCCGAGGACACCGTCGAGACGACGACCGGGACCGCCGATGCGGTCGAGTGCATGTACGACGGCGAGTGCGAGGCCGAGGCGTCCTGCAACGACGGTCGCTGCATCGCGCCGGCAGCCCCGCCCGCCCCCCCCAAGCCCCGACCGCCACGCCCGACTCGGGCATGGATTGCCGCCGCCCACAGTTCGCCCTGAGCCATGCCGTTCTTCCGCTCGTCCCGCAGCCGCGTCCAGCCAACTCATGCCCCCGCCGACGGCTTCAGCGACGTCGCCCACGCTTCGGGTGCGCGCTCGGCCTACGTCGAGCAGTGGTCGTTCGCCGGCGACTGGGGCGTCCGCTACCCCGGGTCGAAGCACGCGGTCGTGCACTGCATGGTGATGGGAAGCGCCATCGTCGAAGGGCTGGGCGATGCCACGGTCCGCATCCCTGAGGGCGGCATGCTGCTACTGCCGCGTAACGTGCCCCACACCATCGCCTCGGCGCTGCCCATCGACGACGCCAACGTCATCGAACACGAAGCGTCCTTGCCCGCCGGTACGGTGCACAACTTCGCGGCGAGTGAAGCTCCGACCGCGCGCTTGCTGACGCTCCCGTATGACGTGCCGGCGCTCGACGACGTGCCCGCACAGGACGCTGTAAACCACGCGATCCTCGAGAACCCCGAGGCCGACGTCGTCGAAATCGTGCTGTTGGCGTCGAAGCTCGTCCTGATGCCCGGCGTCGGCGACCGCTACGTTGCCGCGCGTCTGGCCGAAGCGATCTTGGGCAAGGTGCTCGTCCGCGCTGCCGGAGCCCGAGATGACCGATTCGGTCTGTTCGGCATGTTCGCCTCGCTGGGGGTCCGCAGTGCGCTCAAGGCGATCGAGGGCAACGTGGCCCACGGCTGGACCGTCGGAGAACTCGCCGAGATCGCCGGCCTGCCGCGCTCGGCCTTCAAGTCCGAGTTCCGCGCCGCGATGGGCCTCTCGGTGCCCCAGTACTTGGGCCTGCGCCGCGTCCGCCGCTGCGAACGCATGCTCGCCGAGGGCATGACCGCCGTGGCCGACGCTGCAACGGCAGCCGGCTTCCGTTCCCAGTCGGGCTTTCTCTCCGCGGCCCGCCGACTCGGCCGCGAAGGACTCGAGGCCTGGACCCGCCGCGACTCATGAACGCAGCGTTCGGACGTCGATGACCTCCATGCCCGCCGCGCGGGCGGAGGCGAGCCCGGCCTCGGCATCTTCGTAGGCCCTGCATCGAGACGGGTCTACGCCAAGACGCTTGGCGGCGAGCAGGAACGTCTCCGGGTCGGGCTTGCAGCGCTGGACGTCGTCTGCGGTCACGACCGTGTCGAACCACGCCGCCATGCCCGTGCTCTTCAGACGCGGATCGACCACGGCTCGGGTCCCGCCGGTCGCCACCGCCATCGGCAGGCTGCCTCGGTGCGCGCGCGCAATGGAGACCACGGCCTCGATGGGCTCGGCTTCGTGGGCGCGTTCCATCGCGAGGGCTTCCTTGCGGCCGACCACGGCCTCGACATCGACCTGCACGCCCTGCGCCTCGGCAAGGCGCGCGACGATCTGGCGGGTCGAAACACCACCCCACGCATAGAACGTCGGTTCGTCAAAGGTGAGGCCGACCGGAGCGAGCACGTCCTGCCAGCACCGAAAATGCACCGGCATGCTGTCGATCAACGTGCCATCGAAGTCGAAGATGAGCGCCGCGGGATTCATCGTGCGGGCGGTATGCCACAGCCGCGGCGCGCGCGGTGCAGAACGGAGCGCGCCCGCACGGCGGGGCCGGCACGCGGTTCAGCCGCCTCGCTGCCGAGTCCGCGGGTCCTGAGAATCCCCGGTGCTACACTGCTTGCATGCTCGCGTTGGCCCACACCGTCCTACTCGGCCTTCCCGACCTGGACCGTCTCCGGGAGCTGCTTCAACGCATCCAGGAGATCCTGGCCCTGGGCGGCATCGCCCTCGCGCTGCTGGCCAGCTTCACGTTCCTGCTCGCATGGGTCGCGTCGTTCCTCCGCAAGCCGAGCTCGGGCGCCTCGAACAAGCCGTCGATTCTCGCCACGGTTGCGCTCGGTTCCAGCGCGGTGCCCGTTGGGCTCACGCTCGTCGCCGGTCTTGGAGCGCTCGTCCCGATGTTGGCCCCCTACGTCCTCAAGGCGTTCGCGCTCGCGATCGTCACGGCGGCGTTCTCCTGGTGCCTCGCGATCGCGGCCCTCATCGTCGGCGGTGACCG
>CAYSPB010000341.1:0-8724 GCA_964432695.1 uncultured Nannocystaceae bacterium
GAAGGCGGGCGACGCCGAGGCAGCCCAGCGACGGGAAGCGCGAGCGAAGGCCCGGGCCGACCGACAGCGCGCCGCGCTGCAGTCGAAGATGCACGATGAGTCGGCGCAGATGCTCGCCAACGCGGAGGCGGCCGAGAAGGCCGGCAACCTCGCGCGGGCGTCGAACCTCTACCTGCTCGCGAGTCGAGCCGACCCGGGCAACGAAGAGATCGCGGCGAAGTGGGAAGCGGTTCGCCGCACTGCGCGGCAGAAGCGCGCGGGCGAGGTCTATCACCGCGCGCAGTCGTTTCTCGATTTGGGACAAGGCGGCGAGGCGCTTCCGCTGCTGCTCGAGGCCGCGGACGCCGACCCTACTGCTGAACACTTGGCGCACGCCGCGTTCGCCGTTCGGACCACCGACGCGGCCAGGGGCCGAAACCTCGCGATGGGGGCCCTCGAAGCACTGCGCGCCGACGAGGTCAACGGCGTCAAGCGCAAGGCGAAAGCGACGGCGGGGCTGCACATCCAGATCGGCTACGCCTTCTTGGCTGCAGGTCAGATCAGTACGGCGCAAAACCAAGCCAACCTGGCAGCCAAGCTGCGGCCCGACGATCAGGATTGGCGCGCCCTTCTCAAGGCGTGCAAAGCGAAGTAGCCTTTCCGCACAGGGGCAAAGGGAGGCCTACGTAGGCTCGACCTCGTCGTGGACCGAAACCATCGGCCGCCCTTGACGGACTTCTCCATGGAAAACGTCGTTGGTATCGACCTCGGAACCACGAACACCTGCGTCGCCATCGTCGAAGATGGGGTTCCCACGGTCATCCCGAACAAGGGGGGCTACAAGACCACGCCGTCGATGGTCGCGATCTCCGAGAGCGGCAAACGCCTCGTGGGACACATCGCGAAGCGGCAGGCAGTCACGAACTCCCAGAACACGGTCTACGCCGCCAAGCGTCTGATCGGCCGCCGCTGGGAATCACCGTCCGCCAAGGCGGTCCAGCAGTCTTGCCCCTATGTCATCGTCGAGGGGCCCCATGGCGACGTCCGCATCAAGCTGCGCGACCAGGTTTACTCCATCCCCGAGGTCAGCGCCTTCATCCTTCAGGAGATGAAGCTCGTCGCCGAGCAGTACCTCGGCGGGGGCACGGAGAAGGCGGTCATCACCGTTCCGGCGTACTTCAACGACAACCAGCGCCAGGCGACCAAGGATGCCGGCCGCATCGCCGGTTTGGACGTCATCCGCATCATCAACGAGCCCACCGCGGCGGCGCTTGCGTACGGATTCGGCAAAGATCTCGAGCGCAAGGTCGCGGTCTACGACCTTGGCGGCGGTACGTTCGACATCTCGATTCTCGACATCGGTCATGGCGTGTTCGAGGTGGTCTCGACCGCCGGCGACACGTTTCTCGGCGGCGAAGACTTCGACATCCGGGTCATGGACCGGCTCACGCAGGCGTTCCAGGAGAAGAGCGGCGTCGACGTCCGCGACGACCGGATGGCACTGCAGCGAATCAAGGACGCGGCCGAAAAGGCGCGCTGCGAACTCTCGGTGGCTCGCGAGACGCTCATCGACCTGCCGTTCCTGTACACGACGCCCAGCGGCCAGACCTATCACATGCAGGAGACGCTCACGCGTGACGAGCTCGAGGAGCTGACGCGTGACCTGGTCGACCGCACCGTGGCGATTTGCGAGAAGACCCTGGCCGAAGCGGACATCGACCGCAACGACCTCGACGACGTCATTCTCGTCGGTGGCATGACCCGAATGCCGCTGATTCAGCAGCGCGTGGCCGAGTTTTTCAGCCTCGAACCGTGCAAGGGGGTCCACCCCGACGAGGTCGTTGCGCTGGGTGCGTCCATCCAGGCCGCAGCGCTCGTCGACGAGTCGATGGACGTCCTGCTTCTCGACGTGACGCCCCACAGCCTGGGCATCATGATCGTCGGCGGGTTCTTCCACCGCCTCATCGACCAGAACACCACGGTTCCGACGAGCGCATCGCACATCTTCACGACCGTCCGTGATTACCAGACGTCGGTGAAGATCCTCGTGCTGCAGGGCGAGAGCGACAAGGCGGCGGAGAACGAGCTGCTCGGTGAGTTCATCCTCTCCGGTCTGCGCAAGGCTCCGCGTGGCGAGGTGGAAGTCGAGGTCACCTTCTCGATCTCCGCCGACGGTCTGGTCAGCGTTTCGGCGAAGGACCTCGAGACCGGCCGCGAGCAGAGCATCACGGTCACCGCGACCAGCGGCCTCACCGAGGAGGAGCTACAGCAGCTCGTCGAGAGCAGCCAGAACTACATGGTCGAAGTGCGCGCCTCCGAGGAGTTCGAGCGGCAGCGCCAGCAGGCCGAGCGCCTCATCGGCGACGTTCGCGAGCTGTTCCCGCAGGTTCAGGGCATCATGTCGGGGACGAGCTTCGGGCGCGACGCCATCGCGAAGGCCGAAGGCGTACTCGAGCGCGCGGACCAGGAGATCCGGGCGCAGGACTCCCACAGCCTCGAAGAGGTCATCGAGAGTCTCGAGCGGACGCTGAACATGTTCCGCGGCGTGGTCTCGAAAACCGGCTTGAGCTGAGCGGTCGACGCGGAGTCGACAACGAGCGGGGAACGGCGTGAGCACGGACCAGCCCGACCCCGCGCAGGTCCGAGCGCTTGCCGACGCGTTCTCGTCGGCGCGCAGCGTTCTGTTCATCACCGGCGCCGGCGTCTCCGCCGACTCGGGACTGCCCACGTACCGGGGCGTGGGGGGACTGTACAACTCGGGTCTCACCACGGAGGGGATTCCGATCGAAGCGGCCCTGAGCGGTCAAATGCTGCAGGCTCGTCCTGAGATCTGCTGGAAGTACATGCTTCAGATCGAGCGGGCGTGTCGCGGGGCGCAGCCGAATGCGGCACACGCGATCATGGCGTTGCTGCAGCGCCGGGTGGAGCGCGGCTGGGTGCTGACCCAAAACGTCGACGGGCTGCATGCTCGGGCGGGCGCGTCGAACCTGATCGAAATCCACGGCAACCTGCGCCATTTGCATTGCCTCGCGTGCGACTGGACCTCCGAGGTCGACGACTTCATCGCGCTGGAGCCCGAGCTGGGGACCCCCGAGGCTCCGGTTGCGCCCCGATGTCCCGCCTGTAACGCCGGGATTCGTCCGCGCGTCGTCCTCTTCGGAGAGATGCTGCCCCCCGACGCACTCACCCCCCTCGAGGCCCAGCTCCGGGCCGGCTTCGACCTCGTCGTGTCGGTGGGCACGACGAGCGCGTTCCCCTACATTGCGGCGCCAGTGGTGATGGCCAAGCGCGCCGGTAAGACCACCGTGGAGATCAATCCGGGCACGACGGACGTCTCGCCCATCGTCGACATCCGCATTCGAGCCGGTGCTGCCGCCACGTTCGAGGCGCTGTGGGCGATTCTTGGAGATGAGGCGGGCCGATGAGTCGAGCCGAACGCACCGATGAAGAGTTGATGGCGTCATATGTCGACGGCGATCGACTGGCGTTCGACGCGCTTTTCAATCGTTATTCGCCCCGCATCACGAGAATGCTCGCGCGCCAGATCGCGCGCCCCGCCGATGTCGCCGACATCGTGCAGCAGACGTTCCTACAGCTGCATCGCGCGCGCCGCGACTTCCGGCAGGGGGCGAAGTTGCGCCCATGGGTCTACACCATCGCGCTGAACCTCAAGCGTCAGTACTTTCGCCGCCGCGGCCGTCGGCCGGAAACGGGTCTCGGAGAGTTCGATCCCGCCGAATCGGGCCGCTACGGCAACCCCGAGCGCGGCATGGTCGGCGAAGAGCTCCGTGCTGCGCTCACTCGGCTGCCCGAAGCCCAGCGAACCGTCATCGAGCTGCACTGGTTCGAAGGCCTTCCGTTCAAGGAGGTCGCGTCGGTGGTCGGTGCGAGTGAGTCGGCGGTGAAAGTGCGAGCGCATCGCGGATACGCGAAACTCCGCGAGACTTTGGAAAGGCCTGTAACCGCCGGCCGGCAAGCGGAATACGGGAGGCGAGCCCGATGAGTGAATCCATGTCGCACGGCGAGGTCCCCGAGGACCTGCTGACCGCGTTTCCGAACGCGGCGCCGCCCGAGGCGTTCGAGTCCGCCGCCGAGGCGGACTCCGCGACGGGGGGGGTGGCGGGGCTGGACGCGCTGCGGGCGTCGATCGAAGAGACGCCGACGCGGGCTCGGTTGTCCGAACTCAGCACGCGGACGCGGCGGACGCTGGCAGGCGTGCTCACGCTGCTGCTTGCTGGCATCGTGCTGCTTGCGACGCGTCGCCCGGACTTGGGTGTGTATCCCGGCGGCCGCATGGCACTCGACCTCGGCCTGCTGCTGATCCCGCTGGGCTTCGCACTCATCGCATTCCTCCGGCCGCTGACGCAGCCGGAGCTGTCGTGGTGGAAGCGAGCCCTGCTGATGGGGGCGGGTGTCGTGGCCGTGGTGTTGCTCGCAGGGCTTCCAGCGGCGCATCACGACCATCCCGCGTCGCTCGAGGGCATGGGCGAGGACTTCATTCCACGTGCCCGAGCCTGCTTCATGTTCGGTACGGCCTTCACCGCGTTGGCGTTGTTCGGCTTGGGTGCATTGACTCGCTCGCGCTGGTGGTTGCCCGGCTCGCTCGGGATCTGGGCCTCTGGCCTTATCGGACTGATCGCGCTGTATTTCCACTGTCCGATCACGCACCCGTCCCACCTGCTCTTTGGTCACGCGACGGTCGTGTTGCCCGTTTTGGCGTTGGCCTGGCTGCTTCGCCGCCGCATCGACGGCTGAGTTCGACTCAGAGCCCCAGCCGGATGCCCTTGTTGCGGCACTCGGCTCGAATGCCGCGTCGCTCGGAGACCTTGAGCTGAGCGAACGCGGACTTTGCTTTCGAGGCGTTGCCCATGCGGCACGCCGCGGTGGCCATCACGATCAGGGCCGCTGATGAGCGCTTCGCTTGTCGGCTCTTCGAAGCGAGGCGATGCGCTTCGGCGTGCTTGCCCGAGCGTAGGGCTGCCTTGGCTCGAGCCAGCAGTGCTTTCGCGTCGGGTTCGGCCTCGGGCGCGGCGGCCTTGGGCGGTGGTGGGGCAGGCCGGCTCGGGGTGGGTTTCGCGGAACGCTTGCCGCGACGACGCCTCGAGGCCGGTGCTGGCGCGTCCGACTCAGGCTCGGGCTCGGGCTCGATGACCTCTTCGCTGCCGACGTCGAGCTTCGGCTCGAGCGTACCGACGTCCAGGGTATCCTCGAGTGCGGCGCCGACGTCGAGGGCGGCCGCGGCCGGCTCACCGAGGTCGTGCGGCACGGCGAGCGCCTCGGGCTCTGCGTCGTTGGGTTCGGGGTCGGCTGCGGGTTCCGGCCCGGCGGGGGGCGGCTCGGGCGAGGCTGCGACGACGGCTGGAGTGGGCTGCGGTTCGGGCTCCGAGCCCGAGAACGCCCACCACGTGATCCCTGCCAGGATGGCCGCCACCGGAATCGCCCACATCCAGAGCGGCCGGCGGCGGGTCTCGTCCCCCGCTGTATCCACTGGCGCGGCCGCGGCCGCGCCAGCCGCGGGCCGGGCCGCGCGCTCGGTCTTCGGTGCGTTCACGTCGTCGAACTCCGAGGCCGGATCGGGCTCGCCGGCCGTCAGCTCCTCGACCGCGGAGCGAAGGAGGGCGCCGGTGTCCTCGGGCTCGCTCTCCGCGGGAGCCCCGGGCGGGCGCAAGCCGGTGGGCAAGCCGCTGGCGCTCGGAGGACGAGGTCGGGTCGCAGCCCCGGCGTCGCGGCGCGAAGACACGCGCTTGGCGTCTCGGCTCGGCCGCGGCAGTGCACCCCGCCGCGGCGCCGGAGCCGATGGCGGCGCCTCGGCCGGTGCACGGTCGAGGTCGGCATGCAGGACATCGATGAGGTACGCCGGCGTCGGTGGTTCGGCCGTACTCGATGCCGCGTCACCGACGACGGGATCGTCTCCGGAGGTTGGCGGAGGATCGCTCGGTGCCGCGTCACCGCCGAGCTCCTTCATGAAGCTCATGGTCGGTGGCGGCGGAACGCGGGGTCCGGGTTGCGCGGTGTCGTCGTCGGACGGCGGGACCATGCGGAAGATCAGGGTACGCGCGCGTCGCCATCGTGGCCAGCGCAGGCCGCGGTCACCGGCTCCGTTTCGGCAACATCTGTCCCCACACCCACTTGTCGGGCACGAGGTGAACTCCGAGGTCGCGATCGATCACGATCTGGCAGCTCAGCCGTGGATACCCCCATCGTTGCGCGGCGCGGTCGTGCCAATGCACCGGGTCGGGCGCTTCGAGTCCGACCCGTACGCCACATGTCGCGCACAAGCCCCGACCGCCGCAGTTGGCACGATGGGTGACGCGACCGTAGGGGGTCAGACCTGCCTCGAGCAGCACGTCGCGCAGCGTCCGGCCGGACTCCACGACCAATTCGACCGTCTCGTCTCCGGTGTCGACGGATACTCGATGCATGGCGGTGCGGTAGCAACCATTCCGCCGCCGGGCCCGTGAGCACCAGGCCGGGCCCCGCGGATGGCGGCGCGCGGCGCTATCCTGCGGCCGATGGATGATCGACCGATCGGAATCCTGACGTCGGGCGGCGATGCGCCCGGGATGAACGCGGCCATTCGCGCGATGACCAAGGTCGCGGCGAGCCGCGGCATTCCGGTCGTCGGCGTGGAGAACGGCTACACGGGCCTTCTCGAAGGCCGCACGCGCTCGCTGACCGCGGACCCGGTCGGCGCCGCGCTGGCCGTCGACGCCCAGATCGACTTCCTCGGTTCGGTCGGCGGCACGGTGCTCGGCTCGGCGCGTGAACCTCGCTTCCTCGAAGCTGCAGGGCGTGCGCCGGCGCTGAAGGTGCTCGAGAGGCTCCGTGGTCTCGTCGTCGTGGGTGGCAACGGCTCGCTCGCGGGCGCCCACGCGCTCGCGCGGGAGAGCCAGACGCCGGTGATGGGCGTGCCGGCCTCGATCGACCACGACGTTGGCTGTACCGGGCTGTCGATCGGCGTCGACACGGCGCTCAACACGATCGTCTCCAGCTGCGATCGCATTTGCGATACCGCGCGCGCGCACCACCGCGCGTTCGTGGTCGAGGTCATGGGACGCGATTGCGGCTACTTGGCGATGGCGGCCTC
Organism: uncultured Nannocystaceae bacterium; assembly: GCA_964432695.1. Classification (GTDB taxonomy): domain Bacteria; phylum Myxococcota_A; class Polyangia; order Nannocystales; family Nannocystaceae; genus CAJXVA01. Next base: position 7,067 of record CAYSPB010000341.1, read on the forward strand.
GGTCGCGATGGGCGCTGAAGCGGTCTTGTTCCGCGAGCAGGGCCGCGACGAGGCTGAAATCGTCGATGCGGTCGAGTCGGCGATCCGGCGCGCGTTTGCCGACCGGGGCAAGCGCCGGGTGCTCATCCTCAAGGCTGAGGGCGTCAACACGCCGTGCACGCGTCTGGTCCGAAAGGTGGCCGCGCGGCTATCCGACATGACCGATGTCGACGTGCGGGCCACGGTGCTCGGCCATCTGGTCCGAGGCGGCTCGCCATCGTTCCGCGATCGAATGGTGGCCGGCCGGCTTGGTTTGACTGCGGTCGACGCTGTCCTGGAAGGCCATACCGACCAAATGGTCGCGTGGCAGCCCATCGTCGACGGCGGCGACGCCACGCCGGATACGGCGGTGAAGCGCTTCGACCTCTCGCGCGTGCTCGAGGAGAGTCGCAGCCTCGTCGACGGGTCGAGCCCGATCACGAAGCGTCGGGTTCGGATGATGGAAGCGATCGAGGGCGTGCTGGGCCTGTGATGCTCAGCCGGCCTCGTCGTCTTCGCCGCCTTCGGCGGATTTCTTCGCCCGCTTGATCGCATCGACCGGGATCGAAAGCTCCGTCTTGCGCGGCGGGGGCGGAGCGTCGAGGGGCGGGGCCGGCAAAGAGGACGCCGGTGGGGGCGCGGGGACGGGGCCTGCTGGCGCTGGGGCGTCGAGCGGAGGAGCGGGAATGGACGCAGGGGGTGGCGGTGCGTCGAGCGGCGGAGCGGGAATGGACGCAGCCGGTGTCGGTGCAGGGACTGAGGCGGCCGGCGCAGGCACGGACGCGGCGGCCGCGGGAACAGAGGCCGCGACTGCCGGCGCGGAGGCCGCGGGTGCGGGGACTGACGCGGCGGGAGCCGGAGCAGAAACGGCGGGCGCGGGAACGGAAGCCGCGGGGGCAGGGACGGACGCCCCGGGCGGCTTGGGGGCTGGAACCGACGCACTCGGGGTCGGAATGGGCGGAGTCCCGATGGCGGGCTTCGGAGGCGGTGGCGCGGCGGAGCTGGGAATGGGCGTAGGAACTTTGACGCCCGGCGGAGGCGCGGGAGGAGCCGCCGGCGCATCCTCGGGCGGCGTGGGAATTCCCGGCATCGTGCCTACGCTCGAGGGCGCCTGCGGCAGGGTCGGGGCATGGCTGGGAATCTCGGTCGGGGTCCGGCTCGGCGCGGGGGCGACCACGGTTCCGCCGCTGAGGCTCGGGCGCGTGGTGGTGTCGACGGCCGCCGCGAGTTTGACCGGCTCGGTCGTGTTGCGGGCATCGACCCGCAAGAACCGCTCGAGCAAGAAGCGAACCTCGCGGCGCAGCGCGTCCGGGTTGCCGTCGTTCTCGACGATATAGTCCGCGCGCTTGCGCTTGAGAGACTCGGGCATCTGGGTCGCGATGCGAGCCTTGACCTCGGTTTCGGTGACGTCGTCGCGCTCCATCACGCGGCGGATTCGCGTGCCTTCGGACGCCGTCACCAAGATCGTGGCTTTCATATCGGCCTGCAGGTGCTTCTCGAACAGCAGCGGGACCTCGTAGACGGTGACGTTGTGGCCAGCCTTCTCGAGAGCATCGAGCACCTGCTCGAATCGCTCACGGATGCGGGGGTGGAGGATCGCTTCGAGCTGCTGCCGCCGGGCGGGCTCGCGAAAGACGATC
>CAYSPB010000342.1:0-8710 GCA_964432695.1 uncultured Nannocystaceae bacterium
TGTTATGATGATGATGACGTTGCGGAAGTCGGTCTTGCGCCCGGTGGTGTCGGTGAGCGTGGCCGCATCCATCACCTGCAAGAGCACGGCGAAGATGTCGGGGTGGGCCTTTTCGATCTCGTCGAGCACGACCACCGAGTGCGGCTGCTTGGAGACCGCGTCGGTGAGCAGGCCGCCCTGGTCGAAGCCCACGTAGCCCGGAGGCGCCCCGATGAGCCGGCTGACGCTGTGCTTCTCCATGTACTCGCTCATGTCGAAGCGCAGGAAGGGCACGCCGAGCAAGCGCGCGAGCTGCTTGGCGAGCTCCGTCTTGCCGACGCCGGTCGGACCCGCGAAGAGGAACGAACCGATGGGCTTGTCGTCGCGGCCCAGGCCGGCCCGCGCCCGCTTGATGGCGTGGGTGACGGTCCCGACGGCGCCGTCCTGACCATAGATGACCCCCTGCAGGCCCTCTTCGAGCTTCGCGAGCAAGTGCTTGTCGTCGCTGCTCACCGACTTTGGCGGAATGCGAGCCATCCGGGCGATGACCTCTTCCACTTCGGGGACGTCAATCGTCTTCGGGTCCGGGCGTGCCTGCGCCTTCTCGGCGGCGTCGTTTTCTTCGTCGTGCTCCGCGTCTTCATCCATCGCGTCGTTGACCGACGGCTCGGGCCGAAGCAGCGGGACGTCGAGGCGCGACGCGGCACCGACCTCATCCATCACGTCGATGGCGCTGTCGGGCAGGTTACGGTCGCGCAGGTACTTGTGTGCCAGCTCGACCATCGTCTCGAGCGCCTCGGGCGTGTAGACGACATTGTGGTGGGTCTCGTAGACCTCCTTGAGCCCCTGCAGGATGAGCAGCGCTTCGTCTTTGGAGGGTTCGACGATCTCGATCTTCTGGAAGCGGCGGGCGAGGGCGGCATCGCGTTCGAAGGCGCTTTTGAACTCCTTGAACGTGGTGGCGCCGATGCACCGCAGCGACCCGCTCGCCAAGGCGGGCTTGAGCAGGTTCGACGCATCCATCGAGCCGCCTGAGGTGGCGCCTGCGCCGACGACGGTGTGGATCTCGTCGATGAACAGGATGGCATCGGGGTCGGACTCGACGGCGTTGATGACCGCCTTGAGCCGCTCCTCGAACTGCCCCCGAAACTTGGTGCCCGCGAGCAGCGAGCCCATGTCGAGCGAGTAGATGTGCGCAGTGGCGATGGCCTTGGGCACCTTGCCCTCGTGCACGCGCAGAGCGAGGCCCTCCACGACGGCCGTCTTGCCCACGCCGGGCTCCCCGACGAGTACCGGGTTGTTCTTCTTGCGGCGGCACAGCACCTGAATGAGGCGCGTGACCTCGCTGCTGCGGCCGATCAGCGGCTCGATGCGTCCAGCCTCGGCTTTGACCTTGAGGTCGACCGCGTAGGCGCTCAACGGGTCGTCCGAGGTGTCGCCACCATCGCTGTCGGGATCGATGCTCGGCCCTCCGTCACCGTCGGGTGCCCGCTTCGCAAGCGACGTCGAGCCGCCGCGACCGATTCCGTGCGAGATGAATAGCGTGACGTCGCGCCGCGTGATCCCGTGGTTGCTCAGGATGTAGACGGCGTTGGACTCCGGCTCGGCGAAGATGGCGACGAGAATATTGGCGCCCGTCACCTCGCGCTTGCCGGCGCCCTGCACGTGCAGCACGGCCCGCTGCAGGACCCGTCCGACTCCGATGGTTTGGTGGCAGGTGAACTCGTCGTCATCGGGCACCTGCTCCATCGAGTCTTCGAGGAACTCCTCGAGTTCCTTTTTGATGTCGTCGATGTTACCGCCGCAGCCTTCGATGACCGTGGCGGCGCTTCCGTCGGCGAGCAGGGCGAGCAGCAGGTGCTCGAGGGTGAGGTACTCGTGGCGTCGGCGCTGCGTGTCTTCGATCGCAGCGTTGATCGTGGCCTTCAGTTCGTCGCTCAGCATCGGTGCCTACTCCTCGTCGTCGTCCTCGGGCTCCATCGACGCCATCAGCGGATGGTCGTTCTTGCGGGCCAGCATGTGCACCTGGGCGACCTTGGTCTCGGCGATCTCGTGGGTGTAGATCCCCGCGACGCCGGAGCCGTGGTTGTGGATGTGCAGCATGATGCGCGTGGCCTCGGTCTCGGTCCGGTGGAAGACCGTCTCGAGCAGGCGGACCACGAAGTCCATGGGCGTGTAATCGTCGTTGTGGATCACGACGCGGTACATCCGCGGTCGCTTCACCTTCTTCTCCGCTTTTTCACGGAGGATGACCCCGGTTTCGTTTTCGTCTTCGCGTCGCGTAGTCATCGCAGCTCTGGCCGGAGGGCAGACGGGCGTCATCCGAGGTCTCGCCGGGCGAGTCCGGTCGTCATCCGTCCGCATTCGAGAATAGCAGCCAACGCCGAAGATGCCTCGGCCAGGCGGCTCGACCAAACTCGTTGGGTTTTCGGGTCTGCGCGAGAAAACCTCCCCGGTTGGGTAGGAAGGCGCTGCTCCGTCGGCGGAATCGCCTCGTCCACTGGAGCCCGCCTGGTCGAGGGGAATGGCCGACCGTTTGCGAGACTCGGCGACACGGCGTACACGTGAATCGTCGTGACGCTGCGGATCCGGGCCGTGCACAACTTGTCCAGCGTCGATCCCGCGGCCTGGAACGCTCTCGACCACGGTCATAGTCCGTTCCTCGAGTGGGGCTTTCTGCGCGCGCTCGAAATGAGCGGCAGTACCGGTTCTCGCACTGGGTGGGCGCCCGTCTATCTGATGGCGGAGCGCGCCGTCGGTGAAGACGAATCCAAACACGTGCTCATCGGCGCGGTCCCCTGCTTCATCAAGGACCACAGCTACGGCGAGTACATCTTCGACTGGGGATGGGCGCGTGCCAGTGAGCGCGCGGGCGTGCCCTACTACCCCAAGCTCGTCGTAGCGGCGCCGGTCACTCCGGCCACCGGCCCCCGCATCTTGCTGTTGCGCGGCGACGATGAGGAGCCCGACGTGATTGCGCAGGTCCTGGTCGAGGCGGTCAAAGAGCTCGCCAACGCGGCGGAGTGCTCGTCGATTCACTGGTTGTTCACGACCGAGGCCGAGCATCGTTTGCTCGACGACGCAGGCTTCATGTCGCGGTTGAGCTTCCAGTTCCACTGGCGCAACCAGGGCTACGCCGACTTCGACGCGTTCTTGGCCACGATGGCTTCGCGAAAGCGCAAGCAGATTCGCAAGGAGCGTCGGCGCGCGCTCGAAGCCGTCGACGACGTCACCTTCATCGCTGGCTCGGACGTCACACCCGACGAGGTCGACATGCTCGACCGGTTCTACCGCCGCACCACGTATCGTCACGGCGGTCAGGACTATCTGCGGCCGGGCTTCTTCAAGCGGCTCATCGAGCTGGCACCCGAGCGGGTACAGTTCGCCCGCGTCCGACAGGACGGGGACGTCGTGGCGGGCGCGCTCTACCTCGAGACCAACGACGCTCTGTATGGTCGCTATTGGGGGTGCGCGAAGGAGATCGACTTCCTGCACTTCGAGACCGCCTACTACGCTGGCATTCAGCGCTGCATCGAGCGCGGAATCGGTCTGTTCGAAGCGGGAGCGCAAGGCGAGCACAAGCTGCTGCGCGGGTTCACGCCTGCGCCAACTTACAGCTCGCACTGGATTCGGCACGACGGGCTTCGCGACGCGGTGAGCCGGTTCTTGGCGGACGAGCGGGAGCAGTTGCCCGACTACATGAAAGAGCTCGAGCAGTTCGCCCCGTACAAGAAGACCGGCCCCGGCTGCACCTGAACGGTCCCCAGGAGCTGACGCATGATTCCCACTCGACGCACGAAGGCGTCATCGAGGACAGTCGGCTGGCCGGCGGTTGCGTTTGCAACGGTTCGGTGGGCCGGCGTCCCGCGCGGGTTTGTTCGCCCCAGGACGGTGCACCGAGATTCGAATCCGTCGCCGCCAGCCCCCAATTGTACCTCGGCGGGGGCCACTTTGGTCCAACGCGGGCGCGCCTGCGTGGCATGTTAACCACGTGGACGTGGGCTCCCGAGACGGGCACCAGGGCAAAACCCTGGTCGACTCGATGACGGACAGCGTGCGCGACGAAGACGCGCTCGCCGATGCTCGTCTCGAGCGCGGCACGTCCGTGGACCGCTACGTGGTCCTGTACGAGCTGGGCAGCGGCGGCATGGGCGTGGTCTATGCCGCGTACGATCCCGAACTCGATCGCAAGGTGGCGCTGAAGCTGCTGCACGCGAACAGCCGCAGCAGCCGCGCGCGGACCCGACTGCTGCGCGAGGCGAAGGCGATCGCGCGGATCAGCCACCCCAACGTGGTGACGGTGCACGACGTTGGCACGTTCGAGGGGCGGGTCTTCGTCGCCATGGAATACGTCGAGGGCCAGACGTTCCTGCGCTGGATGCAGTCGTCCGAGCGCGCGTGGAGCGACGTGATGACGGTGCTCGCGCATGCCGGAGAAGGGCTGGCAGCCGCGCACCAGGGCGACCTGATCCACCGCGACTTCAAGCCCGACAACATCCTCGTCGAAAATGGCGGACGCGCGGTCGTTCTGGACTTCGGCTTGGCGCGGAGAACCTCCTCCCGCGATGACGTCCCCGTCTCGCGGGTCTCCGACCCGTCGATGCCGTGCACGAGCGCCGAGGTCGAAGGAGACCTCACGCGAACGGGTGCCAAGCTCGGGACGCCTGCATATATGGCGCCCGAGCAGCACCTCTCCAGCCCGACGGACGCCCGCACCGACCAGTTCAGCTTTTGCGTGGTGCTGTGGGAGGCGCTCTATGGCGCGCGCCCGTTCGTGGGCTCGACCGCACGCGAAGCGAGGTATGCCGTCCTGAAGGGCAACCTCAGCGAGCCTCGGGACGGCGACGTTCCGGTGTCCATTCGTCGCGTGTTGACGCGTGGCCTCTCGATCGACCCCGAGTTGCGCTACGACGACATGCGGGCGCTGCTCGCTGCGCTGTCGCGGGCACCGGGGCGGCGCGTGAAGGCGCGGCTCGGCGTGGCTGCGCTGGCGCTCGCGGGCATCGGCGTCGTGACGGTGGCGTTCACGAGTGAGGGCGTTGGTGCGAGCCCATGCGAAGACGCCTCGGCGCGGTGGGACGGCGTCTGGGACGACGGGGTCCGGGACTCCGTCCGCAGTGCGTTCCTCGGCAGCGGGGCCAAGTTCGCTGGCGCCGCCTGGGACGGTGTCGAGTCGACGCTGCAGCGGTACACCGAGGGCTGGGTCGAGGCGCATCGTGACGCGTGCGAGGCAACCCACGTCCACAAGGAGCAGAGCGACGCAACGCTGGAGCTGCGGATGGACTGCCTGCGGGGTCGCCACCAGGCCGTCGAAGCGCTCGCGCGCGAGTTCGTCGATGCCGACGCGGCGGTGGTCGAGAACGCCATTGAAGCGGTCAACTCGCTGCCGCGGCTGCATGATTGCTCGGACACGCAGCGCCTTCGCGCCGATCGCCCGTCTCCTGAGGCGCCGGTCGACATTCGCTACACGGCCCCGCTACGAGATGCGCTCGTCGACGCACGGGCAAAGGAAAGCTCGGCCCGGTACGCTCAGGCTCTGGCCATCGTCCGGCGGGTGTTGGGGGATGCCGAAGCGCTCGGTGCAGACGACATTGTCGCGGAAGCCCACCTGCAGGCTGGGTCGATTCTCGAACGGCGCAGCGAGTACGAGCGTGCGGAGCGAAGCTTCCTCGAGGCGATCTGGGCCGCGGAGCGAGCAGATCACCGACTCGTCGAAGCGAAGGCGTGGGTGCGGCTGGTGTGGGTCACCGGCGTGGAGCGCTACGATCCCGATCGCGGGCATCTTTGGGCCGAGTTCGCCACTGCGGCGCTTCGGCGTGCCGGTGGTGGCGCCGTGCTGGAGGCAAGGCTTCGGCACAACGTCGGCGGCGTGCTGTACACGCAGACGCGGTTCGACGAGGCACTGGCCGAGTACCGACTTGCCCTCGCGCAGCAAACCGATCTGCTCGGTGAAGACGATCCGCAGGTTGCCGCGACCCTCAACCACATCGGCAACGCGCTGATGGAGAGCAAGCGCTACGCGGAGTCGAAGACCTCGTGCGAGCAGTCCCTCGCGATTCGGCGACGCATCTTCGGCGAGCAGCATCCCAAGGTTGCAGCGTCGCTGAACAACCTCGCCGAGCTCGCGCGGAAGCAGGATCTGGCCGCCGAGGCGTTGGAGCGCGCGGAGGAGTCGCTCGCGATCCTCGGCCGCACTGGGACGCGAGACGAAGACGTCGCCGCCATGATCGCCGGCTGGGCGCTGCGGAAGCTCGGCCGGGCGCAGGAGGCGATGCCTCGGTTCGAACGGGCGCTGGCGATGCGCAAGGAGACCGATGGCCCCCTCGCGCCGCGCGTCGTCGATGTGGAGCTCGAGCTGGCCCGAACGCACGCTGCGCTGGGCAACGAGGCGGCCGCACTCGAGCTGCTCGAGCGCGTCGTCGAGCTGGAGACTGGGCGTCGCGTGGAAGTACTCGCCAAGGCTCGCGCGCTGCGGGCGAGACTCTCCCTGGAGGCGGAGACCGCATCGGCCTCCGGCGGGTGAGTTTTTTTTTGCCGGCGAAGTGTGGGGCTGGGCACAGCCCTGACCCGGTCGTGACTTCGGGATGTGCGGTTGGGAAAAAATATGTGATCCGAAGCGCGCGCGGGGACTCCAACACGTCACGCATTCACTGCTGCGCTGCTTGCCATGTCTTCCGTTCTCGCCTCCACTGTTGCCATTGCACTCTCTGCCTCCGGCCTCACGCAGCCGGCGCCCGCAGCTGCGCCCTCCGAGACCGCCGCGCCTGCCACACCCGAAGCCCCGGGTTCGGGCAGCGACGTCGTGCATCTGCGAAGTGGTGGGTTCGTGCGTGGAACGGTCGAGGAATATGAACCCGGCGGCAACGTCGTGCTGCGCAAGGCCGACGGCACGACGCGGACGTTCGGGCCCGACGAGGTCGACCGTGTCGACGTTGGAGGAAGTCCGGCGCCAACGCCTGAGCCGAAGGAGCCCGCGCCCGAACCGGCCCCTGCCGCCGAGCCTGCCGTGTCCGGTGATGCCGCACGCGTCTTCTTGGTCCGTGGGGACCGGCGTCGCGGCGAACTCGTCCTTCAACGGCGGACCGGCGGCGTCTACGTCTCGGGCTACGGCGGGTCCGCTTCGGGTGTCGCATGGGACAACGTCTGCACCGCGCCGTGCGAGCGCCCGATCGACACCAACGGCGCCTACACGGTCAACGCCCTCAACAAGGGTCCGGCGCTGATGTCCAAGAGCTTCTCGCTCGACCCCTATCGCGGCCAGGACGTCACGCTCGAGGTTCGCGGCGGCAGCACCGGCATGTTCATCGGCGGCGTGTTGGTCTCGACGGTCGGCGGTACGCTGGCTGCCGTGTCGTCGCTGTGGTTCATCGACGACGCGCGAAGCAACGCAGCGGGCGGTGCGATGCTCGCGGCGGGTATCGGGGGGTTCGTCGGTGGCATCGTCATGCTGTTCCGTGCGCGGCACCGCGTACGGGCGGTCCCCGGTCGCCCCTGAGCGCGATCTCTCCTCGGCTAAGCGCGTTTTTCGTCGCGATGACGGGCAGTTGCCCTTGGCAGCCCGTGGTGCAACCCATCACGACGCCTCGCTCGTCTTTTTCGCTCCTGGCGGTGTCGCCAAAACTTGCGGTATGTCCGATACAGCGGCGTTTCGGCTCCTACCCAGGAGCGAAAAATCCGTCGCGATCCGCCGCGCTGGGTTGCACCACGGGCTGCTCCGGGAACAGCCGCACGCGATCGTGCGTCCTCCCTTGGACGCCGAGATCGGCCGCGGGTACTGTACGGCGATTTCCTCGGCTGACGGCCGCGCCGCATGCTGTTCCCGACGTTCGACTTCCTGGTCTTCATCGTCCCGGTGTTGCTCATCTTTTGGGCCGCCGCGGGTCGACCGGTCACGCGCGTCGTCTTCCTCCTTGGGGCCAGCTACTTCTTCTACATGGCGGGTCCCAAGCTCGATCCGCCGGGCACGCCTTGGTACTACGCCGGGCTGCTGGTCTTCTCGACCGTGCTCGACTTCGTGTGCGGGCACGCGATGCACCGGCACGCGGGCGCGGCCGACTCTCCGGATGTCGACGTCGCCGCGCGAGCCAAGCGGCTGCGCAACGCGTACTTGGGGGCGAGCCTGGTCGGCAACCTCGGCCTGCTCGCCTACTTCAAGTACACCGACCTGTTCTTCGCCCTCGGCACCGACGTGTGTGAGGCGCTCGGCGTCCCGTTTGCGGCGCCCACGGTGCGCACGCTGCTGCCCGTCGGAATCTCGTTCTACACGTTTCAAAGCCTGAGCTACTCGATCGACGTGTGGCGGGGTCGCCTCGAGCCCGAGCCGTCGTTCCTGCGCTTTGCGCTGTTCGTCTCGTTCTTTCCGCAGCTGGTCGCCGGACCCATCGTTCGGGCGAGCGAGTTCCTTCCGCAGCTGCACCGACGGCCCCGCATCAACGCGGTGGCCATCGAGGAGGGGCTGTTCCGCATCTTCAAGGGCCTGGTCAAGAAGGTGCTGCTCGGCGACTGGATCGCGGGGCAGTTCACCGACCCGATCTTCGCCAGTCCCGACATGTACACGTCGGCGGAGATCCTGCTGGCGCTGTACGCCTTCACGCTGCAGCTGTACGCCGACTTCTCGGGCTACTCCGACATCGCGATCGGCGTCTCTCGGCTGCTGGGCTACGACATCCCCGAGAACTTCGACCGCCCCCACCAGGCGCGCGACATCGGCGAGTTCTGGCGGCGCTGGCAC
>CAYSPB010000343.1:0-8708 GCA_964432695.1 uncultured Nannocystaceae bacterium
CCCTGAGGACCGACAACCAGCCTTCCAGGCCGAACGCCAAGTAGACCGTGTTCGTGAGCCGCACATGAACGTTGGTGTCGACGTTGAGCAACACCTTCGTTTGCCCCGCGCCGTGAAGCAGCTCGACGCCCTGCACGTTTGCGAGCACCGAGCCGACCTCGAACCCGCCGCAGATGGGGAACTCGACGCGACCCTCCGACGGCACGCCGCAGCCGCGGAGTCCGCCGGAGATGTACGAAAAGCGCCCACGGGCGCCGGACACGTCATCGAGGCCAATGTCTCGCGTGCCCAGGTACGTGCCGCGAAGCTCGAACCGCGCGGACGGGACGATTGCCGCGGCCGTGAGAATGGCTCCGCCCCCGCGGCTGGGCATCGCACCACCGCCGTACGCCGCTTCGAAGCTCAGACCGGCCCGGTTCGAGGGGGGATCCGGCGCTTTCATCGTCGGGCCATCAGGCTGCGCGGGGGGCTCGGGCGCAGGCTCCACGTCGTCGATGAGCGCGTCCAGCTCGCGCGCATCCATCGGGTCCGGCGGCGGTGGCTGAGACTCGGGCTTGGGATCAGGCTCGGCGGGCACCTGCGCAGGAGGCATCAACATGGCCACGATCGTCACCGTCGCCCGCTCGAGCTCCTCGCAGTTCTTCTCGGAGAGCGAGCGCTCCGAGAGCGCATCGTCCTGCGACGTCCACATGCGCAGCGTCCATGCGTCGGGCGTTTCGCGGACGCGGGCGATGACCCAGCGGCTGCGCGCCTCGGGGTCGGCGGCTGCGTCGACGCCCATCGACGCGTCGAGCCGCGACTGCATCGTGGCCTGGTCCGCACAGCCCTCGGGCGCGTCCCAGACCAGCCTCACGGCGGCGGACTTGGGCGCAGGCTCGGCCGGTCGTGCGAGGGTCTCAACCTCGGGGGGCGGTGAGCCCTCGCTCGTAGAGGGTGCCGTTTCGGTCGCTGGCTGCGCCTCCGGAGCGAGCGCAGGGGCGCCCGTACCGGCGAGCCCCACCGCCAGCATCCAACCATAAGCCAATGTCATATGCACCGTTGGTCCCGCCGGACCCCTCCACGGATGCCAGAAGATTCAAACTGCGTCGCGCTGTCGCAGGTCGGCACGGCCTCGATCGTGAGGGCGCCGTGCGCCGCTTGCAAGCTCTTCGCGACGCCTCGTCGCGCACTCACGAATCCGGTGCCGTGGTGGGCACCCATGGGTTGGTGCACCCGCGAGCAGCTCAACCGCCGCCTGGAGTCGGCGTCGGGCCACCGCCTACTGACACAGCAGGTGGACGTCGACCACTTCGCCGAACGCCGTCGCGTCGCCCTTGCGGTACTCGAAGCTCGCGCGCTCGATGCCGCAGTTGCCCTGACCGTCGCACGCGGCACGTAGGTCGTAGCTCAGCTCGATTGAGACCAAAGAAGTCTGGCTGAGCGGCTGAAGCTCCGCGTACGCACCCACGCGGTCCTCGTCCCAGTCGTTCCAAAGGACCAGCTCCGCGAACCGCTCATCCTCAGCGGAGATTCGGCCGTCGAGATTGGAGTCGAGCTCGGCGAGCGCCATGAAGCCGTTGGACGCGTGGCGTCCCGATGCCATCGCTGTGGCGCTGCCGAACAGCTCGGCCCCACTGCGAATCATGCCGTCGCCGTCGCGATCCAGCGCCAGCCAGGGCGACGTGGGCCACGAAGTGTTCGTGCACGATCCGTCGGTCGAGAGATCGAACGTCGCGGCCGCAACGGGTCCGTACTCGACGGGACCTCCATCGAAGTTCAAGACCAGCGGCGTGTCGCCGCACCCGGAATCATCGAGGCGCTCTTCGATGAACTCGACGCCGTTCCACAAGCACATCACGCCCGAGCACCCATCATCCCAGTTGTCTCCGGCATTGCACGCTGGCTCTTCGGTCGAGCACGGGGTGATGATCGCTTCCCCGTCGATGACGATGCACTCCTGACGACCGACCTGGCCGTCGTCCATCTCGCACGCGATGCCCTCGTCCATCGTGTCCCAGTCGCACGGCTCGAAGTGCTCGGGGAAGCCGGGCTCTGGCGCGTCCGTGTCCTCCTCAGGCTCCTCCTCGTCTTCGTCGACGTCGTGGTCGTCCTCGGTCGCGTCGGTCTCTTCCTCGTCGACGTCGTCTTCATCCTCGGCGAAGTCTGCCTCTTCGAGGTCGCCTTGTTCGTCCGAGGGCCCATCGTCTTTCGCATCGCAGGCTCCCACCAGCGCGAGCGCGGAAAGCAATGCGAGCATCGATCTCGATCCATCAAGCCATGCCATGCATCGACACTACTGCAGTTCGACCGCCTCGGTGGAGCCCCACATGAGAAACTGCCAGTGCCCGGCGTTCACCGCTCGGATTGCCGAATGAGCGGGCGAGCTTCAACCGCACGCGGACTCGTGGCGACGGAGGCCCGTGAGCATGTTCGAAACCTGTGCACCGGCGACATCCAATGACCCCCGATGGAGCAGGGGCGAAGGAACGCTTCGAGCCGCGCCAGGCTCGGCTCAGACGTTGCGGAAGCCGGCGATTTCGGTCGGCTCGTACTCGGCCCAGCGCGTCTGGATCTCCGAGTCGACGCCATAGGCGGCCAGCGCCTGGTGATAAACGTCCGAGGGGATCAGCGCTTGGCCGTACCAACCCGCGTTGAAACGGTCGCCACCACCGATGACCGCATGGAACGCGTGCTCGGCATTGTGGTTTTCACCGTACTCGGTCGCCATCAAAATCAGCGAGTTCTCCAGCACGCTCTTGCCGTTGACCTCGGTCAACGCATCCATCGCCTCGAGCGCATGCGCGAGCTGGCGGATGCAGAAGTGCTGGTACAGCCGAATCGCGGATGCGTTGTAGTCGTGAAAGATGCGGTCGTGGGGCGTCCCGTTGCCAAACGCTTGGGCAAAGTCGAGGCTCTCGCCAAGCGCGTCGTAGGTTCCATCGAAGCGGATGTGACCGCCGGCGCCGATGCAGATGAGACTGCCAAAGCGAAGCACGTCGCACGATGCCGCCAGCGCGATGAGCTCGCCGATCTTGCGCATCTGCTCGTCGGCGGCCTGCCAGTTGCACAGCGGCGCCCCCGAGCCCGTCGCGCCCTCGGCCGCGTCGTAGAACGAGATGCCCGCTGGGTCGCTGAAGTCGGCGAGGTCCGGCGGCGTGCAGTCGAGCGTGATGCCGCCGTCGTCGGGTGGCGCAAGCTGGAGTTCGACGTCGCGGATCGCCGCGAGATGGTTGGCGACGCGCGCCTTCGAATCCGCGCCCAACGGGGAGTTCGGACCCATCAGCGATTCGTACTGCCCCATCACGGAGTCGAGCACGCTGCGATTGACGTGATTGCGGCGCAGGTCCTCGGGCGTGGGCCCATCGGTCGACGGAGGCTCGAACGAGCCGAACAGCGCGTCGAAGATGGCCGAGGGTCGACGCTCCGGACGCATGCCGGGACTGCCGTCGGTGTTCCACTGCCGGGTGAACTGCGAAACCGCCCCGGTTCGGCTCCACAAGCCGACCGACAGCTCGGGAAGAGCCACGTTGGGCACGCCCTGAGGGTGCAGCGCCCGCTTCATGACCTGCTCCATGCTGGGCCCGGCGGCGTGATACCCCTCGGACTCGTCGCGCTGCGGCACCCCCGTGAAGGTTGCGGCGCCCGTGCTGAAGTGTGGGGTTCCCGAAGCGGACAGGGCTCCAGCGTCGACGTTGGTGAAGAAGGCTGCCTTGTCCGCAAAGGGACCCAGCGACTCGAGCGGACCGTCGAACTGCTCGAGCTGCATCGCTTCTTCGATGCCCAGGCCGAAGCTCATGGTGAAGAGTCGGCAAGGTACCTCGTCGCCTTCGCCGGCACGCGCAGGCGCGACGAACTCCTCGAGGAACGGTAGACCGATCGCGATCGATCCAGCGCCGCGCAACAGCAAGCGGCGGGAGATGAGTTGGTGGGGACGTCGACCGCTCATGTCACTCCTCCTTCGCCGTTCGCTTGTAGGTGAGCTGCGGGCTGGTGGCGACGGCCCGCACGAGCGCATCGAACGTGCGCCCCTCGTCTTGGAACACCGCCTGCGCCTCGAGCACCGAGTCCTCGGCGTCGGCTGCCGAGAACCCCGTGGAGTACTCCATCATGTTCTCGACCATGCAGCGGTAGGTGGTCTCGGTGTCGGCCAGGCCGTCGAACAGCTCCTGCGCATCGGCGAACGGGATCGCCGGGCGGTCGAGGAACTCGGGCAGCATGCCGTCGGTGAAGAGCTCGCGGCCCTCTTCGTCGGTAAGCGTGTATCGACCTTCCATGTCGTACCGCTCGAACGCGTAGGCGATCGGCTCGAACTGGTGATGGCAGGTCAGGCAGATGGGCTCGAGCGTGAAGCGGAACTCGCTCGCCTCGCGCGGCGTGAGCTCCTCGGTCTGCATCGCCGTGTCCATGATCGCCTGCGCGGTCGCGTCGTCGCTGGGCGGCGGCAGAATGTGTTGGCACAAGATGCGCTCGGTGAGGAACAAGCCGCGGCCCACGAAGGACGTCGTGCCCAGCGCTGCGTAGAACCCTGGGTGCGAGAGCACGCCGTGGCGGTTGTCGGCCTCCGCGGTGCTGTAGAGCTGGAGGCCATCCCCTTTGGACGCAGCACCGGCAAGCTCGGCGACGGCAGGCGTCATCATCAGGTCGGTCCCCGTGAACAGGGCCGAAAGATCCTGCGGTGCTCCGTCCACGCCCGAAACGCGGTCGAGCGATGCGAGCAGGCTTTCGCGGAGCTCTTCTCGAACCTCGGGCTCCGCGGCCGTAAACCCGGCGACGGAGGCGAGCGTGTAGTCGCCCCAGAACTGCCGGCGGCTTCGCGCAAACTTGGGGTCGAGCAGCATGCGGTCGATCTCGGCGGCGAGGTCGGCCGGGTCGATCGCGCCGTCGCCTGCAGGGCCGCCCGCGGCGTCGAGCAGGGTCGCGTCGGGAACCGACTGCCACAAGAAGAACGAGAGACGGCTGGCCAGCTCGTATCCGTCGGTTTGGTAAACGGCGTCGGCCTCCCCGGTCGTTTCATCTTCGATCCGGTACAGGAACTGGGGCGACTGGAGCATCGCCTCGGCCACGCCAATGATGGCGTCTTCGGCCGTCGCCTCGGCCTCGATCGTTGCCACGAGATCGAGGTAGACGTCGCGCTGCGCGTCGGTGAGCGGGCGACGATGGGTGCGAAGACCGAGTCCGTCGATCACCGCGTCTGCACAGCCGGTATCCCCGACTGTGCAGCCGCCGAACTGTTGCGCCAAGGCGCTCGCGCCAATGCGGTCGACGATCGATCGCGCGACTTCGGCGTAGGCGAGGACGTATTGGGCGCTAAAGAACTGCCCTTGCACGCTGGTCGAATACTTCGACCCAACGGGCAGGTCGCGAGGGATCGCATCGCGCTCGTCTTCCGTGAGCGGCACGCCGAAGATGTCTTCGACCGCGAACGCGTACTGCGCGTGATTGAGGCGGCCGACGAGCGGGTCCGGAACGCTCCCCTCGGGCACGTCTTCGGGCTCGGGCGCGTCACCCGTTTCTCCGCTGCCTTCGCCGGTCTCGTCCACGCCACCGCTGACGTCGGCCTCACCGCCGTCGGTCTCGGTGGCGGCGTCGACTCCGCCGTAGCACCCCATACTCGCGCCGAGCAGCGCGAGTGCTGCATACCTTCCCCGTCTCATATCGACCCCGCATTCAGGATAGGGGCCCCGAAGTCGCCCGAGTTGCGCAATTCGGCACTCGGCGTCGCGGCCGGTCGGGTTTTTGGGCGAGCGCGCTTGCCAGCACGGCAATGAGACGCGCGGAATGGTTCATTCCTCGCGCGTGGCCGTGCCTCGGTCGATCCTCCAGGTCACGGCTTTCGACGCCTCCGGCAGGCGAATGAAGGCGGCATCCGTGGTGGTCATGATGCACTGGCCCGCGTCTTCGGCGAGGGTCTCGAAGAGCATCGCCGTGCGTGTCGGGTCGAGTTCGCTCGAGACGTCGTCGAGCAGGAGCAAAGGCGGGACACCGGCGTCCTGGCGGGCCGCCCGAAGCTCCGCGAGCTTGAACGCCAGCACGAGCGCGCGGGCCTGTCCCTGCGATGCAAAGTCCGCCGCCGCGTTGCCCCCCAGCTCGACGTCGAGATCGTCGCGGTGCGGACCCACGGTCGTCACCCGGCGTCGAAGGTCTTCACCGCGTCGCTCCTTGAGAGCATCGAGCAGCGCCGCCTGCCGCTCGTCAGCGTTCGACTGTACTTTGGAGACATAGCGAGCCTCGGCGTGCATCGCATCGCCTCCGCCCGGCGCCGACCCGACCGATCCGTGAATGTTGGCGAACGCCTTTGCGAACGGCTCCTGCAGTGACTCGACCATCTCCGCACGCCGCGTCCACACGCGCGCGCCGACTTCGGCCAGCCCGGCTTCGTAGGTGTCCAGCAGGTCACCGCGAGCGCTCCCTGAGAGGTCCTCGCGCTTGAGCACCTGGTTGCGCGATCGAACGATCTTTTCGTAGCTCTGAATGTCCGCGATATGGGCGCGCTCCCGAGCGAACACCATGCGGTCGAGGAACTGGCGCCGCCCGGACGGGCTGCCACGCAATACCGCGAGGTCCTCCGGTGTGAACAAGATGGAGCGAACGCGTCCGTAGAACTGGGCCGCCGACCGAATCACCTTGCCGTCAGCGCTGGCCGTTCGCCGCGTGGACTTCTCGCCTCGCTGGATCCGCACCTCCAGGTTGGAGGGGATTCCCGCCACGGCGTCGTGGACCTTGGCGTCGACCAGCGCCGCGTCCGCACCATGTCGGACGAGCGGCTTCATGTCGGAGGAGCGGAAGGAGCGCAGTGTGTTGAGGAAGTAAATCGCCTCGAGAACTGCGGTCTTGCCGGCGCCGTTGTGTCCATGAAGGACCGTGAAGCGCTCGGCCAGCTGGATGTCTGCTTGCTCGAAGTTCCGGTAGTCGCGGAGGCCGATGCGTTCGAGTTGCATAGCGGGCGAGCGGTGATGGTCGGCGAAGTCGAGGCCCCCGTCCAGCCCGTGAGCGGCACCACAACGAAGCTTCACGGATTGGCGAAGGAGGAGGACACTCATGGGTGCATGGCTCGTTTCAGCGCCCGTTTCGCCCTGTCGGTTCTGCTCGGCGCGTGTGTCGTTTCGGGGTGCGACCTTGCAGCCGAGGAAGACGAGGGCACCGCCACGCTCTCGACGAGCGACGGTCCGCCCGAGGACGACGGCGTCGAGCCCGACTGCGACGCGGCGACGTTCAACTCGACGTGCGTTGAAGGGCGGCTCATCGAGTGTGCCGACGGCGTGGTGCGTAACGCCGACTGCGGCGACGGGTTTTCCTGCGAACTGGGTTCGGACGGCGCGGCCTGCGTTTGGCGGGTGGGCGAAGCGTGCGACGCGGAGTTTGCCCAGTGCGAAGAGCCCGGCGGCGTACTCTCGTGCGACGGCCCCGGAGGCGTGTGGAGCTTCGATCCGTGCCCGTTCGGAGGCGGCTGTGAAGACGGGGTGTGCTGGGGTCCCGACGACGTGCCGTGCGACGAGACGTTCGTGTCGCGCTGCGACGGCGAGTCGATCGTACAGTGCGTCATCCCGGGCTTCGAAGAGGTGCGGCCCTGCGACGAGGGCTCGGCCTGTCGGACCACGGCCAGCGGCGCTGGAAGCTGCCTACCGATCGGTGCCCAGCCGTGCGACGACGAGAACGTCCGCACCTGCCGCGACGAGCAGACGATCGCAGGCTGTTTGGACGGCTGGACCTACGACGCGCGCTGCGAAGAAGGCCAGCGATGCTTCGAAGCCCGGACCGCACAGTGCGCGGATGAGAACG
Organism: uncultured Nannocystaceae bacterium; assembly: GCA_964432695.1. Lineage (GTDB taxonomy): Bacteria > Myxococcota_A > Polyangia > Nannocystales > Nannocystaceae > CAJXVA01. Next base: position 7,759 of record CAYSPB010000343.1, read on the forward strand.
CGAGCCTTTGCGATCCGGCGGTCGATGGTCCGCGTTGCGAAGACGGCACGGCCTTCAACTGTCGAGACGCGGGCTTCGAAACGGCCGAGGCCTGCACCGAAGGACAAACCTGCGCGCTCGATGACACCTGCTTCGGGGAGTGCGGCGAAGCGGCGGCCTGCATCCCCTCCGGCGGAACGACCTGCGAAGAACCGCTCGACCTGTTCTGCCAAGGGGACGCGCTCGCCTTGTGCTTCGCCGGCATCGTCGCCTTCGAGAGCGAGCCCTGCGACTGCATCGAAACCGAAGACGGCGCCATGTGCACGTGAGTCATCCGCGGGGGAGACGTTCGCCTCAGGCACGCCGGCGGACAGCGGGAAACCGAGAGGGCTTCCCGACAGCCCCTAGATCCGCATCTAGATCCGCATCGGCATGACCACGCCGAGGAAGTCGGGGCCGTCGACCGGCTTGACCACGCAAGGGTCGAGCTCGCCCTGAAACTCCAGACGAACGTCCTGCGTGTCGATGACGTCGAGCACCTCGATGAGGTACCGCGCGTTGAAGCCCGCGGTGAGTTCCTCGCCGTCGTAGTCGACGGGCAGCTCTTGGTGCGCGACACCGAGGTCCGGGTTGTCCGCCGTGAGCTCCAGCTTGCCCGGCTGCAGGGAGACACGCACCGTGGCGGTCTTCTCGGGCGCCATCACCTCAGCCCGGCGAAGCGCCTTGAGCAGTTCGTCACGCCCCAGCTCCGCGAAGCGTTGGAACGCTGCGGGAATGACGGCGCGGTAGGGCGGGAAGGTGACGTTGTTGAGCGTGACCGAGAGCGTGAGGTCGGCCGCCCGTACGAACATGTGCTGGTCGCTGACGGCAATGCTCACCTCGCCGGAGACGCGATCGAGCACGCGGCGAATCTCGAGCATGCCCTTGCGCGGGATGATGATGCCCTTGTCGAGCTTGGGTCCGGGAAGGGG
>CAYSPB010000344.1:0-8609 GCA_964432695.1 uncultured Nannocystaceae bacterium
CGAGCACCGCGCTTCAGCTGTCGGGGCAAGCCCTGGCCGCGCGCGGGGGCGAGCTGCTCGCGATGCTGTCGCTGGCGATCGACGCCGCCACGATGGACACCCTCACCCACGAACGGGACGTCGCGGTTTTGACCAAGGTCCACGCTCGGCTCAAAGGGCTGCACGACGAGGAACTGAAGCTGCACGCGTCCATGCCGACCGGGCTCGCGCGCCGAGATCCGGAGGCCACGCTCGACGCGCTGGCCCCCATTGGCAAGCACAACGCCGAAGAAGTCACGCAGCTCGAGGACGAGATCATCCGCATCGATGACCTCGTCGACGGCCAAGTCGTCGAACGACTCGAGGCCCTCGTCGCCCGGCTCGAAGCCACGCAGCGCAAGCTCGTGGACCTGCTCGAGCAGCTCAAGGCCGGAGACGAGTCCGCTCGGGCCCAGATCGAGCAGCTCGAGCAGCGTCGCCGCGAGGACCTGCGCCGCATCGCCGAAGCTCGCGCCATGCTGCGTGAAGAGGTCGACAGCTAGTTCATGAACCTCGACGCCTTCGAGGCGCTCGAAGCGATGAAGCAGCAGGAGCAGCTCTCGCAGATGCTTCGTCGCGGCGAGACCGACGAGGCGCTGGAGGCCGCGCGGGGTCAGCTCGGCGAAGTGCAGCAGCTGCGAGACGCAGTCCAGGACAAGCTCGGACAGCCAGGCGGTGAAGCGCCCGTCCTCACCGAAGAGGAACGCCAACGCATGGAGCTGTTGCGCGAGCTCAGCCGCCTGCAGGATGAGGAAGGCAGCGTGCGCGCGCAGACGAAGGCGCTGCACGAGGCCTATCGCGAGGGGGTGAAGGAGCAGGCCTCCGAAGACGCCGTCCGCGAGAACGCAGCCGAGCGAGCCACGGCGCTTCGCAAAGCCCTCGAAGACATCAACGACGCCCGGCTCGGCCGCGATGCGCGACGCGGCCTCGAAGATGCCCAAGCGGCGCTCGAGTCGCTCGAGAAGTCCGCCGAGAACGACGACGCGACCGCACTCGAGCTCGATGATGCCGCGCGCGCAGCCGAAGACGGTCTGCGCCGCGCCGTAGCCGGATCGGAGTCCAAGGAGCGGGAAGGCAAAGCGCTGCGCAAGGCGCAGAAGAGGGCACAAGCCCTGCGAGGGCGGACCCAGGCGCCGCTGCCGGGAACCGCAGAGGTGCTCGATGCGGAGCAGCAGGCGGAACTCGAGGACCTTGCGCGGCGCCAGTCCGGACTTCGGACGCGGGCGGAACGGCTCGCCGAGTCGGCGGCCTCCAAGCAGTTTTCCAAGGAGGGGCGAGCCGCCATGCGGGACACCGACGCCGCGATGCGAGGGAGCACCGAGGCCTTGGGCGAGGACGGCACCCAACAGGCGATTCGCTCCCAGAACGGGGCATGGAGCGCACTGCAGCGGGCCATCGACAGCCTACGGCAAGGGCCTCCGCCCCCCCCACCGTCCAGTTCGTCCACCGACGCCTCGACCGAGGCGGAGCGTGACCGCAGCCTGCGGGACGCCTTGATGGACGCGATGAAGGAAAGCACGCCCGAGGGCTACGACGCCCCGGTCAAGCGCTACTACGAGGAGCTGCTGCGATGAGACGCTGGACCACCGCGTTGGGACTCTCGCTGGGCCTACTGACGACCGCCGCGCTCGGATCGGACGCAGCCGCGATGCCCGGACCTGCGTCGATGCGTGCCGCCCAGCTGGGTGCCATGCCGCTGGCGCTGCTCGCCGACGACGCCCTCGACGACGTCGACGCCGCTCTGCTCGCGTGGGACCTTCCCGCCGCCCGAGCGGCCATGGAGCGCGCGGACGACACGATGCCGGCCCAGGTCAAGCGCGGCGTTCTGAAGGTTTACGAAGCCGAATACGCCGAAGCTGAGTCGCTGCTCGCCGAAGCGATCGCCTCGAACGAGCTGCCCGAGGGCAGCGCAGCGCTCGAGGAAGCCCAGCACTACTTGGGACTGGCCCGCGGCGCACAGACGGCCTTGGATCAGGCGATCACCATCACCAGCGAAACCGGGCACTTCGAGGCCGTGTTCGCGAGCGACGAAGACACCATCCTCGCTCCATACCTCTTCGATGCCATGGAAGAGGCCCGCACGCGACTGGGCGACATCATCGGCGTGGTCCCCGAGCACACGGTGCGCTTCGAGTTCCTCGACCAACCGACGAAGCTGGCCATGGTGACGCCCCTATCGGTCAAGAACATCCGCACCACCGGCACCGTCGGGGTCACCAAGTACAGCCGCGTCATGATGATCACGCCGCGCGTGATGGTCTACGGCTACGGATGGTTGGACACCGCCGTGCACGAATACGTGCACTACATCTTGACGATGCGGACCGACAACCTGGCCCCGGTGTGGCTGCAAGAGGGCCTCGCCAAGGCGCTGGAGACCCGATGGCGGCGCACCGATGCCGAGCCTCTGGCCGCCCCGATCGCCTACCGGCTGCATCGTGCCATCGTCGACGACGACCTCGTCACGCTCGCCGAGATGTACCCCTCGGTGGCGATGTTGCCCTCCGCCGAGCGTGCTGCGCTCGCGTACGCCGAGGTCGAAACGATGCTCGGACTGCTGCTCGAACGAAAAGGCAACGAAGGCATCGCCCGCCTGCTCGACCGCGTCGCCGCCGGGGACGATGCCGAAGCCGCGATGGCGTTCGCGTGGGGCGACACCTTCGAAGCGTTCATGTCCGAGTGGAAGCGGGTGACCAAGGCTCGCACCGCCGCCGGCACGGACGGCGACCTCGGTGCGCTCGAGTTCAAAGATGGCGCAGAAGCCAAAGAGCAGCTCGGAGACGTCTTCTCCGACCTCGGTGGTGGCCGAGCGCGTCAGCATGCGCGACTGGGCTCCCTGCTACAGGGTCGTGGCCACCGCGAAGCCGCGGCGACGCAGTACGAGAAGGCCCGCAAGGCCGACAAGCGAGCGGCCAAGGACCCGACGCTCGCCAAGCGACTGGGCCGGCTGTACGTGGACCTCGAGCGCTTCGCCGAAGCGGTCCCGCTGCTGAACATCGCGGCCGCGAAAGACCCCGAAAACGCGAATCTCGCGGCGGCGCAGGGCCGGGCCCGCCTCCGTACCGACGACCGCGACGGTGCCCGCGAGGCGCTGGGACGCGCAGTACGGAACAACCCGTTCATCCCCGCGCTGCACTGCGACCTCGCGCTGCTCGCAGACGACGAAACGCGCCGCACCGCCGAGCAACGGCAGTGCGACGCAAAGGGCCGATGAACGAGGACGTCGTCGTTCAGGCGACGCCGAGCGCACCTGGGTGCGCCGAGTTCACCGCCGAGGTGGACTCGGGCGACATGGCGCGACGCTTCTTCGCGGCGCGGGCAAACGTGCCGTCGATCTGACGCAGCAGGCGGCGCAGGCTCTTGCACACCGGTGCGGCCTGCCGGACCAGCACGCCGACCTGAAAGCCAATCTCGGGCGGCCCGATGCGGTCGATGACCAGGCGTACCGACCCCACGATGGCTTGAATCTCGCGGCCGGCATCTTCGTTGGGTTGCGCGTCCACGTCGAAGAACACGTGCGCGAGTCGACATAGAGCCCGGGCTGCAAGCGTCTCGTCGACCTCCGCGGTGCAGCGACCCGTCACGATCTCGGCGTGTCGCAGCAAGAACGCTCCGAGCACGTCGGGCGTCTGCGCGAGTCGAGAGAGTTTCTCGACCACTTCAGGGTAAGCCACCGCGACCACGTCTTCGACGGGCTCGCCGCCCACGCCCGGTCCTGCGGTGAAGCCCCGCGCGAGCAGGCCTTCCCAACGACCGACGATGGTCCGAGCGCAGCGGGTCTTGCCGGGAAGCCACGTCGCTTCTGCGTCCATCCATCCCAGCATCGCGTGCACTGCCTGCGACCCGGTGAGGTCGCCGGCGGTCGCGTGAATCGGCTGACCGGCGTCGAGAAAGATCGTGCCCAGTCGCTCGGGGCGCGTCTGCGTCTCGGGACAGCGCAGGTGGAGCGCGCCATGAGCTCCGGCCGCGCAGTGCAGCGTGAGCAGCATCGGCGTTGGAACGCCCGTAGTCGTGCCTGAGAAGCCCGCGTCGGGCGCCGGCTGGCGCAGCAGGGTCTGCAGCTGCTCCGCCGAGAATGGACGCGCGAGCAGGCCTGCGGCACCCAGATGGCAGGCCGTGGCAACGCGGGCATCGTCGAGCCGGTCGGCGTAGGCAATGACGGGCAGGCCCGGCAGCCGCGTCTCGATCTCCGCGACCAACGTCGTCGCGGCGTCGTCGCCAAGGTCGAGGTTGAGCGCGACGGCGTCGAGCGCCGCCGACTGTTCGAGTGCCTTCACCGCGTCTTCGACCGAAGGCACCGCTGCGATGCGCATCGGGTCGGGAAGCCGGGCGCCCTCGTCACGCAATGCGATGACCGAGTCGGGCTTGGGGTCTACGAACAGGATCGGAGTACTCGAAGTTGGTTCATTCATCGCGGCCTCTGCTGCGAGGAACATCGGCGCGCCCATCCCTCGGTTGAGGCGCTGCGGCGTCCCGACTGCGGCCGACGGGACCGTGCGCGTTCCGCCCCGCGCACACAACGACAACGCCCTACCCCGTCCACGGGGGGCAGGGCCCCGCAACCGGTTCAACGGGGGTCGGCGCCCCACCGCCAGTCGCCCACATCGACCGTGCGATCCGGGGTGACGCACCGAAACGGGACGCGGCAGCACGGTGTCATTCGATTGACCCCGCGCGTCGCTCGGCGAATGATCGAGGGGTGACGGCGTCGGACGATTCCATTCTTTCCGGAAGCTCCGTGCTGATCGTGGACGACCACGAACCGCACCGGACGTTGTTGCACAACTACCTGACCGCGGTCGGCTGCAACTGCACCGGCGCGGGCGGAGGCACCGAAGCGCTGGACCACCTCTCGAAGCGAGACTTCGACGTGGTCCTGCTCGACCTTCGCATGGACGACCTCGACGGTATGGAGGTGCTCAAGCGGGCACGGCGTGACGGCTTCACGTCGCCGGCGATCATGATGTCTGCCGAGGGCACCATCAGCCATGCGGTCGAGGCGATTCGACTGGGCGCCAAGGATTTCTTGGTCAAGCCGTTCGAGCTCGACCAGCTGCACGACACGGTCACCCGGGTGATGGGCAGCGGCAAGGCGGGTGCCGGCGCCGGGCCCGACCCTCGCGCGCTGTGGCGCGACGAACACGCGCCGAACCTCATCGGAGACCACACCAACCTCCTGGAGGTGTTCTTGGTGCTCGAGCGGATCTCCGCAACCGACTGCACGGTGCTCATCACGGGCGAGTCGGGCACGGGCAAGGAGCTCATCGCGCGAGCCCTGCACCACGCTTCGGGCCGCAACAAGGCGCCGTTCGTGCCGGTCAACTGCGGAGCGATCCCCGAGACGCTGATCGAGAGCGAGTTGTTCGGACATGCCAAGGGCGCGTTCTCGGGCGCAACCCAGGCCCGCGAAGGTCGTTTTGCCGTGGCCGATGGAGGCACGCTGTTTCTCGACGAAATCGGGGAAATGTCGCTTTCGGTGCAGGTCAAGTTCCTGCGCGTCCTTCAGGAGCAAGAGTTCGTTCCCGTCGGCGAGACGCGTCCGCGCAAGTGCGACGTCCGGATTCTGGCCGCGACGAACAAAGATCTCGAAGCGATGTCCGCCAAGGGCACGTTCCGTGAAGACCTCTTCTATCGGCTCAATCTGATCCCGATCCATCTTCCGCCACTGCGGGAGCGCGCGACCGACATTCCTCTCCTCACCCGCTTCTTCTTGGACCGAGACGCGGGTAAGCGGCCGCGCCGCGTCGACGGCGTGTCGGACCGTGCCCTCGAACTGATGCAGGCCTACCCATGGCCGGGCAACATCCGAGAGCTGGAGAACACGGTCGAGCGCATGGTGCTGCTGCATCAAGGCTCGGGAACGCTCGACATCGACGACCTCCCACCGAAGGTGCAGCGCGCCGACACCGGAAGCACTCCCGCGAACGCACCGGTGGAGCCTGCAGCTCCCGTCACGCCGGCGACGTCGAGCGTGCTGTCGTTCCCGATCACCAGCGCGACCGAGAGCACGCCGCCGCCGGTGGCGGCCCAGAGTGGGGAGTACGCTTCCGTGCCCGACCCGTCGGAGTCGATGGTCGCCCGCCGCGTCGCGACCTCGCCCGATGGCTTCCTCCTGCCCGAAGAAGGCCTGAACCTGCGCGAGGCGGTCGAGGCCTTCGAGATGAGCCTGATTCAGCAGGCCCTCGAGCGAACCGGCGGAAATAAGAACCAGGCGTCCATCCTCTTGGGGATGAACCGCACCACGCTCGTCGAGAAGCTGCGCAAGCGCAAGCGCAAGGCCGGCGGCGCGTCGTAGCGCCGACGCAGAAGCCCACGACGGGACGCTCGCGAAGCCCGGCCCATCTTGGGTCCCCGAACGCCGACGGTCGTCGCCCGAATCTGTGAAAGATTGACGGGCCGACAATCCGTCGGCGTCTCTCGTTCGGGACGGTGGACGTCGCGGTTCGGCGCGGCCGCGGGGAGCATGGTCCACGACGGGTGCCCCCCGAGTCGGCACCGGGCCCGGGGCAGATGTGCGGTGTCCCGAGACTGGACCCGCCCCGCGCCCAGACCGGCATCTGCAGCGTCATCGAGGGAGAAGCCCGTGGGCTGGCCTACGCCTTGCAGTCTAGGTGGGCGTGCAGGCCAGTTCGGCCCGCAGCGAACCGATGACCACCGAGTCCAACCCCCCCCGTCAACCGACGAGCGCCGACGCCCCGGTGATCGTCTTGCGAACGCGGCCCCAGCCCAGCACCGCGCGCGTCGTCGCGATCGCTTCGGGCAAAGGCGGCGTCGGAAAGACGAACATCGCGGCCAACTTCGCGCTCGCGCTCGGCCGCCGAGGCTTGCGCGTCTTGGCCGTCGACGCCGACCTCGGCCTCGCCAACCTGGACATCGTCCTCGGCCTTGCGCCCGGGGCAACCAGCGCCGACGTCGTCTCCGGCGCCGTGGCCATCGAAGATGCGCTCGTCCCCGGACCGCACGACGTTTGGCTGCTGCCCGGTGCGTCGGGGGACTTCGACGCGGCCAACCTTGCCGACGTTCAGCGCCACGAGCTGTTCAGCGCCATCGATACGCTCGACGAGCGCTTCGACACCGTCGTGCTCGACACGGGCTCGGGCTTGGGCCCCTCGACGCTGGGCTTCTGCGCGGCTGCGGCCGAAACCCTGCTGGTCGTCACCGCCGACCCCACGGGGCTGTCCGACGCACTCGCAACGCTGCGGGTCCTCAGCCACCGCCACGGCGTCCGTGACGTCAAGGTCGCCGCCAGCCTCGTCGGCGACCATACCGAAGGGCTCGCCCTGTTCGAAAAGCTCGAGCGCGAAGCACTACGGTCGCTCGACGTGCGCCTGGAGTACCTCGGCGCCGTGCCCTTCGACCCGCACGTCGGCCGCGCCATCATGCGCGGCCTGCCCGTCAGCGAAGCCTACCCAAACAGCGACTCGAGCGTGGCAATCGCCGACCTCGCCCAACGTTTTCTCGAATCCACCCAACGCGACACCCGATCGGGTGCCACCCAGATCTTCTGGCGCCGCCTGCTGCGCCAACAAGGAGCCGGACAATGAGCGCAGCTGTAGCCCACCCCCTTCCCGCGACCCCCGAACCCACCACCAGCGCGACGGGTACCCCGGCAGCCAACGGTGCACCCGCGGTCCTTCGCCGCGTCGACATCGGTGGACCGGCCGCCAACGAGCCCCCGCCTGCGGTCGACGCGACGCAGTACATGGACTTCGTCAAACGCCTTGCAGGACGGCTCGCGCGAAACCTGCCCAGCCACGTTTCGTTCGACGACCTCGTCGGTGCAGGCATGCTCGGCCTCATCGATGCCACGCGTCGGTATGACCCGAGCAAGTCCGATCGTTTCGAGACGTTCGCGGAGTTCCGGATCAAGGGCGCCATCTTGGACGAGCTGCGGCGCTACGACTTGATGGCACGCAACGCTCGGCTAGCGAGCAAGCGGATCGCTCGAAAGACCCAAGAACTAACGGCGAAGCTCGGCCGGCCGCCGGTCGAAGAAGAGCTGGCCGAAGCGCTCGAGCTGACGATCCCCGACTACCGCAAGCTCGTCTCGCGGGTGGGCAGCGTTCGCATGCTCAGCCTCGACGACATGTCCCGAGGGGACGATGACGGCGGACGCGGTATGGAGCTGCCCTCCCCCGCTCCTCGCCCCGACGAGCTGAGCATGAAACGCGAGATGATCCGCCGGCTCGGCAAGGCCATCTCGAACCTGCCTCCCCGCCAGCAGCGCGTGCTCGAGATGTACTACCAACGAGAAATGACGCTCCGTGAGATCGGCGGCGAGCTCGGCGTCACCGAGTCGCGGATTTGCCAAATCATGGGCGAAGCCACGCGAAAGCTCCGCACGATGCTCCGCCCCGCCCGCTAACGCGCGTCTGCGCGGCTCGTCTCCGTCACGAATCGTCGTTTCACGCTCTCTGCGCGCCCGTCCCGAGCTGACACCGCTCCGCGCGCGCGTCTGGCGTACCGACGGTGCAGGGGTGTGTCATACTCCGCACACAGGCACTCGTGCCGCCGCTCACCGTTCCTCCACGGAGAGTTGGCGGGTCCGGCCCGCCACGCCGCGCACCATGCGGCAACGGCCCACGACCCCG
>CAYSPB010000345.1:0-8577 GCA_964432695.1 uncultured Nannocystaceae bacterium
GTACGCGAGACTCGAACCCACACCGCAACCCAGGTCGAGCAGCCGTGCGCCGGCGGAGCAGTGTGCGGCGATCTGGTCTTCGGCGTAGCGCAGCGCGCGGGCTCGGGAGGTGACGCCCGGGCCCCAGACTGCCCGGTGAATGATGCCTTGCTTGCCCCCGTGCCCCAGGGCGAGGAACCCCCGCGTGGCACGGTCGTAGAAGCCGGCGATGTCGGGACCACTCAAGGCTGCGCCACCCTTCGAAGCAGCGTGAGGTCGCCGAACTTGGCCTCTGGACGATAGTCGCGCTCGAGCCGCTTTCGCAGCGCGTGGAAGTCTTGCAGCGGGTCGACGCGAGCGCCGAGCGCGTCGGTGAAGGAGGGGCTGAGCACGACGTAGGCTGGAGGGTGGGCGTCGAAGTCCGCGATGAATGCTTCGGCGTGCGGTCCGGGACGGAACGCAACGTCGCCGCCGGCATCGAAGGCGGTGTTGGAGTTGAAGGTCGTCAACCGCCCCAGCGCCTTGTAGTACCGCCCCGGCGCCCGGCGGTCAGCCCAGAAGTACACGCGCCACGTCGTCCAGCCCCAGCCGTAGATTCGGTCGTCGGGCGTGGTGCGGGCCGCGATGTGGGCGCCCGCGACCTGCGCCGCGCTCTTGCCGTTCTCGAGCCTGCGTGCCCGTGCTTCGTAGCGCTGAGCGGTGCCGGAGGAGACCGAGGCAGCGCATCCGAGCAGAACCGCTGCAGCCGTCGCGGCCGTCGCGGTGCGCCAGCGAGGGGCATCGTCGCCGAGCCAGACACAGGCAAGCGCGACGTTTCCGCACAGCGCGGCCACGGCGGGCGCGAGCTGGACGAGGTAATGCAGGTAGAAGCGGCCGCCTCCAAGTCCGGCGCCGACGATCGACGCGACCAGGAATGCCACCGGGGATAGCCAGCGACGATCGTTCGCGCCGGCGCGCCGCTCGACTGCCAAGGCCAAGGCGCCGAGCAGCAAGCCCCCGCCGAATGTCCGCGCGAGGTGTCCGGGCAGATGGACCAGGAGCGCGAGCGGATCGGCACTCGGCGCACCGGTGTAGTCCGCGACGACGCCCCACGGAAAGACCGCGCCGACCACGGCGCCCAGCGCCCCTCGAGCGAGATAGGGCCCTGCCAAGACGCCACCGGCCAGCAGCGCGCCGCCGACCCAGCCCCCCAGAACGCGCCACGCCGGGCCGTGCCGACGGGCATCGAGCGCGAACAGCACGAGCGCAAACGGTCCGAGCACAGCGCCACGCTGCATCGTCACGGTTGCGAGCGCGGCCGCGGCCCCGCCGACCAGCGCCCAGCCAACCCGGCGCCTGCGTAGCCCGAGGACGATGCCGGCATACGACCACGCGTAGGCCGGAATCATCCAGCTCGTGTAGTTGTAGGTGAACATGCCTACGTAGTACAGGTAGACCGCGACGGACAGGGCGCCGGCGAGGCGGCGAACGTCGGCGCGTTCGTGGTCCGCCGCCACCAGCCAGAGCGCCGGCGCACCGAGAATCAACCACGCCGTATAGGCCCACTGCATGGCCCCCAGGTCGCGGCCGAACGCCCAGAACGACATGGCCACCAAGTAGAACGAGCCCAAGGGTTTGAACTCAGCGTTGTCGACGTACGGCAGCTCGCCGCGTAGCAATGCGTCGGCGTTGTAGAGGATGCCGGAGATGTCCGGGTTGGGGACCTCGTCCTCGAACACCTGCATCCGTATCGACACGAACAGCGCCACGCCCAAGGCCACGAGAAGCGCGGGGCCGTGCCGAGCCAGATTCAGGCGCTGGGCCATCGGTGCATCGTATGCCGGCCGGGCCTGCGCCGCACCCATACGAGCACCACGAGCAGCCACGAAACGTGCGGACCGCGAGACCCGATCTGGCATCCGTCGCCACCACCGGCTGCCGTGGCACCGTCGGTCTCGGTCTCTGCGTCCGGTTCGGGGTCGGCCTCGGTCTCGGTCTCGCCGGGGTCCGGGGTGGGCATGGACCCAGGGTCGTCACACGACCGCGCGGCGCTGGGACGCTCGACGCTCGACGCGGGAACGAGGCCGCAGACGTCCGGTAGAACCTGCGTCTGTGTGTCTTCAATGTCCGGGCACGTCGCAAAGGGCACCAGCTCACCCGGTGCGTAGGACGTCCAGGTCCGCCCCTGCGGATCGGTGGCCACGCCGCGGACGTACAGCGCGCTGAACACGGTCTGCGGCGGCGGCACGAAGTCGACCTGCACGGCTTCCCCGTCTGGAACGACGGTCGCGAACGGCGTCCAGACTTCCGGCTCGGCTGCGGTCGCCCACGAGAACTCGATACTGGTGCCCAGGTCGGCGGCCAAGCAGCCTCGAATCGTAGCGCCCGCGTCCGCAAAGATGTCGGTCCGGGCAAACGGAGTCGTCAGCGAGAGCGCGGGACCTGGGGCTTCGTCGCCATCGACGACTCGGATGAGGCCTGGCCGGCGCGTCCACAGGCTCGTGGGCGGCTCGAAGGTGTAGCCCCAAACCGCGTAGACGCCGACCGGTGCGTCGGTAGGCCACGCGATGCCGTCGTCGACCGCTTCGCAGCTGGTCGGGCGTCGCTGGGGGGTCAGGAGCAGGGCCCCCGCGCCCATCGGGGACGATTCGAGGATGGCGTCGTCACCGGGCGCCTCGGTCACGATGCCGGAGGCCAGCGCGCGGTCGACATCGTCGACGCGGGTCCAGGACGGAAGCTCGAACGCCGGGTGCAGGTCGAAGGGGAGCGCATGAAAGGCGAGCGTGCGTGAGTCGGGCAGCTCGTCCTGGGACAGCTCCGTGTCCTCGAGGGGCACCGTGTAGCCCAGTCGAACCGAGGCATCGCCCCGCTCGATCGTCTGCACGCAGCTGGCGTCGTAGAAGGTCGGCGGGGTTCTCGGACGGGTGCCGTTGATCGCGGACGCGGTCCCGGGAGTGCCCGCGACCGCGCCGAGTACGAGAAGCGGGCCGATGTATCGACCCCACATCCTATGGGAAACCACCGCCGGCCACTCCGCCGACGCAGTAGCGGCCCAGCTCAGGCGGTCCGAACGGGTTCTCGAAGCTGAATGCGTCGATCGGATAGACGATCGAGAAGTCGAAGCACATTTCGTCGCGTGTCCCCTCACCAAAGCGAACCGTCGTGTCCGTGTTGTTGGTGTACGTGCAGCTCGTTCGCAGCACGTCTCCCTGCTCGATGCGAAGCGCCGGCGTGTGGGGGTAGTAGAGCTGGTTCTCGAAGTTCCACTGCGGAACGTCGACGATCGTCTCCATGTTGTCGGTGTTGCCGCCCTTGATCAGCTGGGTCTTGATCGCGGTCCCGACTTCGTGCATGTGCGGCCAGCTCAGCAGCATCGTCACGTCTTCGCTGGCGCGTACGCCGGTATCACAGTCGCCGACCGTCGTGACGGTTTCTCCGGGCGGCACGTCGATGTCGACCGTGCCCAGCCACAGCGTCGCGGCTTTGTTCTCGCGAGGCTCCTCGGTCGTACACAGCGCGACGCCGGAGTTGTCGAGCGCGTCCTTGTAGCCGGCGGTGTTGTTGTAGTGCAGCTGGAGGATCAGCTTTTCGCCCGGGGCGGCGAGCTCGAGGCCGGCTTCTTCGGGCATGACGAAGTTGGGCGTGCCCGGAGCCCACCCCATCAGCATCTGGGACTGCAAGGTGACGCTGTCGTCGCAGGGAACGGCGGTGCCGACCTCATAGTCAGGGTTGTCGGTCTTCAGCAGCAGCCAGTGGTGAACGACCCGCTCGTCCTCGATGATCGGTGCCCACGCGGTGCCTTGGGTTTCCTCGCCGAACGGCGACTCGAACACGAAGCACATGTAGAGGTCGTCGACCTCGGGGACCGCGTACGGTTCGTCCGTCGTACCGTTCGCGAAGGCGCGGAACTCGGCGGTCGGTGTGCACGGAAGCTCATCGGGACCGACGGCCGGGCCCTCGGGCTCGTCGATTTCGCACGTCGGCCCGTCGTTGGCCGCGAAGCCGCCGTCGATCCAGCCCTGGACGAGGGCTTTGTCCTCGTCGCTCATCGAACCGTCCGGCGGCATCGGGCGCTCGGTGTCGTCCATGCGTGCGAGGACCGAGGTGGCGACGTCGATGGCGGGGTCGGTGATCGATGGAACTCGGAAGTCCGAGATCGTGGTGAGCGGCATCGGGGCGCCGAACGTCGGTGCCTCTCCGTGACAGTTCCCGCAGTTGGCTGCGAGGACGTTCGCAACGTCGCACGGGATTTCGTCGGACGCGACGCCGCCCGAGTCCTCGGATCCGGCGGGGTCATCGGTCGACGTTGCAGCGGGGTCCCCGGTCGTGGTGCCGCTGGTCTCGTCCTCCGCGTCGCAGTCGGCGGACTCGCACGCCTGCTCGGCATCCTCCGATTCCGTACATCCGCCGACCAGCGTCACCGTCAGTCCGCACGTTGCCCACATCAATCCCCAAGACCAAGGTCCCCGACTCACGGGTCAGACGCTACCGGACCTCCATGCACTGCAGCAAGCGTGTGGGAGGAAACGCTACAAATCCCTGCTATTGCGCTGACATCGCGGGCGGCGCCACGCTGAGGTCCATGCTGATCTTGCCTCGACCTTTGGCGGGCGCATCGGTCCTCGGCCTCATCGTGCTGACCGGATGCCCCGACGCCCCCGTGCCCGGTTCGGGTGGCGATGACGAGACGGAAAGCTCGTCGAGCACCGCAGATCCCACGGTGACGGACACTACGCCGGCGGCGACCGATCCCGACAGCACGGCGACGACGACGGGTCCCGACGAGACGACCGGACCGGATGAAACGACGGGTCCCGATACGACGACAGGGCCGGATGAAACGACGGGCCCGGACGAGACGACCGGAGATGAGACCACCGGGGAGCGCGCCTGCGTCGATGTGGACGACTGCGCCGACCTCGAGACCGATTGCGCCGACGTCGCGTGCGAAGGCGGTCGGTGCGTGGTGGACAACTTCGAAGCCGGCACCGCGTGCGGCAGCGTCGCCGAGACCGAGTGCTCGGCGCCCGACACCTGCGATGGCCAGGGTACGTGCCAGTCCAACGACGCGATCGAGGGGAGCTCGTGCATCGTGTGCGACGGACTCGACTGCGTCTGTGAGGCGGGGGCTTGCGAGACGTGCTCGGCCTACGCGGACAGCAACGACTTCACCACAGAGCGTGCGTTGGTCGGCTGGAACCTAACGGGCGATTGGGGGGTGTACACCGAGGCTCCCTCGGCCTTCCTCGGCGGCGGCGTGAAGTTTGGTGGAGGTGGGGGCGGCGGAGGGGTGCTGACCCCGGCGATCCCATTCGGCAACCGCGTGCTGGGGACCGACGGCAACCGGAGCGCCCCGTACCCCGGGGGCCACGAGGAGGTCTCCTCCGCTCGGACCAAGCGCTTCGTGTTGCCCGCTATGCTGTCGTTCAACTCGTGGCACCTCGACGAGGGCTCCGGCAACTTCGACAACAAGGTCGTCCGGGTCTCCGTCGACGGCGGGGTCACGTTCACCGACCTCACCACGTGCGAGGGCGAGGACGCGCAGCCGTTCTGTGCGCCGATCAACACCCGCGAACCTGACGACTGGGACACGATCACGATCGACGTTCCGGCGGAGCTCGTCGGTCAGAACGCGATCGTCGAGTTCTCGTACGACACGGGCGACTCATGCTGCGACTTCGAGCGGGGATGGTTCATCGATGTCACCAGCTTTGCCACCGAATGCGCATGCTCGGTCGATGCGCTCTGTGACCCGTACGGGACCGAGTGCGGCGGGGGCGTGTGCGGGGCGAGCGGTGCTTGCGACCTCGACGCGATGCCCGAGGGCACGGCGTGTGGCTCGGCGGACGCGAGCAGCTGCGGCGCTGCCGACACGTGCGACGCGAACGGCCTCTGCCAAGCCAACGACATGATCAACACGCTGTCGTGCGAGGATTGCCCCGGCGGCTTAGGGTCCTGCAATGGGTGTCTGGACGGCTCCTGCTCGGAGTGCGAGGACCTGCCGGACGTCAACGCGTTCGAGGGCGGCAACGATGTCGGCGCGATCGACGACTGGGTCATCGACGCGACGCAGGGCGGCCCGTGGGCGGTCTTCTCGCAGATCCCGGCCCCCGAAGACGGAGGCGAGGTGCTCTCGCCCAGCAACGCGCCGTTCCTCGGGTTCGATGGCAATGTCGATGGCGAACCCGGTGGCGGTGATGAGACCGCGGTCGGCTTGGTCACGACGACTGAGGATCAGTTCGGCCCGACGGTCACGTTCATCTCCTGGCACGTCGACGAGGGCGGATTCGGCGGTGGAAAGGACGACCCCTTCGACACCAAGCGCATCGAGATCAGCGTTGACGACGGCGTGACCTGGGACCTGCTCGTCGATTGCAATGACGACGGGCTCAACGACTATCCGTTCTGCGTCGGTCTCCTCACCGACCGCGATCCCGAGGACTGGGACACGATCACCCTCGACACCGCCGCGTACGACGGGATGCCGGGGCAGCTGCGCTTCAGCTACGACACGATCGACGACTGCTGCGGCAGTGAGCGCGGGTGGTTCATCGACGACCTGAACTTCACCCAGCAGTGCCTCTCGGAGAACCCGGCGCTGGGTGACGGCGGTGGCAAGATGTAGCGGCGGGAGTCAGCCGCCGAAGCGGGCCTGCGCGAGGTCGCGGACCCGCTCGAACTCGGCCTTGTTCTGCTGGGCGGCGAGCGCCTGTAGATACGCTTGATAGACACGCGCCTCGTCCGGGGTGCGCGTCATCATCGTTTCGAAGACCGTCTTGGTGTGCTGCGGCGCGCGGGCGCCGATGAGGTACAGCAGGCCGCGTGCGGCGGCGAACTCGGGCGCGGCCTCGTAGGCCTCGAGGTAGCGCCCGACCGCGGCCTCGGGGATCTGGGCGAGGTCGCCGGGCGTTGGGGCCTGCCCGCGCAGAGCCTCGGCGTGCAGATGCGCGTTCACGGCGTTGGCAAAGCGCTCTGCGTCGGTGCGCCACGTCGGGCCAGCCGCGTCGGCGAGCGGCAGCGGCGTGCGTTGCTCGAGCAACAGCGCCAGGTTGGTCCAGCCGCGGCCGTCGTTGCCTTCGTACGCGACCTGCGGCGCCTGCAGCATCACGCGCGGGTCGAGATCGGTGTTCAGCGGGCCTTCGCCCGCGAACGAGACCAGCCCTTCGCGGTCCATGAGAAACGCGCCGAGCAGGTCGCGCGGCTCCTGCATGAGGACTTCGGCGTACAATGGCGCCTGCACGGTGGTGGCGATGCGCTCGGGGTCCAGCTGGAGCGTCTGCGGCCGCTTGGCGCCGATGAGCGCAACCGCGGGCGTGTCGACGTTGTACAGCCCCAGCCACGCCTGCGCCGGGTCGAACACGTCGACGAACGTCCGAACGATGACGCGCAGGGTGTCCGCGTCGACCTGGTACAGCGGGATCCACTGCGCGAACAGACCGTCGTCGGAGAGGTGGTCCCGCACGGCTTCGAAGTGCTCGCGCGCATACAGGCCTCCGGCGCCGTTGCGGCCGGGGTGAAACAGGTCGGCCACGACGACGTCGTACGGCGCGTCGGCGGCTGCCACGAACCGTCGGGCGTCTGCGGCGTGAAGGTGCACGTTCTCCGCCTCCGCGACCCCCTTGTTGATGTCTTCGAAGTAGTGCAGCTGGTCGACCACCGCGGGCACGAGCTCCACCGCATCGACGTGCGCGAGTCCTTCGTAGGCCGTGGTCGCGCCCAACGTTGCGCCGGTGCCCACGCCCAAGAACAGCGCGCGATGGGGGGCGGGGTGCAGCAGCAGCGGGATGTGGCCCATGCGGCGCTCGCCGAACGCTCGGGCGCCGCCCATGCGGAACTCGCGGCCGACCTGCAGACGCCGCAGCGGCGTCCCGGGTGCGCCCTCGGGCTTGGCCTGCTCGCTGACGATCACCAGGCCCATCGTCGTCTCGGCCTGCTCGAGCGTGGTCCAGCCCTCGTCGGCTTCGGCGAGTACGAGGTTTTCGGGCGCGGTGAAGGTCAGCACGACCACGCCGACGATGGCGCTCAGCTGCGCTTTGACCGTGAAGCGGCGGTACCACGTGAACACGCCGAACGTGAGCACGTAGCCGTAGAGCACCACGAACAGCGCGTCGCGATAGCCGTTCTCCGGGATGACGTAGAGCGCGAAGGCAAGCGGCGCTACGGCACCACCGAGCGTGTTCACGGCGTAGGCACGGCCGACCCCGCTGGGGGCGATGAGGCCGACGGCGTGGCTGAACGTCGCGCCCATCACGAGCGTGGGCAGCCCGAACACCAGCGTCGACACGACCAGCTCGGCCCGAAGGTGCGCGGTCCAGGCCGCGTCGTCCGGCGCCAGCGAGTCCATCATGCCGGGCACGGCCCCCAGCGCGAACGCGGCGATCAGCACCGTGACAGCCTGCGCGATGAGCAGCCCCGCGAGCACCGTCGCCGGGCGCCCCGCGAGGGCGGGCTTCACCCATCGCGCGTACCCGGCAGCACCGAGCGCGGTGCCCAGCAGGTACACGCCGAGCGTGTGGGCGAAGGTGTAGATCGTGTTCTCGAGGACCTGCGAGAGCACCTGCACGCCGACGACCTCCAGGCCCACGCCGAAGAATCCGGTCGCGCCCAGCACCACGAGCA
>CAYSPB010000346.1:0-8539 GCA_964432695.1 uncultured Nannocystaceae bacterium
CATGACCATGAACACGCCGACCGCCCCGTCGGTGCGCTCGAACTCGCCGACGTCGTGCACGGCGACGACGTTGGCGTGGCGAATCCGGGCAACTGCGCGAGCCTCTCGGAGCAGGCGCTGCTGCGAGCCTCCGCGGCCGTGCAGCAGCTTGACCGCCACATCGCGGTCGAGCTCCGGGTCGTAGGCGAGGTGGACCGAACCCATGCCGCCTCGTCCGATTTCTCGCTTGAGGTCGTACCGGCCCACGCGCTCGGGGACCGACGCCGCTGCTTCTCCATCGCGCCCCGTCGGGTCCGCTGCGCGCGGAACCACCGTGGTCGCCTCGTCGCCACTCTCCTCCTTCGAATCCACCACGCCCCTCGACGGTAGCGGTTCGTCGATCTTCAACCTAGTCCGGAGAACTACGTATAGTGACGGGCGATGGCGAGCGACTCCTCGTTTTCGATCGAGCCAGGAACGGCGGTGTGGCTTGATGCCGCGGGTACGGTGCTGCACCCGGCGGAGTCGGTCGCGACGGTGTACGCCAGCTTTGCGCGGCGGCGCGGGCACGACGTGACCGCGAATGTGCTCAAGCCCCGTCTGGTCGAGGCGATGGGTGCTCACCGAGGCCTGCGCGAGGCAGACCCGACCTGGCGTGCCTATTGGCAGGCGGTCGTGGACGCCTCCATCGGCGCGTCCGACGAGGGTCTGCTCGACGCGCTTTACGAGCACTACGCAAAGCCCGAAGCGTGGACCGTTGCGCCGGGCACCGTCGCGTTCATCGAGCAGGCACGGGCGGCTGGATCGAAGGTCGCGATGATCTCCAACTGGGATACGCGACTGCGCCCGATGCTCGCGGCGATGGGGCTGCTCGACGCATTCGACGTGGTCGTGGTGTCGGGGGAAGAGGGGGTCGAGAAACCGGCGCCTGCGATCTTCGAGCGCACCGCGGGCCGCCTGGCCGTCCCTCCAACGCGGAGCTTGATGGTGGGCGACGACCCCATATCCGACATCGAAGGTGCGCGTTCAGTGGGGGCTTTCGTGATGCGATTTGGCAGTGATGTCATGGGGTTCGGTGAACTTCATGAACTTTGTCACCAAAGATGACGGATCCGTGATGCCCGGGCCTGCGAGCGCGAGGCTACGGTCATCGGCACCTCCACCGGAGCGTAACGACCCATGTCCAAGATCAAGTTCATCCTCCCGATCTTCATGCTCTTCGCCCCCGCCTGCGACGACGCGGCGAAAGACGCGAAGGAAGGCGCCAAGAAGGCCGGCGCGGCTGCGAAAGACGGCGCCAAGGCTGCTGGCGACGCTGCGAAAGACGGCGCCAAGGCTGCTGGCGACGCCGCGAAAGACGGCGCCGCTGCTGCGGGCGACGCTGCCGCCAAGGCTGGCGACGCTGCCAAAGAAGCTGGCGCCGCTGGTGCTGATGCTGCCAAAGGCGCCGCCGCTGCTGCGGGCGACGCTGCTGCCAAGGCTGGCGACGCCGCCGCTGCTGCGGGCGACGCTGCTGCCAAGGCTGCTGGCGACGCTGCCGCTGCTGCGGGCGCTGCTGCTGCCGCTGGCGACAAGGCCGCGGAAGCTGGCGAGAAGGCTGCCGAAGCCGCCAAGTAAGGCGCTGCCGACTTCGTCGGCTCATGCGGCGACCTCCATTGGGGGTCGCCGTTTTTCGTGGTTCGGACGCCGAACCGGTGGATTGCAATCCGATGTCGTGGCCCGCACTCGGCCACCGCCGCAGCGGCGACCTCTGGCACGATCCCGGCCGTGCAGACCTCCACTTTGGTTTTCGCATCCGGGACATTGCTTTGCCTCGCAGGATGTCCCAATGACCCCGTCGGCGCTGGCGACACCGAGGACGGCTCCTCGTCGAGCACCAGCACCACTGCAAACCCACCGACGTCGGCGACGAGCACGACCGACCCGGGCTCGACCACCGACGCGAGCACGACGGCGGTCGATACGAACGGCAGCAGCAGCACCGGCGCGGACGGCAGCACGTCCAGCGGCGGCGCCGACAGCAGCTCGAGCGGCGATGCGAGCTCCAGTGGCGAGGGCAGCACCAGCACCGGTGAGACCATCCTGCCGCAGCTGGTCGCCGTGGGGCACGGCCGGTTCCTCTCGCTCTACGACGTGTCCGAGGGCGTGCTCAATGAGGTCGCGACCGCCGAGATCCCCGCGGACGGCTTGACCCCGTACCACCAGATCTTCGGCGCCACCGTGCGGCCCGGCGAGCAGGCGATCTACACGGTGTCTGCGGTGGGGAGCAACGACGAGTTCGGAAGTTGGGGGGATGGCCGGGTCGACCGGTTCGAGTACGACGCCGGGTCGCTCACGCATATCGGTGCTGCATTCACCATGGACGAAGCCGCGTCGATGGACGGAATGACCTGCGCTGGGACGGGCGGGGGCAAGGGCAGCCCCATCGGAAGCTGCGCCCCTGTGGGCGTTGTCTTCGCGCCCGCGGGTGATCGGCTGTACGTCGATGACGACAGCTGTGACTGCGTCCAGATCTTCTCGGTCCAAGCACCCGGAACGCTGACCTTCCTCGACGAAGGGGGCAGCACGTACCTGCACGGGCTGCTCGCCGACACGACCATGCCGCGCGTCTACAACGGGCTGAACATCATCGGCGTCGAAGGAGACGTAGCCGAGGATATTTTCTTGGCTGATGGCAAAGGGCCGGACGGCGGCGGGGGCAACGGGACCGAGCTGCTCAAGGGCCACCCTGGAGAGCTGATCACCACGCTCGACAACACGGAACTCGCTGTCTTCACCGCGGGGGCCGAGTCGACGACAGTGGTCTCGCAGCTTGAGATCGGGCCACAAGCCGCGCTCGATCAGGCGCACAACGCCGACGGGTCGCTCATCATCCTCGGCGGTCGCAACGTGCTCTCGGTCGCGGCCTATGACGGCACCGACCTTTCGCTTCTCGGCTCGCAGACCTTTGAAGGGGAGAACGCGCGCACGTACCGAGAGGTCACGTTCGCCGGAGAGAACGACGAGTACGGCGTGCTTGCATTCTTCCGCCAGCCCGGCGGTGGCGGCGGTGGCGGTGGCCCCATCGTCCCCGGTCCGGTCGATGACCTCGCAGGTGCGGATGCCGACCCGGTGTGGGGCGCCGGTGGTGCCGTACCGCAGATGGGCGGTGTCACGCTCGTCGGCATCGATCCCGCAACCGGCATGCCGGGGATGCTCGAAGAGATCGACTTCGTCGACATGCAGCCCGGTCGCGTCGTCCTCAACGCGCCCCTGCTCGACGAGTAGCCGGAGCGTTCACCGTAGCGCGGGGTCGGCAGGGCGCCCCGCGCTGCTGCGGAGCTCCGCCGCCCAGGCGTCGAAGTCGGGCTCTGCGTCGACGTCGACACCCCGGGTCTGGGCGATGGTGCGAACCATCGTGCGTAGCTGCTCGGTGGCGCGCCTCAGCCGGCTTCGCGTCGTGCCCTCGGGCACGTCGTGAACGCGAGCCAGCTTCGGCCCCGTCAGTCCTTCCCAGAAGCGCAGCTCCAGCAGCACTTGGGTCTCGAGCGGCAGCCGTCGCAGCGCCTCGAGCACGAGCGCGTGCTCTCGACGTCGCGCGACGATGGATGTTTCTCGTCATGCCGCTGCTGGAGGGCGAGCGCTTGGACCACTGGTGCCGGCAGGCCGCCGACGATGAGGCACGCATGGCGGTGCTACTTCAGGTCGCCCGGGGGCTTCGTGCGGCCCACCGCCAAGGCGTGCTGCACCGTGGCGTGAAGCCTGCGAACGTGGTCGTCGATGGACACGCGCGAGCGTTCGTCCTCGACTTCGGGCTCAGCCGAGGCCGTGCCATCCGCTCGAGCGCGGTGACGCAGCCGACGGGTGCATCCTCCTGCACGCGGGCGGGAGGCACCGCGGGGTATGTCGCACCGGAGCAGGCCGAAGGTGCGCCCGCGGAGGCGGCCGTCGACGTGTCGGCGCGGCTCAACGCGGTGGGACGAGGCCGTGCAGGCCGCGATGCGCTCCGAACAACTGCATGCGGAGGCCGGCGAAGCGGGGGCGGCTCTGCACGCGTGGGCGGGCCCGCTGCTCGCGTCGAAGCGTGCGCCGTGAGGCTCAGGCACCGCTGGCGCGGGGACCTGCGGTGCCGGCTCGCGCAGCGGCTCGGCGCGCGCGCTCATCCTGGATGAGCTGAAGCTCGCGCCCGGTCTGCCCCGCCACCGAGGTGTTCTCTTCGGCGCGGCGGATCAAGTACGGCACTACCTCGCGCAGCGGCCCGTACGGCACGTACTTGGCCACGTTGTAGCC
The DNA here is from genome assembly GCA_964432695.1 of uncultured Nannocystaceae bacterium. Classification (GTDB taxonomy): domain Bacteria; phylum Myxococcota_A; class Polyangia; order Nannocystales; family Nannocystaceae; genus CAJXVA01. Next base: position 4,249 of record CAYSPB010000346.1, read on the forward strand.
GTGTGCTGCGAGGTTGAACGAGATGTGGTCGCTCATGCCGAGCAGCTGCGCAAAGTAGACGCGAGGGTCGGACTTCTCGATGCCGCGCTCGGCCATCAGCGTGGTCATCGTCGCGCTCGAGCGCTCGTTGTGGGTGCCGACGCAGACCGCCATGTGGTCGATCCGCTCCACGCTCCGGGCCAGCGCGGCGTCGAAGTCTCGGTCGGTGGCCGCCTTGTCGGGCTGAATCGGGGAGGGGTAGCCCTTCTCTTCGGCGCGGTCGCGTTCCTTCTCCATGTACGCGCCGCGCACCAGCTTTGCGCCGAGGTGAAAGCCCTCATCGCGGGCGGCATCGAGGTCGCGGGTGAGCACCGCGAGCCGGTCGTGGCGGTAGAGCTGGTACGTGTTGAACACGACGACCCGCTCGCGGTTGTAGGCGCGGATCATCGCGAGCGCGATGTCGTCGATCGCCTGCTGAATCCAGCTCTCCTCGGCGTCGATGAGAACGTAGGTGCCGCCGTCGGCCGCCCGCTTGCAGATGGCGTCGACGCGCTCGCGGACCGTATCGAACTCGGCCTGCGCGGCCGTCGAGAGCGTCGCCCCCTCGCTGACCTCTTGAAGCAGCGCGTGTCGAGCAATGCCGGAGATCTTGAACACGCAGAAGGGGATGTGCGCGTTGCCGGCCGCGGCATCGGCCGTCTCGAGGATCTCTTCGAAGCTGCGCGCGAAGTCGGCGTCGGACTCTTTGCCCTCCACGCTGAAGTCGAGGATCGTTCCCACGCCGTGCTGATCGAGCGCCTTGGTCGTGACCTGGCAGGCTTCGATCGTCTCGCCGCCGCAGAAGTGCTCGAACACGTTCCAGCGCAGGGCCCAGTGGATCGGCAGTCGGAGCGCGAGAGCGAGGTCCACCATGCGCTTGCCGATGCTGACCATCCACGAAAACGCGATCAGCTTGAACATCCAATAGGCCTTGGTCAGGGCCCGGTCGGATTTGTGCCGAAACGCGACTTCGGTGTTGTCGAAAGCGTCGAGCTGCATTGGCGGCGGTCCATAAACTATAGCGGCGGCCGGTCGAACGCACTCGATTTCGGTGGGCGTGGCGGTGTGGCAACCATCAAACGTGGGGTCCGCGTATGCGCGCGGTGCATTGGTGTTGACGGCGCCAGAACCCACGTTGAGGACGTGACTGCCAACGCCCATCCGTCGTCTGTCGTCGCGGATCCCAAGGTTCGCGGCGTTCTGCAGCGTCTACACGCCGAGTCCGCCAAGGACATGCCTCGCGTCGCCTTGGGCATGGCGAGGAGCCTGGGCTTGGGCCTCAAGCCGCGCCACATGCGCGACGCCTACATTGCCATCGGGCCGACCCAGGGGCGCTGGCTGTACGACGCGGTCGTCGCCCACGGCGCCACCAACATCGTCGAGTTCGGCACCTCGTTCGGAATCTCCGCGCTGTGGCTCGGGGCCGCGGCTCGAACCACCGGCGGTCGCGTCGTCACCACGGAGATCGAGTCGAACAAGGTCGCCACGTCGCGCGAGAACCTGCGCGCAGCCGGGCTCGACGACATCGTCACCGTGCTCGAAGGCGACGCACGGGAAACGCTGGCCGATCACCTCGGGCCGATCGACCTGCTGTTCTTCGATGCCTGGAGCGACGTGTATGAGCCGCTGCTCACCATGCTCGAGCCTCGTCTTGCGCCCGGCTGCCTGTTCGTCATCGACAACGCCAACTTCCGCGGGACGGCAAAGTTCGTGCGGCATCTGCAGACGCGTGCCGGCTGGTCGATGCGCTCCAGCCCCGATCACCGCACCGCCGTCGCCGAGTACGTCGGCGATTCGGCCGAGGCGTAGGCTCGGCGGCCGTAGAGCTGCATGATGCGGATGTCGGGTCGCGCGCACGCGAATGCCGTGCTACGCGCCTCATGTCGGTGGGGGATGCGTGCGCATATCCGGAGCATTGCCGGGCCTGCGGAACTCGGCTGCATGGCATGTTCTGTCACGCGTGCGGTCAGGGCCATCAGCACCCCAAGTTGCGGCTGCGCGTGCTGGTAGAGGACCTCGTCGAGAGCCTCATCGAGCTCGACTCGCGGGTCTTCCGGACGGTCTGGGGCATGACCGTCCGGCCCGGCGATGTCGTGCGCGACTATCTCGACGGGCGCCGCATCGTCTACATCAACCCGTTCAAGTACGCCCTCGTCGCCGTCACGCTCGCCTTCGTCGTATTGCCGTGGGTCGGCACCGCGCTGGGCCTCGAAGACGGAACCAAGACCGCGGACGGCTTCGAGTGGCAGAAGCTGCTCAATCTCATGGCGCTGCCGCTCACCGCGACGACGATGTTCATCGTCTTCATCCGTCGCGGCCGCAGCTGGGTCGAGCACCTCGTCATCGTGCTCTTCGCGCTCGGTCACACCTTCGTGCTGCAGACCATCCTGGGCTCGCTCTTCATGCTCGTCGCACCGCAATGGTCCGCGGTCATGACGGTCATCCCCATCGCGTGGCTGGCCTGGTCCGCACGCAAGTCCCTCGACGTCCACTGGGCCTGGGCGCTCGCCGGCGCCGTCCTCTCCTTCGGCGGCGTCCTGCTCCTCGTCCCGTGGCTCAAGTCGCTGCTCGCCCCCGCGGCTTAGCTGTCAGGCCGGGGGTTCGAAGAAGACGGTGACCGCGGTGGCGGGGTCTTCCATGGGGCCGGGGGGGACGTCTTGCATGACGGCGATGCCGGTGCCCCTGGCGACGAGCTCCACGCCGGCGCCGTCGGCTGCGTCGAGGGCTTCGACGAGGCTGAGGCCAGTGAAGTCGGGCAGGCCACCGCCGACGGCGATCGGGCGCTGGCCGGGCAGCTCGGGCTCGACGTCACCGATGGGCGTGAAGCCTTCGACGAGCTTGACGTTGGTGTTCATCAGCTCGAGCGGGTCCGGGGTGGGGCGGGAGCCGTCGTCGCGGGGCACGCCCAGGTGCAGCATGACGCGCTCGGCGAGCCGGGCGAAGGTGGGCGCAGCGACCTCGTTGCCGTAGTGACCCCCGACGGGGTTGTCGACGCTGACGAGGATGACGACGCGCGGGTCCTTGGCCGGGATGGCGCCGACGAATGAGGCGAAGTACTCGTCCTCGGCGTAGCCGCCCTTCTTGGAAGCTTTCTGCGCGGTGGAGGTCTTGCCCGCGACGCGGTAGCCCTCGATGCGCGCGTTCTTGCCGGTTCCCTTCTTCGAGTGCACGACGTTCTCGAGCATCTCGAGCACGGTGTCGGCGGTCGCGGTGCGAACGAGGCGCTCGGGGTCGGGGCGATCGAGCGGGACCTCGTTGCCCTCGTGGTCGAGGACGGTGCGTACGACCGTGGGCGGGCGGTAGGTGCCGCCGTTGGCGAGCACGGCAAAGGCCGAGGCGACCTGCAGCGGGCTCGCGCTCATGCCCTGACCGAACGAGATGTTCGCGCCCTGAATGTCGGACCACTTCTCCCAGTCGTCGAGCTTGCCACCGGTGGCACCGGGCAGCTCGATGGCAGGCCGCTCGCCGAAGTGGAATCGGCGGACCCACTTGGAGAGGTTCTGCTTGTTGAGGCGGTCGTAGATCTTGGTGGTGCAGATGTTCGACGAGACCGCGAGGATCTCCGCGATGCTCAGCCACTCCAGCGGCTTGGTGTCGCGGATGGCGTGGTCGTCGGTGTACTGCCAGCGGCCGTTCTCGCAGAAGAAGCTCTCGTCGCGCCGAATCACGCCCTGCTCGAGCGCGGCGGCGACCGTGATCGCCTTCATCGTGGAGCCCGGCTCGAACGCTCGGTTGACCGCGTGGTTCACGGTCTGATCGATGTCGTCGATCTTGTGGTTCGGGTCGAACGTGGGGCGGCTGGCCATGGCCAGGACCTCGCCGCTGCGCGGGTCGAGCACGAGGACGCTCGCGCTGACGGGCGTCCAGTTCTCCACGAGCGTGTTGATCTCTTCCTCGGCCATCGCCTGCAGGGCGGTGTCGAGGGAAAGCACGACGGTGTGCCCGCGCGAGACCGACGCGTCGGGGTGACCGTCGACGAGCAGCTTTTGGCCGCGCGCAAAGTAGGCGGGGCTCATGGCGTCGCGGCCCCGCAGGAACTGGTCGAGGCCGTACTCGATGCCAAGGTTGCCCTTGCCCTGAGCGTCGACGCGGCCGAGCACGTGCGAGGCGAGCAGCTTGCGGGGATAGACCCGCACGGGCACGGGCTCGAGACTCACGCCCGGCAGCTGCTTGTCGCGCAAGGTCTGGGTCTGGCCATCGTCGAGCACCATGCGCAGGCGTCGGTCGGCCTTGTCGCGGTGCAGCTCCTCTTGCAGGTACGCGGGGTCCTCTT
>CAYSPB010000347.1:0-8519 GCA_964432695.1 uncultured Nannocystaceae bacterium
CCGGCACAGGCGATTCGAGACAGCCTGGACAGGATCGAGTCTCTGCGTGCGGGCGACGACGTGGCCGCACTCGAGGCCGAAGCAGAGTCGCTCGATGAACTTCTGCACCAGCATGCCGCATTCGCTCGCAAGGGGGCGATTCGCGAGACGCTCGAGAACATCGGCATTGCCGTGCTCATCGCTCTCGGGCTGCGCTCCTGTTTTTACGAGCCGTTCAAGATCCCGAGCAGCTCGATGATGCCGACGCTGCGCACCGGCGATCACATTTTCGTCAACAAGTTCACCTACGGGGTCCAGATACCGTTCACCAGCACCGTCGTCGGCCAGAGCCTCGGGGAGATCGAGCGGGGCGACGTCGTCGTGTTCCGGTACCCACTCGATCCTTCGGAAGACTTCATCAAGCGGGTCATCGGGCTACCGGGCGATGAAGTTCGCGTGATGGGGCGTGTGGTCTCGATCAAGCGCGCCGAAGACGATGCGTTCGAGACGCTCGAGCGAGAACCCCTCGAGCAGAAGTGCTACGACGATGCCTACGAGCGCGTCATCAGTGGCTGCCAGCTCTTCAAGGAGACGGTCGACGGCAAGTCGTACACGGTCCGGTACATGACCACGCTCGACGACCGCCAGGACTTCATGCCCAAGGCGCGGACGTGGTCCGTCCCTGAGGGACATCTTCTGGTCATGGGAGACAACCGCAACCAGTCGCACGATAGCTTGCAGTGGACCGTTCGCGTCGAGGCGGTCGATGCAGGCTCGGTGATCAGCGACAAGGACCTCCGCGACCTCACCGACGAGAAGCTCTTCACCCAAACGCGACCCGAAGGCCTGGGCGAACTTTCGGACCCGAGCCACGACAACGTCCTATGGCTCGCGACGCACCGCAGTCGGGCTCACGATCTCAGTCTCGCGTTCTGGCGGTCGCCTCAGCTTGGGTCGGAGCCGATGTTCGCAGCCCTCGCGGCTCGGATCGACGCCCCCGCGGAGACCAGCGTCGCGGCCATGGTCGACGGCAAAGCCGTCCCCACCGGCGACGAACTCACCCGAACGCTCTCCGTTGGAGCAAGCATCGATCGGCTGGTGGTCGGGCGTGGGGACGAGGGGTGGCACGCCGTCGCCTACCTCGAAGGGGACGACGCCGTGCTCGAGCTCAAGTGCGGCCGCAAGGTCTGCAAAAACTCCGGCCGACTCGCCGCCCGCATCACCGACGCGGTCCTTCAGTTCCGCGGGGAGCCCGAAAAAGCCACGCGCGAGCTGCTGACGCGGCCGACCGGCGTCGCGTACGGCACGCGCTGGACGGGGCGCAGCGACGTTCGAGACCACTACTTCGAGCGAAAGCTGCAGCCAACCGGTGCCGAGCAGGCCAAGGACCAGGTCCGGCTGCGCGTGTTCCGAAAGCCGAAGCAGAGTGTCGACGTGCTGCAGGACGCTGCGCTGCGTGGGGCGGGGTCGTCCGCAGCCGAAGCCCCGCTGGCGCCGAACCTCGGCGAGCGCGCGTGGATTGTCGAGACCAACGACGCGTTTACGTTCGTGGCGACTGACGACGTGCGCGACATGGTCGTCGTCTTGGACTGCGGAAAGACGGCATGTGCCGATCAGGCGGCGGCGCTCGGATTGGCCAAGCTCGTGGTCGAGCGCGTGCCCAAGGCCGCAAGCGACCGGCGCAAGCTCAAGCAGATGCTCCGCGCCTCCGACCTCGACGCAGTCACGAAAGGGTCGTGGACCGAAGAGACCGTTTTGCAGCCGCCCCGAAACCCCTTCGACCGCACGCGGCTCGAGGCGACGGTGCAAGGCAAAGACCACAGCCTCGAGCTCGAGGTTTGGCACGAGCCCGAGGAGGGCTTGGCCGCCAAGATCGCCGAAGTCGCAGGTCCACTGGACCTCGAGGCGTCGCACGCAGTCGGGAGCGACGGACAGGCGGGTGAAGATGAACAGGCGTTCCACCACGTGTTCGGCGTGACGGGCTCCAACAGCGTGATTCGAATCCGCTGCCGCAAGGGTCTGTGTGACACCGCCGACGTGGCGCTTGCCGTTGCGCGACGCGCTGCGAAGAAAGCGACGCACCCGGACAACTTCATCGATCCGGACGCGGAACGACCCAAGCCCTTCGTGCCGCGTGGCAACGTGAAGGGGCGCGCGGACCTCATCTGGTTGCCGATGGACCGGTTCTGGCTGTCGATCGAGTGACCCCGCGCCGCGACGCCGAAAAACGGATGTTCAGAGCGGCCTCATCGGTCCGCGATATCGGCCTGGGCGCCCGCGGCGGTCGACTGCGGTTGGCGCCAGCCCTACACTTTCGCCGATGAACGAACGCGCCTCGGGATCCGACGCTTCGTCCGACATGGACGCGGTGGTCGTCATCGTGAACTTCCGGACGCCGGGTCACACCATGAACGCGGTGCGCTCGGTCGTCCATGAGGACGCTTCGAAGCATCTCGACGTGCTCACCGTCGTCGTCGACAACGACTCGCAGGACGGGTCGTACGAGACGCTGTGTGAGCAAGTGGCCGAGGCTGGCCTCTCGGACCGGGTGTGGGTTCTGCGCTCGGACGCGAACCGGGGGTTCGGCGGAGGAAACAACTACGGCATTCACGCCGTGGAGCGGGCGCGGATTCGGCCGCGCTTCTACTTTCTCCTCAACCCCGATGCCGCGCTGCGCCCTGGGGCTCTGGACGTGGTCTCGGACGTCTTCGTGCGCGAACCGGGCATCGGAGTCGTCGGCGCGCAGCTCATCAACGAGGACGGAACCAAGCGTCCGTGCGCGTTCCGGTTCTTGTCGCCTGCATCCGAAGTCGCGGCCGGCTTTCGCATCGGCATGCTCGCCAAGTACGCCGTACGCTTACAGACCGCAGACGAGGGCCTGCAAGCGGTCGACTGGGTCAGCGGCGCGGCGATGGCGGTTCGACGCGATGCGCTGGCGTCGGTGGGCCTCTTCGACGAGCGCATCTTCCTCTACTTCGAAGAGACCGATCTTTGCCGCAGGATTCGGACTGCGGGGCTCCGGGCCGTGCTGGCGCCCGAGGCGAAGGTCACCCACCTTGCGGGGCAGTCGACGGGCGTGACGTCGGCAGACGCAAAGTCCCGGCCGCTGCCCGACTACTGGTTCGATGCCCGGGCGTACTACCTCCGCAAGCACACATCGGCCCCCGGCGCCTTGGCGGCCGATGCCGGTCGCTTCCTCGGCACGGTCATCAAGCGGGTTTTTCTCAAGGCGAAGGGGCGGCCGCAGGAGGAACATCCACACTTTGCACGCAGCCTGTTCAGCCACGCTTGCAGGATTCGCGTCGCCCCCGGCAGTGCCGACGTTCCGTCGTTGGCGGCGCCCGACGCCGACCTCGAACACCTCCAGCACGACGGTTCTCACAACAAGAACCCACCCAGCTTGCCGCTGCTAAAGCTCATCCGCGAAGACTACGAGACCCACGACCGGGACCTGAGCGCACCGGGATTCTGGATGGTGGCGCTGCACCGGGTCGGCAACGCGCGCATGGATCTGCGACCGGGGCTTCGCCCGCTCGGCTCCGTTGCGTACAAGAGCCTGAACCTCGCCGGACATTGGCTGTGGGGCATCAAGCTCGACTATGTCGTCGAGGTTGGCCGTCGCGTCCGTCTCTGGCATCACGGTGGGATGGTGCTCGGCGCGGTACGCATCGGCGACGATGTGCATCTTCGCCAAAACACGACGCTCGGCCTCGCCCGGCGCGGGGGCCCCCCGTACAAGCCGCGCATTCAAGCCGGTGCCGAGATCGGCACCGGTGCGGTCATCATCGGCGGCGTGACCGTGGGTGAACGCGCAACGGTCGGTGCGAACAGCGTCGTGCTACGCGACGTGGATGCAGGCGCGAAGGTCGGGGGGGTGCCGGCCAAGGTCCTCCGGCCTCGAACGGCACCCGTCTCCGAGGCGGCCACAGCCGAACCCGACCGCGGCTAAAAGCCACGACGTACAACGGCCGCGTTCAGCTCGACCAAGAGCCGACGCGGCCGTCTTGCATCGCACAGGGCCAGGTCAGCCGGCTTTGATCGACTTGCAGGCGTCGACGACCGCGTCCAAGCCATCGGCCTTGGCGATACCGCCGTAGCACTTGAACGTCTTGTCGCCGATCTTGCGACGGACTTCGAAGCTGTACACCACGCCGACTTCTTTCGGCTCGTCGCCGTCGAAGTTCATCTTGGGCGCCTCGTATGTGAGCACCCAGCCATCATCGGTGGCTTCGGACTTGATCCACTTCTTGAACAGGATCTCCTCGGTTTCCTTCTTCACGTCATCCATCGACTTGCCTTGGCGGTCTGCGGAGACCTCCATCAGGGTGAAGCCGAAGCTGTCGTCGTCCGTGTGGAAGCCGGCCGCGCCGCCGACACCGTTGGGCTTGGCGCCGTCGGGAACCTTGACCTTCATGCCGCTGATGTTCGGGATCGCGAGAAAGCCATCCGCGTCGGGGCCGTTGGAGGCGCCGCCGGAGGACCCTCCGCCGTCACAGGCGGTCGCGGTCAGGGCAAAAGCGAGGGAGAGGGCAGCGAACGTTCGCATGGCGACCTAACGACGAGGCTCATGGCGGCCGGTTGCGCGATTTCTCAAAAAAAGAGAGCCCACGCTGGTCGGATCAGGGCGTGGGGATTTCCCCGCAGCCGGATCGCAAGGCGGCGCCACAGTGCAGGCGCGACTCGAAGAGCGTCCAGACCGCATCTGCGGAGTCCTCTTTCTGGCCGCAGCTGTGCCCCGCCGCACTCCGTGCCGTGGAACTCGACCTCGTGGCCGCGGTCGGTGACGAAGGCTGCGGTGGTCTGGGCCGCATGGTCCAGGAAGTCGCTCGAGGCGATCTCGAAGCGCGCCGGCGTCCTGCAGACTGCGTCGCTCGGCTCGGTGTAGCCGCCCCCGTTGCGCCTCCACAGCGGAACTGCACCGCAGCCAGGGTGTGTCCTGCATCGTGAAGAGGAGCTGGCCGCCAACCCAACCGCCCGCCGAGGCACTCTTCGTCGCCCCCGGGTTGCCGCTATCGCCGTGCAGCGCGAGGACGAGCGGGTAGGGGCCTTTGGCGGGGTCCGGTGCCCAGCAGTCGTAGCGCGCCGTACTCACGGGCGTACCGTCATCGAGGGTGGTGCCCTCGGGGTAGGGACCTCCCGGGTCGCCCAGTCACCGAATGGCCTCCCACTCCGCAGGTGTAGAAGGGCTCGAGGTCGGGTTCGCCGGAGGACTCGTCATCGCTGCTGGTGCCGTCGGTGTCCCAGATGCGTAGTCGAGCGCCGGCGAACGCCCTGACGAACGGCATGTCTCGCAAGGACACTCCGCGCGCGGTTTCGAGGCGTCCATGCGAACGATGCTCTCTCCAGTCTCCCGGATTCAGGACAACTGGGCATCGCTACTTATCGCTTGCCCGGTTGTTTGTAAACGCATGCCGCATCGAACGAAGTCGACGTCGTTCGGGGTCGCGGCTCGGGGAGGAAGTGTCATGTTGAGAACCTATGGCTAGGCTCTCCTTTTCGTTCATCGCCGTATCGTTGACCCTTGCTGCGTGCGACGACGACAGCAGCTCGAGCGTTCACCCTCTGTGCAGCACGTACTTCGAAGAAGGTGCGGAAGGTCGCATCTTCTACTCGGATCCCATCTCGTGCGGCAGCTACACCGGTGGCGACGATGACGAAGCGCTTCAGTGCTTTCTCCAGGGCGCCGGAGGTCCGGGGCCCACGTCGCTCGAAGTGGACCTCGTGGAGCCCGGCAACGAGTCGCGGTCCCGGGGGCGCGTTCTGCATGTCGAAGGCGACCTGGCCCTCGATCAGCGCACCGGCTTCGATGCGGGCACGACCGAGTGGGGCGAAGTTCGCGTACTCGAAGCGCCGGACCTTGCGGAGTGCGCCGACTTGGCCGACGCCTCGGCCACCTGGGACTGCATCGAGTCGGCGTTCGACGGCGCGACGTCCGTCGACAGCTGCTACGAGGCGGGCGGGTTCGCGTTCCCAGAGTAGGGCGCCGCTCACGGGCTGTACGCGAGAATGCGCTGTGTGATCGCCGTTTGTCGCTCCACGACCAATCCTCGACGAGGCTGCGCAACCGCACAGGCGGGACGGCCTCGCTGAGGGTCGACACACAGCCGGAACCGATGCCGAAGCGGGCCTGGAACGAGCTGGGGTCTTCGGCGTCGGGCCCCGGCGCGTACGCAATGCTGCCAACGTCCGGGTAGTTCTCCGGAGCGCCGACGAGACCGAACACGAACACGTCCGCGCCGAACGGCTGCTTCTGAACTCGAAGTTGGGCAAGCTGGCTGCGGTAGACGTCGACCGGCGGCGAGACGGCATCGTCGCTCGACGCGGCAGCCGACCCATCCACGGCTTTGAATGCGCACAGGTCTCGGTGCACGCAGGTGCCGCGGTCGTGAGCGCCTTCCTGGCAGGATTACGGCAACGGGATTGAGGCCGAGGAGCGCTCCACGGCCGCCGCGAGCGTCGGATCGCTTGATGCCGGGTCCCGGCCTGACTCCCATGTCGGGGCTCTCCGGATGCCGCGGTTGTTGTATCCGCATCGACTGCCTCCATACAACCCGGGTGCGCCGAGGCCGAAGAACATCCGAACCTACGCCTTGAATTCTCTGCGCCAACCGGCCAGCATGCACCATGCGCATTTGGTACGCCGACGATGATCAGGTTGACGCGTGCGTCATGCACATGGAAGGCGTCGTCGTATCCGACGCGGCTTCGCTGCGGCGTTGGGCTGAGGTCATGACCGAGGCGAGCGACGCGTGGCTCGCCAAGCGCAACGGGACGCCGTGGTTCTGCCTCATCAATCTGGCGGGGTTCCGGCTCGCGCCGGACATGTCGGAACAGTACGGGGCCCAGGCGAAGCAGTTCGTGCAGCGCTACTTCACCGGCGCCATCCGCTTCGGGACGCCGGACGGCCTGTGCACCGACGCGGCGCTTCGGCTCGGGGCCATCAAAGGTCGCTTCCCATCGAACCTCTTCCGCGACCTCGACACCGCACGCACCGTGCACCGCCAGCTCCTCACGCCAGCGGGCGAGTAGCCGCAGCACGGGGACCAGGGACCGCGTAGGCGGTTTCTGGCGCCGCGCCCCAGCTAGACTCGGCCCGCCCCTTGATTAGACATAATATACATTATCGGATTTTCACTTGGGGGTTGTTTCAACGCGATGATGGGGAACGTTTTGGACCGGGATCATGTACGCGAGCCTCGGTTAAGTCGGCCAGCACTTGTCAGCGTCCCGAGGACCAACGGGCCGTAGGCGATCGTGTGGGAGCCGTCATCCTGAAGCCGAAGTCCAACAGGTTCGCCAGCGAGCACCTTGGACAGTTGCAGAATACGGCCCGGGATGATGATCGAGCCGTCGCGGCGAACTCGGTACACCTCCCAGCCGTCGCCATACTCCGGCGAGCGGAGCTTCGTTGGGTAGCGCCGCGAAGACGCCTCGAAGGCCGTGCTGGGCGTTCGCATCTCGAGGGCCTCGTGGGGCCGCTCGAGGTTGTACTCGGCTCTGAAGCCGTCGAAGACGCGCTGCTCGTACGACGCACCCTGCCCGCGTTGATCACGTGGCCCTGGAGCGTCCGGTGGATGCGCTCGTGACGGCCGTTTTCCGTCGGGCGACCGCGAGTGATCCGCTCGGGTCGGATGCCGAGCTTGACCCACCAGACGGACAACGCGCTCACGCCGCACACCGCCGAGAACGGCGTGCCGTTGTCGGTACGGATCGTGTCAGGCAGACCAAATTCGACGAAAGCCTCGTCGAACACTTTGCGGCACGCGAGTTCATCAGCGTGGCGAAGCGCTTTGCAGCGAAGAAGTAAACGGCTATAGCCGTCCGAAATCGTGATCGGGTAGCACTTCTGCCCCCCGCTCGCGAGGCGGAACCAGCCCCTGAAGTCAGCGCCCCAAACCGCGTTGGGTTTGTCCTGAGCCGACAAGCCGTTCGAGTACTCACCGGGCCTGGGTTTGCGCCGATGCTTCACGACCATGCCCTCGCGGCGAAGAATCTCGCCGACCGTGCTGACCGCCGGTACCTGCTCCCCTCGCCTCTCGAGCCACGTGTGGATCTTCTTCGGGCCCCAGGTCGGGTGCCGCTTCCGAGCCCCAACGATGGCGCGTTGAAAGTTCGAGTTCGACGCTCCAGGATCGTCTGATGAAGGGAGATGCGACTCCGAGAGATTCGACCCGGAGGCCGAGAACCCGTACCTGGACGACTACAGGGCGGGCCACAACGCTCGGTTCACGGTGGCGCCATCGTCCGCCCACTACTCACACCGTCCGCTGCTTGGCGACGACGAACTGGACAAGGTGTTCACCTGGCAGGAGGCACCTGCAGACCTCGTTTTGTCTACGGAGACCGCCGCGCGTTCGCGGACGTCAGCAGCCGTGCCCCACTCCCGTGAAATTGATCTGATCCCCGCGGGGCTGCGCCGGGCTACTCCTGCATGAAGACGACACGTCCCCGATCCTTGCTCGCGCTTCTCCTTCGGCTGGGATTCGTTTCCGGTGGATTTCAAGAAAGTTGCCGCATGAAGCGAACTCAAGCCGCGGTCG
>CAYSPB010000348.1:0-1701 GCA_964432695.1 uncultured Nannocystaceae bacterium
CTCAGGGCTTGCGACACCGCCAACGCCAATGACGGGCAGATCGTGCGGCTTGCAGAGCTCGACGGTGCGGCCAATCGCAGCCCGGGCGATGTCTCGGAGTGGCAGGCCCGAGAGACCGCCCGGCAGACCCTCGCCGATGCCGGCGGGGCGGGTGACGGTCGTGTTCGCTGCGACGACCCCGGCAACGCCGGCTGCGACCGAAGCCTCGACCGATTGGCCGAGGTCATCGGGGTGCGCGTCGGGGGATACCTTCACGAAGACGGGCTTGCCGTCGGCGTTCTCAATCGACGCGTCGAGGATCTTCCGCAGGCTCTCGGCCTCGGCCAGGGCACGCAGGCCGGGGGTGTTGGGCGAGGAGACGTTGACCACGAGGTAGTCGGCGAACGACGCGAAGGTGCGCGCACAGATCGCGTAGTCCTTTGGCGCGTCTGCGGGTTCCGTGTCTTTGTTCTTGCCGATGTTGATGCCGACGGGAAACGTCGGCCACTTGCCCGAGCCCCGTAGCGCGGTCAGCCGCGCGAGCACCACGTCAGCGCCCTCGCTGGGAAAGCCCATGCTGTTGACGATCGAGCGATGCCGCGGGAAACGATGGATCCGGGGCTTGGCGTTGCCCGGCTGGGGCTTGGGCGTGATGGTACCGATCTCGGCAAATCCAAAGCCAAGTCGCTGCCACACGGGAAGACCGATGCCCTCCTTGTCGAGGCCTGCAGCAAGGCCAACGGGGGACGGAAAGTCGACGCCGGCGATCGTGACCGCGAGCTTTGGATCGGGCTGATGCCGCGGCACCAAGCCGCCGAACCGCTCGACCATCGACATCGTCAGCGTGTGGGCACGCTCGGGGTCGAGACTGAAGAGGACCGGCTTGGCGATTTTGTAGGCGATGGAGAGCATGCGCGCAGCCGGCGGCACCGTAGCCGCCCGTCACCATCAACGGCAAGTCGTGGTGCGACTCACCCGGCAGGGAAGCGGCAGACGTTGTTGTTGCTGCATTCCATGCCATCGGGGCAAACGGCGCTTTCGCTGGAGCACAGCACGGCGCAGTGGGTCGGCGGTAGCGCGCACGCGCCGAAGAAGCACGACTCCTCGGGCAGCTCGCACGTGTCGGATTCGCAGGGCTCGGCCGAACTCTCGGGGTTGAACACGCAGCTGGTCGAGACGGTGCCGCTGGTGGCGCCCGGACAGGCGCCCGTGTCGCTGCACTGCAAGCCACAGAACTCGAATCCGTCGTCCAAGTTGTATCCGAACCCCTCGGGGCAGGCGCCGTCGACGGGCTGTGGATACGGTTCGGCCGGAGCGTCGCCGCCCGAGGACTCGCCACCTCCGTCACTGGTGGGGTCTCCGCCGGATGGATCGGCGGTCGCGTTGCCGGTGGGATCGCCGCCCGATGCCGTCGCGTTGCCCGAGCCGGCGCTCGCGTTGGTCGCCGAGCCGCCCGCGCTCGTCATCGGCATGTCGGTGTCGAACCCGCTGGTCATCGCCTCGTCGTCATCGTCGTCGTCTTCGACGTAGATGTTGATGTCGGGGGTGCAGGCGAACGCAGCGGAGAGTGCCAAGAGCGCGAAGAAGCGGCGAGCCATCGCGGCGAACCTACCGCAGCCGTAACCGCGGGGGCGTGGTAGGCGATTGCCCTCCGGTGAGGCGTCGTGCGTTCGTGTGGGGAGCTGCGGTTAGTGCGCTGTCCGGTGGCTGCGCGCGCGAAGC
>CAYSPB010000348.1:1711-8513 GCA_964432695.1 uncultured Nannocystaceae bacterium
GGGCCCAGCCCCGCTCGCGATGGCGTGCTGACCGTCGGCGGCGCGGACCTCTCGGTCGTGTTCGACGGCGAACCGCCCAACCTGCCGCGAGCACGGTACGAGCAGTGGGTCGGCACGTCTGCGCAGATGATCGCCGACTATTACGGCGGTACGCTTCCGGTGCCGGATCTTGAGATCACCATCGTGCCCCGGGGTCGCGGTGGCGTGGGCTTTGGCAGTCACCGTCGGGGTCGGTGGATCCGGGTGTCGGTCGGCCGGCGCACGTCGTCGCGTTCGCTGGAGCGCGACTGGGTGATGGTGCACGAAATGCTCCATGCCACCTTCCCTGACCTCACCGACGAGCATCGCTGGATGCAGGAGGGGCTGTCGACTTACCTCGAGAAGGTCGTACGGGTGCGGGCGGGCAACCTCACCGAGGCTGAAGTTTGGGAGCGCTTGAGCGCGTCGATGGACTACGGCCGCCCGCGAGACGGAGACCGCGGGCTCGCCCATACGCGAACCTGGGGTCGCACGTATTGGGGCGGCGCGCTGTTTTGGATGATGGCAGACATCGAAGTTCGCGCGAGCACCAACAACCGCGCCTCGCTCGACACCGCGCTGCTTCACATCGCATCGATGGGCGCCAATGCGCGACAGATGTGGGAGCCCGCACAGGTTTGCGAAGCGTGCGACCGGGGCACCGGGACGCCAACCATCTCGCAGCTCTATGAGCGTATGGCGATGGCACCGGGCGACGTCGACCTCGAGCGCCTGTGGCAGGAACTCGGCGTGATTCGTCACGACGACGACTCAGTCACCTTTGACGATGACGCGCCGATGGCCGCCATTCGCCGCGGTATTGCGACGGGCTGAGCCTCAAGGGAGCTGCGCGTCGAGCCGCGAAGCATAGGCCTCGCACGGGCTCGAGCCGCCCTCGATTGCCGCATTCATCGCATCGAGCTGGTCCGCGGCCACGTCGGAGAAAACGTCGAGCGTTTGGGCGCCCACGAAGAAGGCCCCGTTGACGACCCAGCTCGGCGTTCCAGATGCTCCGACCTGATTGAACAGGGCTTGGTCGGCGGCGAGCTGTTCGGCGACCTCGGGGCTGAGCATCGCGGCGTGAAACGCTTCGAGGTCGCTGAACAGGGCTTGGTCGGCGGCGAGCTGTTCGGCGACCTCGGGGCTGAGCATCGCGGCGTGAAACGCTTCGAGGTCGAGCCCAACGTCGGTTGCGACCGTGTCGATGATGGAGGCATCGATATCTCCGTCGAACGCGAACATGGCGTCGTTGAACGCCCAGTACGAACCCAGCGCGTGGGCGGCGAGTCCGGCCCGCGCCATGACCTCGTCGGGGTCTTGGAACGGCAGTGGGTACTGCTTGGCGACGACTCGAATCTCCTCTCCGAGCGGGCCGGCCAGAAGTTCCGCCAGTGTCGCCTGCACGTCGCGAGAGAAGGGATCTCCGAATCCCGTCCAGATCACGATGGTGACGAGACCATCCGGATTTCCGCGCATCGGAGACGCGAGAACTTCGAGGCGGTCTTCGGTGTCGATCAAAGGGGAGCCGCACGCCGCAACATCTCCCGTCGACGTCTCGGACGCGTCGGTCGAACCCATGCCCGTCGATGACTCCTCCTCGAACGAGGTGGTCGAACTCGTGGAGAGGTCGTCATCTTCTTCCTCGGTCTCGCCCGTGGTCGTCGATGCAGCTTCAGGTGCGGGATCCGAAGAACTCGACGACGTGTCCGCGGCGGACGGTTCATCTTCGGTCACGGCTGCGGTGCATCCAGCGACCAGGCTGAGCAACAGCGAAACATAAGTACGTGTCATGGCCCTTCGAACGGAGCCGTGACGCGTCGCATATCGACCAGAACTCAGTCGGCTTCGAAGACCACCGTCAGCGTGACGGGCTTCGATTCACCGGCCCGGACGAACGTGGCCCGAACCTCGGACTTGCTCCGCAGGGCGGCGAGGACTTCGAGACGGTCGAGGCCGTCGGTCAAGGGATGTCCGTCGACGGTGCGTACGACGTCACCCGCACGGAAGCCCATGGCGTGGGCCGCGGTGTCTGTCTTCACGTCGTGCAGCAGCCAGCCGGAGTCGTCGGGGGCGGTCAGGATCTCGACGTCGCCCATCAGACGCGTGGGATTGCTGCGCGCGGCCGAGACGAACCAGGGCGCGACGGTGCAGCGCATCTTCGTGCACGAGATGGCCTCGGGACCGCGAGTCCACCACGCATCTGCGGGCGCCGGACCATCGTCGGGTTTCAGAGCGTCGCCTGCCTGCGCGAGTCCGTCCTTCGTTGCGTCGAAGGCTTGCACCCAATCGATGGCGGTCACTCGGTCCTTGGCCCGGTCATAGCCCTCCATGGCTTTGGAGCCTGCGCGCCCGAGGGCATCGCCGGCCTTGTCCGCACCCTCGCGCACGCCGGCTTCGGCCTTGGCATAGCCTCGTCGCGCGCCGGCTTCGGCCTTGGCATAGCCGCGCTTGGCCTCGCGCCCCGCCTTGGCTGCCCCGCGGCGTACCTCGCGTTCGGCCTTGCCGTATCCCTTGCGTGCGCCTTTCTCGGCCTTGTCGAAGGCGTTGCCGGCCTTGTCGATCGCGTCGTCGACCTTGGGGTCGTCCAGGACATCGCAGCCCGCGAGCACGACGAGGAGGGAGAGCAGGGCGGGTCGCATGATGGCGTTCAACCGAGAGGGACTCTCGTTCATTGCACGTGCAAGGCTCACGGCGCAACTTCGCACGGGAACGGCTCGACGCCCGGAACTTGCGTGGCGAAGTCCGACTCTTCGGCCCGGCTTTGAAGGGAGGTGGGGTCGTCGATCGCTCGCGCAAACCAGTCGCGCATGGTCTCCCCTGCGACTTCGGCCTCCCACAGCTCGGGGCGAAGTGAGACTACGTGTACGCTCTCATCGGCGACGGAGGTCAAGTACCAGTGGATGCCAGGGAGTGACGACGTTTCGCAGTATGCGGTCCGCATCTCGTTGATCCAGGTTGCCTCGTCTTCGAAGAACGCATCGCCCTGCTGAATCGCGTCGCGAGGATTGCTGAGCACGAGCATTTGCTGCTCGGGAACCTGCTGCAGGCGCTCGGAAAGGGCCTCGAACAGCACGGGCCCCACGGCGCACTCTCCCGCGAAACAATACGGTGGCAGGTTGGGCTCCATACCCCAGGCGGGGATCTTGAGCAGCCCCAAGCCGCTCACGCCCACAGGGCTGCCGTTGTCCAGCCCGAGTCCAGCGTCGGGGAACGCAGCCGTGCGGGGCCACTGCAGGTCGTCGAGTAGCCAGTGATAGTTGTAGTTCGTCCCGTAGGCGCCTGCCGAGAACCCGCCGAACAGCGCGATGAGTTGGTCAGGTCGGTAGCCGGCGCCGCGTTCCTCGTCGAGCTCGCGCCACAGGAAGTCGCGCACCATCTGCAGCGAGCTCCGCAGGTTGACCGAGCCATAGCGCGGGACGGAGATGCTGCCGAGGTCTTCGATCACGCCGCCGCCCGCAAACACGTCTTGGGTACAGTAGGGCAGGTACACCTTCGTCCAGTTCGCGAACGGACTGTCTTCGGGGTCATCGGAGGCGATGCCCGATCCAAAGGGCATGTCGTCGCGCGCGCTGAACAGGTCCGGCGAGGATTCGAGGCGCGCGGCGCAATCCTCCTCGAACAGGCACACGCCGCCGCCCTGGAGGGCGATCAAGACGCGGTCGAGCGGCTCGCCTTCGGGCGCGGGGCGGATCCAAAACGCGTACTCGGTTTCGTCGCCGCATAGCGTGCCCCACTTGTCGCCGTCGACAACGACCTGCGACCACTCGCCCCGGTCCGCGTCGAAGTCCACGTTGCTCGGTCCGCAGTCGAGGTCGATGGCCGTGGGGTCGTCCATGCTCGCGGCGAGGATGCAGTCGACCTGGTGAGACGCCCGCTCGACGAAGTCGGTGGGCGTCAGCGCGATCAACCCCGAAAGGTCGTCGCATGCGGCCGTGATCTCGTCCACGGCCACGCCCTCGAGCGCGTCACGTTCAGCGTCGGCGTCTTCGGTGTCGCATTGATCGGTCAACAGGCATTGGTACAGCGGACCCAGCAGCTCGCGCATGAAAATTGCGCCGCTTCCGTACGCCGCATCGATGCAGGTCAGCTCGTCGCCCGCAGCGCTCTGGAGCACGCTTGCCTGCGGCCCTCCGAACGTGCGCCACGCCAGCGAAGCCGACTCCGACGCGCAAACGGCTTGAATGCGGCCGGCCACCGCATCGAGACTCAGTCCTCGAAACTCGCCCTCTTCGCAGGCGGCGTACACCTCGGCACGAATGTGCTCACGGGCGTCGACGAGCACGTCGTTGTCGTCCTCGCAGGGGGCACCGTCCTCGTGGCATTCGCGCTGCTCGACCGCGTAGTCTTCGAAGCAGGCCAGCAGCGCATTGGCGATGGCACCACCGCAAGAGGGCAGGGCTTCTCCGGTCTCGGCCGGTCCCGTGGCGTCTGCTGCGGTCGAGGATGAACTGCTCAACGCTGCGCCGGTGGTGGAGCTGCTGCCCGACCCGCCGTCGGTTTCGGCGGCGCTGGGTTCGCCCGAGCACGCCGTCGGACTCGCTGCTGCCACCACCAAGACGCGCCGCCACCCCTGCATTCCGCAACGGTAGCAGCGGCTGCTAGCGTCGTCAGCGAGCGGGCTGGACCAGCACGTCGTCGAAGAGCAGGAACGCGGTCTCGCCTCCTGCAGCGACGTCACTGCTCCACGCGTCGAGGGCGAGGGCGCCGCCGACATTTTGCAGCGATGCGGTGGTGTCGGTGCGTTCGGTGTTCCACTCGTCGGGTTCGGGGTCCGATGCGAGCCAGATCTTGGTCTGCAGCAGGCTGGTCGTCTCATCCTGCTGGGTCAGTCGGAAGTGCACGCGGTAGTCCACGCCGGCTTCCAGCGGGAAACCCTCGACGGGCGGAAGGTTCTGCTCGCGTCCTTCAACCTCGCGCCACAGCCCAATGCCGACCGGGGTCCGGAATGCCTCTGCGAACGCTGCGTAGCCCTCTCCCCATGGATCGGTGTCTCGCAGGAAGCCACCGTTGTTGCGCGCGTACAGGCCCATACCTTGCGTGTTGCCGTCGGTGAACTGGAAAGTGACCCACGCGTCGACCTCGCTGCAGTCGACGTCGAAGGTGGTGATGCGCGCGAGGGAGTACCCCGAGAGCACCGAGCGCAGGCGGCCGCGCCCACCAACCACGTCGGCTGCAGCCACGCCGTTGCCCACCGCGACCCAGTTGTCGGGCCATGGATCGCCGTCGGGGATGCCTTCGAAGTCCTCGCTGAAGTTGCAGTTCGCATCTACGCCGCCGCCGGTCGTATCGTCGCCGTCGCCGGTGGTCGTGGACGTGGTCTCCGGGTCGTTGGTGGTTGGGGTGTCGGTCGTGCTGCCGCCGTCGGTCGACGCTGCCGAGGTCGGCTCCGCCGAGGTGTCCCCGCCCCCGGTGGTCGGGTCGACGCCGGTGGTCGGGTCGGTGTCCGTGTCGGTCTCACCGTCGGTGTCGCCCCCGTTGACAGTCACGCTACAGCCGGCCAAGCCAACCAGAAGCGCCGCGGTTACCCCCCAAGTTCCCAGGCCTGCAGTGTGGGTCGTCACCCCCACAGACTACCGCAAGGTGGGGGCTGGTGCTGCCGTCTTCAGCCGGTGGGCGTGCCGTCGCCGCACCAGTGCGCAGGCAACATGGTGGGGCCCAGCGTTCCCTGCTGAAGCACGCGGCCCCAGTGCCCGTCGCGGTCCACGACCACGGTTCCGGGCAGCTCTTCGCAGGTGTCTTGAATGACCGCATTGCGGCGGTACCGGACGTGGAAGTGCCGGGCGTGGCCGCGCCAGTGATAGATGAGCGCGCGCGAGCTTCCGCGGTGCGGATACTCGAACAGCGCGTCGACGAGCTCGGGATCCTCGCCGGCGGCGAGCGCATGTTCGTACAAGCGGCCCTGCAGGTCGTAGTCGGCGAAAATGACCTTGAGGTTGCCGTCCTCCGCGAACGCCTTGACGAGCTCCCAACTGCGGGGAACGTTCACGACCTTGCGACCGCCTTCTTCGACGTCGAACACGTAGGCGACGTCGACGTCACGGCCGCTTTGGTGGGAGAGGTGTCCACCGAGCGGACCACCCGATTTGCGGCTGATGTCTCCGATCTTCACCGGCTCGGCACCGTCGACGCGCTCGTGGTACCGATCGATCGCCGTGACGATGCTGTGAATCGTGGCGGGCTTGCCCCAGGCGTTGTTGGGGCGCCGGCGAATGTAGCCGTCGCCTTCGGGAAGCTGCTGACCGCCGCTGAGCGTCTCTTTGGCCCGAGGTCCCCGCGAGGTGCAGACCCGCAGCGATTCGCCCTTGCGGATCATGTTGTTGGGCCGCTTGGAGAGCTTCTTGTTGCTGCGACGAATCGCAGCGACCGAGGTGTCGTACTTGGCCGCGAGCGCGCCGAGGGTCTCGCCCTGGCCAACCTCGTGCATGACGATGCGTCCCGACTTGCCGCACTTCTTTGGGGAGCTCTTTTGGTAGAGCTTCGCCTTGCAGACGCGAATCGATTGCCCGGGCCGAAGACGGTTGGGGTTCTTGCGCAGCGAAGGGTTGGCCTTCATGAGCGCGCTGGTGGTGGTGCCCTTGCGTCGCGCAATGCGGGCGAGCGTGTCGCCCTTCTTCACGACGTACGTGCACTTGCTGCCCTTGGCTTCGGTCCGCGAGGCCGAGGCGAGCAAGGCGGCTCCAAAGAGCATGGGCGCGATGCGATGGAGGTTCCAGCGCAGCATCGCGCGTATGTAGCACGCTCCACCGCCCGCGAAGCGCGTCAACCCGACACGTTGCACGGCACC